>NZ_JAAUVM010000015.1:0-154882 GCF_012030485.1 Pseudomonas sp. B14(2022)
GGCCATGGCGGTGGGGGGCATGGTCAAGGCGGCGGCCCTGGGGGCGGTCCGCGTTAATAGTTAGTCAACGAGAGGCAGGCCATGAACAATGGCCTGCCTCTTTTTTTGCCCGGCTTAAATCCCAGGCAAAGAAAAGCCCGCGATGGGGAGCACGGGCTAAAAGGGATGTTCATTAGGAGCTGGATTCACCATAAGGGGGCGTCTGTGAAAGGTTTGTGAAAGCGCCTGAATTATTTGCGCCTGAAGTGTATGCCTCGATCCGTGCCTGGCTGTACGGGGCGCCGAGGGGCATAACCCACTACTGTCACAGGCATATCACACCGCTCGGATGCCGCACCATGGTCATGTCTACCAGCCTGCTCTCAGCCTTTGTGCTGTTCGCCTTCGTGTCCTCGATCACCCCGGGTCCGAATAACACCATGTTGCTCGCTTCGGGGGTGAACTTCGGGTTTCGCCGCTCGATGCCCCATGCGCTGGGGATCAGTATCGGCTTCATGCTGTTGGTGATTTCGGTCGGCCTGGGCCTGGGCGAAGTGTTCAAGGTGTTCCCGTGGGCCTACACGGTGTTGCGCTACGTGGGCGCGGCGTACTTGCTGTACCTGGCCTGGAAGATCGCCACGGCGGGCGGCCTGTCCGATAGTAGTGATGAACACGGCAAGCCCATGACCTTCCTCGGCGCGGCGGCGTTTCAGTGGGTGAACCCCAAGGCGTGGATCATGGCGCTGGGGGCCATTACCACCTATACGCCCGCTGAGGGCTATGTCACCAACGTGCTGGTGATTGCGCTGGTCTTTGCCGTGGTCAACCTGCCCAGCGTGTGCGTGTGGGTCGGATGTGGCAGCGGCTTGCGTAATGTGCTGCGCGAGCCGCGCTGGTTGAGGCTGTTCAATTGGTCAATGGCCGGGCTGTTGGTGCTGTCGCTGTACCCGATGTTGTTTGCCGGCTAGGCGTCAGACCGGCGAGATGGTCGCCAGCAGGCCGATGCCGATGGTCAGCACTAAAAAACCGAACAGGAAAATCGCCATCTTGGTCATACGGCCTCCGAAGGGAAGGGGGTGGGGATGTGGGCTATTGTCCGCCCAGGCGGCATTTCAATACAGGCGCAGATAGCAAAGAAAAAACCGTATCAGATGCGCTTGCGACTGTTCTGCGACGGGCTTTGGGGGGCTGCGATTTTTTCAAGATCAGTGCCTGGGACAACCACGGCTTTTCCCCCTAAGATGGCGCCCATTGCATCAACAATAAAACTGGGCCAACCCTCGATGGAAAGACGTCAGTTCAGCGGTGGCATGAAAGGCAAGAACCTGCGCTACCTCAACGAAACCTCCCAGCCGGCATCGGTCACCCGCGTCGGCTTCCTGCTGCTCGAACACTTCTCCCTGCCTGCCTTCACCCAGACCCTCGACACCGTGGTCACCGCCAACCTGCTGCGTCCTGACCTGTTCGCTTCGCGCACCTACGGTTGTGATGACGGGGAAGTCATCAGCGACCTGGGCCTGGTGATCCGCCCGGATGCGCGTCTCGATGCCCCGGCGCTGCAAGGCTTGGATCTGCTGGTGATCTGCGGCGGCTTTCGCACCGAACTCAAGGCTGGCGACCCCTTGATCCAGCTGCTGCGCACGGCCGCCGAGCAGGGCGTGAGCCTCGCAGGGTTGTGGAACGGCGCATGGTTCCTCGGCCGCGCCGGCCTGCTGCAAGGCTACCGCTGTGCCATCCACCCCGAACACCGCCCGGCCCTGGCGGAAGTGTCCAAGGCCACCCACGTCACCAGCGAACCCTACGTGATCGATCGCGACCGCCTCACCGCGTCGAGCCCCTCCGGCGCCTTCCACATGGCCCTGGACTGGATCAAAAGCTTACATGACAAAGCCCTGGTCGAAGGGATCGAAGACATCCTGGCCTTCGAAGAATCGCGTTATCGGCGGATCAAACCCACCGAAAACGTCAGCGTCAGCGCGCCCCTGCGCGAAGTGGTCAAGCTGATGGACGCCAACCTCGAAGAGCCGCTGGAACTCGACCAACTCGCTGTCTATGCCGGCCGCTCGCGCCGCCAACTGGAGCGCCTGTTCAAGGAACAACTGGGCACCACGCCGCAGCGCTACTACATGGAGCTGCGCGTCACCGAAGCACGCCGGCTGTTGCAGCACACCGAACTGTCACAGGTGGAGGTGCTGGTGGCGTGCGGGTTTGTCTCGCCGAGCCATTTCAGCAAGTGCTACAGCTCGTATTTCGGATATCGCCCCTCCAAGGAGAAGCGGTTGGTCAAGTAAAGTGGCTGCCGCTCTATGCACGCTGGCATGATTTTTCAAGGAGGACCCATGTCTCTTACACGTTTGGATCGTTATCGCGGCAGTTTGCTGGGCTTGGCCTGCGGCGATGCAGTCGGTACCACGGTCGAGTTCATGCCCCGTGGCACCTTTACACCGCTCACCGATATGGTGGGAGGAGGGCCATTCAACCTCAAGCCTGGCCAGTGGACAGACGACACCTCAATGGCGCTGTGCCTGGCCGAAAGTCTGCTGCGCAAAGAGGGGTTTGACGCGGCAGATCAGATGGGCCGCTATCTGAATTGGTGGAAATGGGGCTATTTGAGCTCCACCGGCGACTGCTTCGATATCGGCCTGACCGTTAGCAAAGCGCTCACAGCGTATCAAGACAGTGCAAACCCCTTTTCAGGTTCTACGGATCCGTATTCCGCCGGCAATGGTTCGATGATGCGCCTTGCACCGGTGGTGTTGTTTTACTTTCCGGACCTTCAACGTATCCGCCATTACGCCGCCGAAAGCTCGCGCACCACCCACGCTGCTCAGGAAGCAATCGAGTGCTGCCTGGTGCTGGCCCAGGCAATCAGCAATGCGCTTGAGGGGGGTTCAAAGGATCAGGTCTTGCAGTTGGCGCAGATGGACCTCGCGACCGCCAAAGTCGCCGCACTTGCGCAGGGCAATTACCTGGAGAAGTCCCGTGACGACATCGTCGGCACCGGCTACGCCGTGGCGTCCCTTGAAGCCGCACTCTGGTGCTTCCACCATACCGACAGCTTTGCGGCGGCAGTGCTGATGGCGGCCAATTTGGGCGATGACGCCGACACCACCGCAGCCATCGTCGGCCAACTGGCCGGTGCGTATTATGGCGCCCAAGCGATTCCTGGCGGCTGGTTGGAAAAGCTGTGGATGCGCGAGGAAATCCAAGGCATGGCGGATGCCCTGTTGGCAGCTTCGACCGGTAGTCTCGTTCAGTGAAGCGAGCACCGTCTGCAAAACCATGAAGATCAAATGTGGGAGTTGTCGAGCTCACCACAAAAAGCACGCGTTTGAAATAGCTTGTGCAAGTTGCAGTGCTTGGACGTGGCGGTTCTTCTCAAAACCTCCCCAGTCGATACGGCCCTAGCGCCGGCAACCCTGAAAGCGCAGGCGCCCCCGACGCCAATTGCCCCACCATCTCCGCCGTCACCGCCGCCTGCGTCAGCCCCAAATGCTGATGCCCGAACGCAAGTAGCACCTTCCCGTCACACACCCGATCAATAATCGGCAGCGAATCCGGCAGCGACGGTCTGAAACCCATCCACGGTGTCGCATCCTCTGCACTCAGGTCCTCACGAAACAGTCCCTGGCTCAACCGATGCAACTGCCACGCGCGTGCCATGTTCGGTGGGCGGTCGAGGCCGGCGAATTCCACCGTGCCGGCCAGGCGCAGGCCGCCTGCCATCGGCGTCATGATGAACTTGCGTTCCAGGGACGTGACGGCAAACGGCAGGCGTTGCTGTTCATGGGGCAGCATCAGGTGATAGCCCCGTTCGGTGTCCAGCGGGACTTTTTTGCCGGTCAGGGCGGCGGTGAGTCTGGCCGAGTGGGCGCCACAGGCGATCAGGACCTGGCGGGCGGCAAAGGTGCCTTGATCGGTACTCACGCTGACGCTGTCGCCTTCAACCCGTGCATCCAGCACCTGGTGTTGGAGGAACTGCACGCCCTTGGCCTTGGCCGCATCCACCAATTCGCAGACCAACCGGTAAGGGTCGAGGAAGTGCCCTGTACCCGGGAAAAACAGGCCGCCCTGGATCTGCGCGCTCAATTGCGGGGCAACCTCGCGTATGGCATCCCCCGACCAGAAATCCACCGGCACGTTTTGCGCCTGCATGCGGCGTTGCAGCTCATCAATGGCGGTGCGGGAGTTTGTATGTTCGAACACCAGCAGCGAGCCGTCTTCACGCAACAGGTGCCCGCGCTGGATGCTTGCCAGCAAACGCTGCCAGGCGCCGAGGCTCGCTTCATTGAGCGCGCGAATACCCTCCACCGTGCGCTGGTAACTCGCCGGGCGCAGGTTCAGCAGCAGGCGGATGAACCAGGGCAGGGCGCGCGGCAGGTATTTCCAGTCCAGGCGCAGCGGGCCCATGGGGTCCATGAGCATGGCGGGCAAGCGCTTGAGGATCGACAGGTCGGCGATCGGGAACACCTGTTCGGTCGCCAGGTGCCCGGCATTGCCGTAGGAGGCGCCCATGCCGGGTGCCTGCTGGTCGATCACCAGCACTTTCCGCCCCAGGCGCGCCAGCTGCAGGGCGCAGGCAACGCCAATGATGCCGGCTCCGATTACGGCGATATCTGCAGGGTCAGGGTCGTGCATCAGCTACGCCTCTCTCGACCAGTTGGCATACCACTGGCGAAACAGCGCGTACTGGGTTTCTGCGTAACGCCGCTGGGCATCGCTGAGCACGTCGGTCTCGTTGAAGTGCAGGGCGTAGCCCTGGTCGCCGTTGAGCACCATCAGGTGCTTGTAATACAGCACCAGGTCGCAGCCTTCATCGAAGGACGACAGCACCGCCAGCGCCGCTTCCAGTTCCCGCGCCAGGCGCCGGGCCTTAGCATCGCCCTTGGCGGCTTGCTTGCTCAGGGCCACCAGGTGCAGCACTTCGCGGGGCAAGGCATTGCCGACGCCGGTGATCGCGCCCGTGGCGTTGCAGTTGACGAAACCGTGCACCACCTGAGTATCGACGCCGACCATCAGGCTCACGCTGTCGTCCTGGGAGGTGATGTGCTCGGCGGCGTAGCGCAGGTCGGCAGCGCCACCGAACTCCTTGAAGCCGATCAGGTTCGGGTGTTCGCGGCGCAGTTCGAAGAACAACTCCGCGCGGGTGGCAAAGCCGTAGTAGGGGCTGTTGTAGATCACCGCCGGCAGGTTGGGCGCGGCCTTGAGGATCGCCGAGAAATGCGCCTTTTGCGCGGTGACCGAAGCACCACGGGACAGCACGCGTGGGATCACCATCAAGCCATGGGCGCCGACCTTGGCCGCGTGGGCGGCGTGGGCCACCGCCTCGCGGCTGTTCACCGCACCGGTACCGACAATGGTCGGCACGCCGGCCGCCACCAGGCGCGCCACGCCTTCCTGGCGTTCGGCTTCGGTGAGCAACGGCCAGTCGCCCATGGAACCGCAGTACACCACGGCGCTCATGCCGATATCTATCAGCTCGCGGCCCTTGGCGACCAGCGCGTCGAAGTCCGGCTTGCGCGCGGCGGTACACGGGGTCATCAGCGCGGGGATGCAACCGGTGAAGACGTTATCGCTCATTGTCCTAGCTCCTTGCAGCGTTCAATCAAAAGGGATGGGCTCAGATGCCCCAGGCAAACGGGTCCTGCTCGTCGATCAGCAAGGTGCTGTCGGCGGTCATGTAGGCGCGGCCGGTGATGAAGGGGATGACACATTGGCCGTCCCATTCATAACGGCCTTCGAAGCGGCTGCCGGTGATGCTGGCCTGTACCCAGGTTTCGCCGGGGCCGAGTTTTCCATCGGCGGCCAGGCACGCCAGCTTGGCGCTGGTGCCGGTGCCGCAGGGTGAGCGGTCGTAGGCTTTGCCGGGGCACATGACGAAGTTGCGGCTGTCGGCGTGGGCATCGTCGGCGAACAGTTCGATATGGTCGATCAGGGCACCGTCTGCGCCGTGGATACCCTGCGCCTCGAGGGCCTTGAGCATCGCCCAGGTGTAGTCGGTGAGGGCGTCGACGTTGTCCATCTCCAGCGTCATGCCGTGCTCGGACACCAGGAAGAACCAGTTGCCGCCCCAGGCAATATCGCCCTGGACTGCGCCGTGGCCCGGTACATCCACCGTCACCTGCTGGCGATAGCGATAGGCAGGCACGTTGCGCAGGGTCACGGCGCCGTCGTCGTGCAAGGTCGCGGCCACCGGCCCCACCGGGGTGTCGAGGGTGTGCACGCCCGGCTGGATGCGCCCCAAGTGGTGCAAAGACGCCACCAGGCCGATGGTGCCGTGGCCGCACATGCCCAGGTAACCGGCGTTGTTGAAGAAGATCACCCCGCAGGTGGCGCCTGGGGTGACGGGCGCGCAGTAGAGCGCGCCGACCAGGACGTCATTGCCACGGGGTTCCAGCAGGCAGGCGCGGCGCCACGGGTCGTGCTCGGTGCGCAGGTTTTCCAACTGGTCGGCAATGCTCGCGCCCTTGAGCGCGGGGAAGCCGGTCATCACCAGGCGCGTGGGTTCGCCGCCGGTGTGGGAGTCGATCACATGCAGTCGCTTCATAACGCGCTCCCTCTATGAAGGCTGTGGGGGGGCCTTCTTGTGAGTGTATGGATAGGCATGCAGTGGCCCTATCGTGAACGCGCAAGCGCGGCGGCGATTGATGTTTTTTGCTGGCATCGATGACGAATTCAGCACAGTCCGCCCTGCTCGACAGCACCCCGGGCATGGGGCAATCTGCTTGCCATCGAGGTGAAAACGGGGAGTGACACTCATGCTTCAAAGCGCGTTTGCGAGCCTTTGCCAAGGGCACGGGGCAAGCCCTCCCCACAGCATCGAGCAGCTATTGGCCGGTGTGGCGCAGCTGCTGCCGATGCTGGATGTGATCCCCAATGCCGCCATCTTCATCAAGGACCTGGACGCCCGTTACGTCCTCGCCAACCGCACCCTGGTGCAGCGCTGCGGCCTCAAGCAGTTGCAACCGTTGCTGGGCAAGACCAGCGCCGACGTCTTTCCCGCACAATTGGGGCCGGGCTACACCGAGCAGGATCGGCGCGTGCTGGAGCAGGGCTTTGTGTTGGAGGACCAACTCGAACTGCACCTCTACGGCAGCCGCGAACCCGGCTGGTGCCTCACCCACAAATGGCCGCTGTACAACCACGAAGGCCGCATCATCGGCCTGGCCGGCATCTCGGTCGACCTGCAATCGGCCAGCCAAACCCACCCGGCCTACCAACGCCTGGCCGCCGTGGACGAGCACATCCGCAGGCACTTCAACCGCCGCGTCACCCTCGGCGAACTGACGCGCATCGCCGGGATTTCCGTGGCGCAACTGGAGCGCTACTGCAAACGCGTGTTCCACCTGACACCCCGGCAGATGATCCAGAAAGTACGCTTGGAACACGCCCATCGGTTATTGCACAGCGACATGCCGATTACCGAAGTCGCGCTGCAGTGCGGCTATACCGACCACAGCGCTTTCACGCGGCAGTTCAAGGCATCGACGGGGTTTACGCCGAGGCAGTATCGGGAAACCTGCTGAACGCCCGAGCCCCCGGTTCAGGCAAGCTACATTGCAATGCAACGAATGGCCCGCCGAACCCTCATATGTTCACGAGTAATGTTTAACGACGACAGGTACCAAGCTTATGACCGCGGCTGAAAACAACCATGTGAACTGGCTGGTGGAACAATCGATGCTGCACGCAGCACGCCAGCGCGCCAAGCTCTATTCGGGCCAGGGCCGGTTGTGGCAACAGCCGTATGCGCAGACCCGGCCGCGTGATGCTTCGGCTTTGTCGTCGGTGTGGTTTACCGCCTACCCGGCGTCGATTGTGACGCGCGAGGGCGGTACCGTGCTGGAGGCGCTGGGGGACGAGACGCTGTGGCACGCGCTGTCGAAGATCGGCATCCAGGGCATTCATAACGGCCCGCTGAAAAAATCCGGTGGCCTCACCGGCAACCAGCACACGCCAACCATTGACGGCAATTTCGACCGCATCAGCTTCGAGATCGACCCGCAGTTGGGCACCGAGGCGCAGTTGCAGGCGTTGACGCGCATGGCGGCGGCGCACAACGCGGTGATCATCGACGACGTGATTCCGTCCCACACCGGCAAGGGCGCGGACTTTCGCCTGGCGGAGATGGCCTACGAGGATTACCCCGGCCTTTACCACATGGTGGAGATCCGCGAGGAAGACTGGCCGTTGCTGCCCGATGTAGCTGAGGGCCGCGACGCGCAGAACCTCAGCCCGCTGCAAGTCGATGCCCTGCGCGACAAGCACTATATTGTCGGCCAGTTGCAGCGGGTGATTTTCTTCGAGCCCGGCGTCAAGGAAACGGACTGGAGCACCACGCCCGTGGTCATCGGCGTGGATGGCAAGCCGCGTCGCTGGGTGTACCTGCACTACTTCAAGGAAGGCCAGCCCTCGCTGAACTGGCTCGACCCGACCTTCGCCGCGCAGCAGATGATCATCGGCGACGCCTTGCACGCCATTGACGTGATGGGCGCGAAAATCCTGCGCCTGGACGCCAATGGTTTCCTCGGCGTGGAACGCACCCTCGATGGCACGGCCTGGTCCGAGAGCCATCCGCTGTCGATTACCGGTAACCAGTTGCTGGGCGGGGCGATTCGCAAAGCGGGCGGTTTCAGCTTCCAGGAGTTGAACCTCACGGTGGATGACATTGCGTCGATGTCCCATGGCGGTGCCGACCTGTCCTATGACTTCATCACCCGCCCGGCGTACCAGCACGCGCTGTTGATGGGCGACGCCGAATTCCTGCGCCTGATGCTGCGCGAAATGCATCGCCAGGGCATCGACCCCGGCTCGCTGATCCATGCGTTGCAGAACCACGATGAGCTGACCCTGGAGCTGGTGCACTTCTGGACGCTGCATGCCCACGACACCTTCCTGTATCAGGGCCAGACGTTCCCCGGCAATATCCTGCGCGAGCATATCCGCGAGCAGATGTACGAGCGCCTGGCCGGCGAGCACGCGCCGTATAACCTTAAGTTCGTCACCAATGGGGTGTCCTGCACCACCGCCAGCATCATCACGGCGGCGCTGGGCATTCGCGACCTGGAGGCGATCAGTGCTGCGGACATTCAACAGATTCGCCAGATCCACTTGCTGCTGGTGATGTACAACGCCATGCAGCCGGGGGTGTTCGCCTTGTCCGGCTGGGACCTGGTAGGCGCGCTGCCGTTGGCCGCCGAGGAAGTCGCGCACTTGATGCAGGATGGCGACACCCGCTGGATTCATCGCGGCGCCTACGACCTGGTGGACCTGAACCCGGACGCAGAATTGTCGGCCGGCCAGATGCCGCGTTCGAAAAGCCTCTACGGCAGCCTCAACAGTCAGTTGCAGGACCCGGAATCGTTTGCCTCGCAACTGCAAAAAATCCTCGCCGTGCGCCGTGCCTACGACATCGCCGCCAGCCGCCAGATACTGGTGCCAGACGTACAGAACCCTGGGCTGTTGATCATGGTCCACGAACTGCCGGCCAACAAAGGCACGCAAATCACCGCGCTGAACTTCGGCGCCACGCCGATCACCGAAACCCTGCACCTGCCGGACATCGCGGCGGGGATGGTGGTGGACATCATCAACGAACGGGTAGAAGGGGACCTGACTGCAGAGGGTGAGTTCACCATTACCCTGGATGCGTACGAGGGGTTGGCGCTGCGGGTAATCGGCAGCACGCCGATGTAACCCCAATCCTCCAATACCGAAGAATCCAATGTGGGAGGGGGTGTTTTCAGGCATGTGGCTGCTTTTCAGCCAACTGAAACCGATACCCAACCCCATACAACGACTCAATCGGCGTTTCCCCCGGGCACACCTGTTCCAGCTTGCGCCGCAGATTGCGGATATGGCTGTCCACCGTGCGGTCGGTCACCACGCGGTGGTCGGAGTAGATGTGATCCAGTAATTGGTCGCGGGAAAATACGCGGCCGGCGGCGCGGGCAAAGGTGTTGAGCAGGCGCAACTCCAGAGGCGTGAGGTCCAGCGTGATGCCGTCCAGCGAGGCCTGGTAGCGGGCCTCGTCGATCAGCAGGCGTGGCGCGCTGGTGTCCAGCAACTGCGGGCTGCGGCGCAGGATGGCCTTGACCCGGGCCACCACTTCGCGGGGGCTGAAGGGCTTGCAGATGTAATCGTCGGCGCCGAGTTCCAGGCCAAGCAGGCGGTCCACTTCTTCGACGCGGGCGGTGATCATGATGATCGGCACCGCGCTGAAACCACGCAGGTCCTGGCACAGCTGCATGCCGTCACGGCCGGGCAGCATCAAGTCGAGCAGGACCAATTTGGGTTCGTGGGCGCGCACGGCGGGCACCACGTGCAGGCCATTGTCCAGGCACAGGGTGGTGTAGCCGGCCGCCTCGAGGTAGTCCCGCATCAGGGCCGCGAGCTTGGGTTCGTCTTCGACGATCAGGATCGGCTGTTCATCGTTCATGGTTCACAGGCTCCGGGGCAGGCGCAGGATCAGCCACAGGCCGCCGTAGGGCGAGTGGTCGGCAACCAGGCTGCCATCGTGGGCGTTGGCGATGCTACGGCAGATTGCCAGGCCCAGGCCCGCGCCGCCATGCTCGCGGTTGCGCGATGACTCGCCGCGGTAGAACCGCTCGAACAAGCGTGGCAGCTGGCTGGCGGACACGCCCGGCCCGGAGTCGAGAAAGTCGATACGCACCGTGTCGCGGTCGACACCGACACTGATGCGCAACGTGCCGTTGACGTCGGTGTAGCGCACGGCATTTTCCAGCAGGTTGGAAAACAATTGCTGCAAGCGACTGGCATCCGCCAGCAGCTCCACGGGCTGGCGCGGCAGCTCCAGGTCGATCTGCAACTGGCGGGCCGTGAAGCGCTCCCGGTACATCGCCAGGCTGTTTTCGAGCAAATCGTTCAGCCGACATGGGGCCTTGCGGTAGGTCAGGGCGCCCACGTCCGCCAGCGACAGTTCATACAGGTCATCCACCAGCTTGCTGAGCATGCTGACTTCGCCTTGCAGCGACTTCATTGAGCTTTGGTCAAGGCTGCGCACACCGTCCTCGATCGCCTCCAGTTCGCCGCGCAGCACCGACAGCGGCGTGCGCAGTTCGTGGGAGACATCAGCCATGAACTCCCGGCGCATTTTTTCGTTGCGCTCCAGGGTGTAGGCCAATTGGTTGAAGTCGCGGGACAATTGGCCGACTTCGTCGTCGGAGGCCACGGCCACGCGGCTGCCGTAATCGCCGCTGGCCAGACGGTGGGTGGCGGCGGCCACGCGCTTGACCGGCTCCAGCAGCGTGCGGGCGATCCACCAGGCTATCAGCATCGCCAGCAGCAACGAGAACACGCCCATCACCAGGCTGGTGCGCAGTTGGTACTGCTGGAAGCGTTCGCCACCGGCTTCGGTCACGCTCTGGAACGGCGTGACGGCCAGCCAGCCGACGGTTTCGCTGTTCACCACCACGGGCTGTATCAGCGCATCCTCGCCAATGGCCGGGTAGCCGGTGACGCGTTTCTTGTCTTTATCGAGGAGGGCGATGCGAAACAGTGCACCGGTCAAGTCCGACGCCAGCGGCGGGCGGAAATCATCCGACGCACGCGCGGCATCCGGGTCAGGCCGCATGACGTCAAACCAGCGATCCGGCCGATTGCGCAGAAAGTCCCAGTTGCCCTCACGTTGGTAAGCCGTGGCCAGGCGCGGCACCACCTGGGCCATGCGCTCCATTGCCTGCTCATTGATAAAGCCCAGGAACCCGCGACCAAAACTCCAACTGGTGGCCAGGCCCATGCTCAGGATGACCAGCAACACACCGGCCAGCACCGCGACAAACAACTTGGTGGAGATACTCAACTTCATGAATGGGGGCCGTAACCAAAGGGACGCGTCCATTTAGGCCCCCACGGACGAAAGATTCAACCCAGGCCGGCAATCTTCAATTTTCCTGCACATTTGCCTTTCAGCATGAGGGTGAGGCTTGCACCACCCCGTCTTGCAGAGGCAACTATGTCGACTAAATTTTTCGCCAAATACCTGGTAACCGCCGCGGTTCTCATGTCCTTCATCATTCTGGTGCTGCTCGGCGGCTGCTCGGCTGGCGACCCCGCGCCCGACGTCGCCACCCCCAAAGTCTCGGTGATCACCGTGCAACCCAAGAGCCAGGTGCGAACCACTGAACTGGCCGGGCGTACCCAGGCTTTTATGGTCGCCGAGATTCGCCCGCAGGTCGGCGGTATCGTGCAACAGCGCCTGTTTGTCGAAGGCGCCGAGGTGAAAGCCGGGCAGGCGCTGTACCAACTGGATGCGGCACCGTACAAGGCGGCGCTGGCTGAGGCGCAGGCGAGCCTGGCCAAGGCGCGCGCCACCTTGAAGTCGGCTCAGGCCACCGCCGCGCGTAATGCCCAGTTGGTGAAGATCGACGCCATCAGCCAGCAAACCAACGAGGACTCACAGGCCACCCTGCTGACCGCCGCCGCTGATGTTCAAGTGGCCCAGGCCGACCTCGACACCGCTCGCATCAACCTGGCCTACACCCGCATCAGCTCGCCGGTGGCCGGGCGCATTGAGACCTCCACGGTCACCCCCGGTGCATTGGTGGTGGCCAACCAGGACACCGCGCTGACCACCGTGCAGCAACTCGACCCGATCTATGTGGATGTGACCCAGTCCACCACTGAGTTGCTCGCCCTCAAGCGCGACCTGGCCCGTGGCGTATTGCAGGCCAATGGAGACGGCGAGGCCCGCATCAGCCTCAAGCTGGATGACGGCAGCGCCTACAACCACGACGGCCGTCTCAAGTTCAGCGG
Source organism: Pseudomonas sp. B14(2022) (assembly GCF_012030485.1). NCBI lineage: Bacteria > Pseudomonadati > Pseudomonadota > Gammaproteobacteria > Pseudomonadales > Pseudomonadaceae > Pseudomonas > Pseudomonas sp. B14(2022). Next base: position 12,754 of record NZ_JAAUVM010000015.1, read on the forward strand.
GGTGAGCGTCAACCAGGGCACCGGCACCGTGACCTTGCGTGCAGTGTTCGACAACCCGGAGCATTTGCTGATGCCCGGCATGTACGTGCGCGGCGTGTTAGAGCAGGCCCGCGATGACCAGGCGATCCTGGTCCCGCAAAAAGCCGTGAGCCGCAACGCCAGCGGCGTGACCTCGGTGTTGCTGGTGGTTGACGGCAAGGTCGAGCAACGCGTGCTCACCGTTGACCACGCCGTGGGCAACCAGTGGTGGGTCACCGCCGGTTTGAAGGCCGGTGACCAGGTGATCGTCGAGGGTGGGCAAAAAGTCCGCATCGGCGCCGTGGTCCAGACCCAGGCCGCAGATGCCGGCGCCCTGGCGCAGGAGGGTTGAACATGGCACGTTTCTTTATTGATCGACCGATTTTCGCCTGGGTCATCGCCATTGTGATCATGCTCGGCGGCGCGTTATCCATCAGCCAGTTGCCGCTGGAACAGTACCCGGACATCGCGCCGCCCACCGTGCGTATTTCCGCCACCTACACCGGCGCTTCGGCCAAGACCGTCGAGGACTCGGTGACCCAGGTCATCGAGCAGCAAATGAAAGGCCTGGACAACCTGACCTACATGTCGGCCTCCAGCAGTTCGGCGGGCAGTGCCAGTATCAGCCTGACCTTTGGCGCCGGCACCGACCCGGATGTGGCGCAGATGCAGGTGCAGAACAAGCTGCAACAGGCCGAGTCGCGCTTGCCGCAGTCGGTGCAGAGCGAAGGCCTGACCGTGACCAAGGGCGGCTCGGACTTTTTGATGATTGCCGCCCTGGCCTCGGATAATCCCAGTGTCACCGGCACCCAGATCGGTGACTACATCTCCAGCACCTTGCTCGATTCCATCAGCCGTATCGATGGGGTGGGGGACGTACAGACCCTCGGTTCGGGCTACGCCATGCGCATCTGGCTGAACCCGGCGCTGCTGGAAAAATACGCGCTGATGCCGTCGGATGTGAGCGCCGCGCTGGAGGCGCAAAACACCGAAGTGTCAGCCGGCCAGCTCGGCGCATTGCCGGCGGTGAAGGGCCAGCAACTCAATGCCACCATCAGCGCGCGCAGCAAACTGCAAACGGCCGAAGCGTTCCGCAATGTGGTGGTCAAGTCCAGCAGCGACGGCGCGGTAGTGCTGCTCGGCGACGTGGCGACCGTAGAGTTGGGCAGCGAGAGCTATGACATCAACTCGGCCCTCAATGGCAAGCCGGCCGCCGCCATGGGCGTGCAACTGGCGGCGGGCGCCAATGCGCTGGACGTGGGCGAGGCAGTCAAGGCCAAGCTCAAGGAGCTGGCGCCGTTTTACCCCACTGAAATGCAATTGAAGAACGTGATCGCCTACGACACCACGCCCTTTGTGAGCCTGTCCATTGAGGAAGTGGTCAAGTCCCTGGGCGAGGCCATCGTGCTGGTGGTGCTGATCATGTTCCTGTTCCTGCAAAACCTGCGGGCCACGCTGATCCCGGCGATCACTGTGCCGGTGGTCCTGCTGGGCACGTTGGGTGTGTTGGCGTTGTTCGGGTATTCGATCAATACCCTGACCATGTTTGCCATGGTCCTGGCCATTGGGTTGCTGGTCGACGATGCGATCGTGGTGGTGGAAAACGTCGAACGGGTGATGGCCGAGCAGGGCTTGTCGGCCCTGGCGGCCACGCGGCAATCGATGGATGAAATCACCAGTGCACTGGTCGGCATCGCCCTGGTGTTGAGTGCGGTGTTTATTCCTATGGCGTTTTTTGGGGGTTCCACCGGGATTATCTATCGGCAGTTTTCGGTGACCATCGTCTCGGCCATGGTGCTTTCGGTGGTGGTCGCGATGACCCTCACGCCGGCACTGTGCGCCACGTTGCTCAAGCCGGGGCACGCAGTTCAACGGGGTTTTTTCGGCTGGTTCAACCGTTCTTTTGAGCGTTGCTCCAGCGCGTATGAAGCGTTGGTCGGCGCTGTCCTGCAACGCTCACGGCCCAGCCTGGTGGTGTACGCGCTGATCGCCGCAGCCATGGCTGCGGGCTACGCCAGCTTGCCCACCTCGTTTCTGCCGGATGAGGATCAGGGCATTCTCATGGCGCAAATCCAGCTGCCAGTGGGGGCCACCGACAGCCGTACCCAGGCGGTGTTGCACCAGTTCGAGCAGTACATGCTCAAGCAGCCAGAAGTCGAGGCGATGATCAGCATCAGCGGCTTGGGTATGGGCGGCAACAGCCAGAACACCGCGCGTGCGTTTATTCGCTTGAAAGACTGGAGTGAGCGCTCAGACGATGCCGCCACGATTGCCCAACGCGCCACGTTGGCCCTGGCAAGCATTGGCGATGCCGATGTGTTCGTGATGCAACCGCCCGCCGTGCGAGGCCTGGGCCAGAGTTCAGGGTTTGATTTGCAGCTCAAGGACCTCGCCGGTCTTGGCCACGATGCGCTGGTGGCGGCGCGCGAGCAGTTTATCGCGCTGGCCAGGCAAGACCCGCGCCTGCTGGGCGTGCGCAGCAATGGCCTGGACGACGCACCGCAACTCAAAATCAGCATCGATGACCGCAAGGCGGGGGCCTTGAGCCTGAGCACCAGCGACATCAACAGCACCTTGTCCACGGCGTTGGGCGGTACGTATGTGAACGACTTCCTCAACCAGGGCCGCGTGAAGAAGGTTTACGTGCAGGGCGAGGCCAGCACCCGCATGCAAGCAGCGGATCTGGATCACTGGTTCGTGCGTAACAGCAACGATGAAATGGTGCCGTTTTCGTCATTTGCCAGCAGTGCCTGGAGCTATGGCTCGCCTTTGCTGGAGCGCTACAACGGCACATCCTCCCTGGAAGTGGTCGGCGACCCGGCGCCCGGCGTGAGTTCCGGCGCTGCGATGGACGCGGTGGAAGCGATTGCCCGGCAACTGCCCGATGGCATCGGCTACGAATGGACCGGCCAGTCCTACCAGTTGCGTCTGTCCGGGTCTCAGGCGCCTTTGCTGTATGCGGTGTCCATCCTGTTTGTGTTCCTGTGCCTGGCCGCACTGTACGAGAGTTGGTCGGTGCCATTCTCGGTGATTCTGGTAGTGCCGCTGGGCATCGTCGGCGCGGTGTTGGCCACGCGATTGACCGGGTTGAGCAATGACGTGTACTTCCAGGTCGGCCTGCTGAGTACCGTAGGGCTGGCGGCGAAGAACGCGATCCTGATCGTTGAGTTTGCCAAGCACCTGCAAGAGCAGGGCAACAGCCTGCGCGAGGCGACGCTGATCGCCGTGCGCCAGCGCTTGCGGCCGATCCTGATGACCTCCCTGGCCTTCATGTTCGGCGTGCTGCCCCTGGCCGTGAGCAGTGGCGCAGGTTCCGCCGGGCGTCGGGCCATCGGTACCGGCGTGCTGGGCGGCATGTTCAGCGCCACCGTGCTGGGGATCTTCTTTGTACCGCTGTTTTTTGTGTTGATCCGCCGCCGATTTGGCCGTGTCAGCACGACGCCCATTGTCGAAAAAGGTGACGCATGATTCGCTTTCTCTGCCCATTAGTGGCCGCATTGGTCCTGAGTGGCTGCATCAACCTGGCGCCTCACTATCAGCAGCCCGAGGCTCCGGTGCCTGGCGAATGGCAAGCGGGTGTGCAGGGTGAGGTGCCGGCCGACATCCAGTGGCAGCAGTTCTTTACCGACCGCCGCTTGGCACACCTGCAAACCCTGGCCCTGGCCAATAACCGCGACCTGCGTCTGGCCAGCCTGAATATCGAGAAGGCCCAGGCGCAATACCGCATCCAGCGCGCCGCGGCGTTCCCGACCATCGACGCCAGTGTCAGCGGTACCCATAGCCGCACGCCGGGTTCGCTGTCCAGCAGCGGCACGGCCGTCACCAGCCACGACTACAGTGCGCAACTGGGGCTTAGCAGCTATGAAGTCGACGTGTTCGGCCGCGTGCAGAACCTGCAGGACGAAGCGCTGGAAGACTACCTGGCGCTGACCGAAACCCGGCGCAGTACGCAAATCAGCCTGGTGGCAGAAGTGGCCACCGCCTGGCTGACCCTGGCCGCCGACAACCAGCACCTACACCTGGCCGAGGAGACCCTGGCCAGCCAGCAATCCACCTACGAATTGACCCAGCGCAGCCACGCCCTGGGTGGTTCGACAGCGTTGGCCGTGGCCCAGGCGCAGACCACCGTCGAGTCGGCGCGGGTCGATGTGGCCGAGTATCAGAGCCAGATTCTCCAGGACCGCAACGCCTTGCGCCTGCTGGTTGGCAGCGACATCCCAGACGCCTTGCTGCCCGACGCCCACCTGCAATCGGCGGCGGCGTTGGTGCAGGTGCCGGCCGAACTGCCGTCGAGCCTGTTGCAGCGACGCCCCGATGTTCTCGCGGCGGAACACAGCCTCAAGTCCGCGAATATTGACATTGGCGCGGCCCGTGCGGCGTTTTTCCCCAGCATCAGCCTCACCGCGAATGCGGGCTCCGCCAGTTCGTCACTGTCCAGCCTGTTCAAGGCCGGCAGCGGCGCCTGGACCTTCGCCCCGAGCATCAGCGTGCCGATCTTCGATGCCGGCAGTAACCGCGCGACCCTGGATGCCGCCAAAGTCGAGAAAGAGATCCAGGTGCAGACCTACCAGCAAACCCTGCAAACCGCGTTCAAGGAAGTCGCCGATGCCCTGGCCGTGCGCAGCACCCTGGACCAGCGCCTCACCGCCCAGCAAGCGCTGACCGAGGCGAGCCAGAAGAGCTACGACCTGTCCGACGCGCTCTACCGCGCCGGCTCGCAAAGCTACCTCGAAGCCCTGGACTCCCAGCGCTCGCTGTACAGCGCCCAGCAGGACCTGATCACCCTGCGCCTGGCAGAGCAGAGTAATCGGGTGAGTTTGTATAAGGTGATGGGGGGAGGGTGGCAGTAGTCCCAGGTGGGCTGTGGTTAGCGAGGCTCTGCAATGCGGCTAAGCAGCCTGTCTCGATGTCGATATCAGGCGACTGAGTGCCGTTATCAGGCTGTTTTCGCGGCAGGGATGCCGCGTACTGTGACTCGTCATTAAGAAACGATGATCGCCTGACCCTCCAGTCAGTACGTCTTAACGTCGATCACAGAGAATAAAAACAACGATGAATAGCCTGAGTTCCAAGGATTCAAACGGCCAGTTGGCGCAGGGCTTCAAGCCGCGCCATGTCACCATGCTCTCCATCGCAGGCATTATCGGCGCGGGGTTGTTTGTCGGGTCCGGGCACGCCATTGCGGCGGCGGGGCCGGCGGTGATGCTGGCGTATCTGTTTTCCGGCCTGTTGGTCGTGCTGGTCATGCGCATGCTGGGGGAGATGGCGGTGGCAAATCCCGACACCGGCTCATTCTCGACCTACGCCGACCAGGCCATCGGGCGCTGGGCCGGGTTTACGATCGGCTGGTTGTACTGGTGGTTCTGGGTGCTGGTGATTCCCATCGAAGCCTTGGCCGCCGGGCATATCCTCAACCAGTGGTTCCCCCAGATCGACGCTTGGCTGTTTGCCTTGTTGTCGATCTTTTTGTTGGTGGTCACCAATTTGTTCAGCGTCTCCAAGTACGGCGAATTCGAGTTCTGGTTTGCCATGGCCAAGGTCGTGGCGATCATCGGCTTCATCGGCCTGGGAGGCGCAGTGTTGATGGGCTGGATTCCCGAGCGGGAGGCCAGCGGCTTGAGTCGCTTGATGGAAGAACACGGTGGTTTCGCACCTAACGGCCTGTCTGCGGTGGTCGGGGCTTTCATTACCATCATGTTCAGCTTTATTGGCACGGAAGCCGTCACCATTGCGGCAGCCGAGTCCAGCAACCCGGCGCAGAATATCGCCCGGGCCACGCGTTCGGTGATGTGGCGTATCGGCGTGTTTTACGTGTTGTCGATCTTTGTGGTGATTTCCGTGGTGCCCTGGAACGACCCGCTGTTGGCGTCGGTAGGCTCTTATCAACGTGCCCTGGAACTGATGAACATTCCCCACGCCAAGTTACTGGTGGACGTGGTGGTGTTGATCGCCGTGGCCAGTTGCATGAACTCGTCCATCTACATTGCTTCGCGCATGCTGTATTCCCTGGGCAAGCGCGGGGACGCGCCAGCGCTGATGAAAAAGACCTCGGCGGCGAGTGTGCCAAGGGCCGCCGTGATCGCCAGCACGGTCCTCGGTGCCGGTGTGACCTTGCTCAGTTACTTCATGCCGGCCGGGCTGTTCCAGTTTCTGCTGGCCAGTTCGGGGGCCATCGCCTTGCTGGTGTACCTGGTGATCGCCGTTTCGCAGCTGCGCATGCGCAAGGTCCTGCAGCGCCGCAATGTCACGCTGACGTTCAAGATGTGGCTGTTTCCCTGGCTGACCTGGGTGGTCATTGTCTTCATCTGTTGCGCATTGGCGGTGATGCTGTTGACCCCCGAGCATCGCTTCGAGGTGTCTTCGACGATCATCCTGGCCTTGCTGATTTCCTTGGTCGGCGTCCTGACTGCACGCCAACCCGAACCTGAGCGCAAGCCGATGCCGGTCGCCTCGCAGCCATGAACGCTCGGCCGGTGACCCGCCTGGTGTTTGTGTTGCTGGACCAGTTCACCCTGATCTCACTGGCGTCTGCCGTAGAGCCGCTGCGCATGGCCAACCAGCTAGCAGGCCAGGAACTCTACTCTTGGCAGACGGCCAGCACCGACGGTAATCCCGTTTGGGCGAGCGATGGCATGCCCATCACACCTGACTGTTCGATAGGCAGTGCGCCTTGCGCCGATATCGTGCTGGTGTGCGGCGGTACGGGCATTCAAGGCACGGTGACCGACGAGTTGATGAAGTGGTTGCGTACCCAGGCACGTTATTCGAAGCGTCTGGGTGGTATTTGTACCGGCAGTTGGGTATTGGCCCGGGCGGGGTTGCTCGACGGGTTTGAATGCAGTGTGCATTGGGAATGGCTGGCGGCCATGCAGGAAGCCTTTCCACGGGTGAGCCTCAGCGCCAGCGTGTTTACCCTCGACCGCGATCGCCTGACCAGCTCGGGCGGCACCGCGCCCATGGATATGATGTTGCACCTGATTGGGCGTGAGCATGGGCACGAGCTGTCGGCGGCGATTTCGGACATGTTCGTGTACGAGCGCATGCGCAATGAGCAAGACCATCAGCGCGTGCCGCTCAAGCACATGCTCGGCACCCAGCAACCGAAGCTGCAGGAAATCGTCGCGCTGATGGAGGCCAACCTGGAAGAACCGATCAACCTGGATGAACTGGCGGAGTATGTGGCCCTGTCACGGCGTCAGCTTGAGCGAATGTTCCAGAAATACCTGCACTGTTCACCCTCGCGCTACTACCTGCGGTTGCGGCTGATCCGCGCGCGGCAGTTGCTTAAGCAAACCCCCATTTCGATCGTGGAGCTGGCCTTGCTTTGCGGGTTTGTGTCCACACCGCACTTCTCCAAATGCTACCGCGAGTACTTTGGTGTGCCGCCCAGTGACGAGCGCCTGGTGACGGCAGGAGAGCGAGCCGTCATTTTGAAGCCGATGATTCGCGCCGTACCGATGCCGATGCCGATGAGTGCCTTGGAGCAGGCGCGGGGGGAATCGACGTTTGCCAGTGTCCGGCTCAAGGCAAGGAGCTGAGAGCACAGTGAGTGGGTGTGAGCGCTGATCAGCGACGCTTGCGTTTCGAGTTTCAGGCCCCACTCACGCCGGGTTTAAACCCGCATGAATGCCTTGATTCTCTCGCCGCACTGATCGGCACGAATCATCCCAGGCGCCGCATCCACCGCAACCAGGCCGTCTTCCATGAAAATCACCCGGTCGGAAATGGACAGGGCGAAGTCCATCTCGTGGGTCACGATCAGCATGGTCATGCCTTCTTTTGCCAGGTCGCCGATGACCTTGAGCACGTCGCCCACCAGTTCCGGGTCAAGGGCTGACGTCGGCTCATCAAACAGCATGATGTGCGGGTCCATGGCCAATGCGCGGGCGATTGCCACGCGTTGTTGCTGACCCCCAGACAACTGATGCGGATATTTTTGTGCGTGAGCCAGCAGTCCGACCTTGTCCAGCAGGGCGTAGGCGCGCTGTTCGCTGATGAGTTGGTCGCGGCCGTGATAGCGCGGCGCGAGGGTAACGTTGTCGAGAATCGTGCGATGAGGAAACAGGTTGAAGCTCTGGAACACCATGCCGATGTGCTGTACCCCACGGCGTACTTGTTGCGTGTTGGTGTTGTCACCGGCGTGGATATAGCTTTCGCCGAACAGAATGATCTCGCCCTGGTCGATGCTTTCCAGGGCGTTGACGGTGCGAATCAGCGAGGTTTTTCCCGAGCCCGAGGGGCCGATGATGGAAATCACCTGACCCACATTTACATCAAGGTTGATGCCCTTGAGCACAGCATGCTGGCCGTAGCGCTTGTGAATGTTGACCAGTTGCAGGGCGGGTGCGGAGCCAGGCCCAGGCGCTTTGCCAGCGCTTGTCGAAGGGGGCGTCGCCCGTGACGCGCGTAGACGCCCCACGCTGATGTCATCGAGCGTTTGGGGTGTGCGGTTGTTGAGTTCCAGGTGGTGCTCCAGCCAATGAAACAGCCAGCCGAGCACGGTCACGATCAGCACGTAATACACCGCCACAGCCGAGAGGGTTTCCATGACCAGGAAGTTTTGCGCGTAAAGGCGCTGGCCCACAGTCAACAGTTCGGTCAAGGAAATCACCGAGACCAGCGAGGTCAGTTTCACCACGGTGATGTATTCGTTGATCAGCGTTGGCAGGGAAATGCGGAACGCCTGTGGGATCACGATCAGACGCTGTAAACCGAGCAGGCCGATGCCCAGCGCGCGGCCGGCCTCTTTTTGTCCTTTGGCCACGGATATCAAGCCGCCACGGTGGATTTCCGCCATATAGGCCGCTTCGGTGACCACCAGGGCCAACAGGCCGGAATAGAACGGGTTGGACAGTACCCCCCGGGTGACCGGGAACATCTGCGGCAGGTTATAGACGAACACCACCAATACCAGCAGCGGCACGCTGCGAAAGAACCAGATATAAATCGACGCCGGCACGCTGATCCAACGCGTGGCCGAGAGCTTGGCCGAAGCCAGCAGGAAGCCCAGCAGCATGCCGATGAACCAGGCCAGCGTGCTGAGCTCCACCACCGTAATGCAGGCTTTCCAGAAGTCCGAGAGCGAAAACAGAGAAAAAAAGTAAGGCCATTCAAATTGCATGTGTACCTCCAACTGCTGGCGTCGACGCAGGCTTCACCTGGGCCGGGCAGTCAAGCGAAAGCCGCCGACGGTGGGAGCGGCTTCGCTCCCACAGGGCTGCACTGAGTCAGTTAGTCGGTTCTTCGAGGTTGTATTTCTTCAACAGGGCGGCGTACTCACCGGACGCCTTGCTCGCCTCAAAGGCCTTGAGCAGTGCCTGATAGAGCGCGTCGTTGCCTTTCTTGACGTAAATACCCAGCGTCTGCTGGTAGATCGAGTGCTCGGTGCTGACCACGACGCGACCCTTGGTACGTTCTGCGATCATGCCGGCGGCGCCGTCGATCTCGACCTGAGCCTGCACATTGCCGGAGAGCAGCGCCTGGGTCACTTCGGGTGCGGACGGGAACTCGCTGACCATAATCGCGCCCTTGTTATTCGGGGTGCAGTAGTCCGTCGAGAGCGTGTTGAACTGCGCCACCCACGTGGTGCCTTTTTCCAGGCCGACTTTCAGGCCGCAGAGGTCTTCCGGTACTTTCGGTTTCAGCGGGCTGTCTTTAAGCACCATGATCGCTGCGCCGGTCTTGGCGTACGGGATGGTTTGCGCTTGCGTCTGCCGCTGGGGCGTGATGTACATGCCGGAGATGATCGCGTCGTAGTGACCGGCGTTCAGGCTGAGGATCAGGTTGGAAAACTTGGTGTCAACGAAGTCGGCCTTGAGGTCCAGGTGCTTGGCGAGCAGGTGCGCCAGCTCGGGGTCGGAACCGACGACGTTTTTATGTTCGTCGTATGACTCGAAGGGCGGATAGGTGATTTCCATGCCGACCTTGAGTATGCCGGGTGTCACCGTCGTTGCGGCATGGGCGCCAGCTGCACCAAGGAGTGCGACGGCCAGCAGGGTCAAGCGGACAGCATTATTGATTGGATTGCGCATCATCGATGACTCCACGTCGGTAAAGTAGGGCTGGGCGGGTGGTTAAACAGGGCGGTGTGACCAGGCTGAGGGTTGCATCAGGACGCGTCCTGCGCCTGGCTCTTTAAGTGACCGAAGCTCGATGGCTTGCGCGCTTTCTCGTACAGCTTGAGTTCGCCCCGTTCGACTTTGCGGCGCAGGTACTGATAGGTCTGCAGCGCTTGGCCGAACATGTGCTCACCGATGGTGATTTCCTCGTAATCCTTAGCGCCTTCAAGAAACTGTGGCAGTGGCTTGATCTGCGTATGGAAGTCGCATGCGTAGAAGAGTGGGAAGGCGTAGCGCTCTTCACTGACGGTTCGCACTCGGTGAGCCGTAGCGACGAACGTACCCGCAGTCATGACCTCCAGCATGTCGCCGATGTTGACCACAAAGGCACCGTCCACGGGCGGCGCATCAATCCAGTGCCCCTGATCGTTCATCACCTCGAGGCCTGGCTTGTCGGCAAGCAAAATGGTGAAGCACTCATAGTCGGTATGCGCACCAATGCCGGGTGCGTCTTGGGCGGCCAGGTCAAATGGGTAGTGAATCAGGCGCAGTTTCGACGGTGGGCGGGTAACCAGTGCTTCGAAATAGTCCTCTTCCAGGCCCAATGCGAGCGCGAAGCCCTTGAACAGGCGACGACCCAACGCAAACACCGCTGCGTAGTAAGCTTCGACGGCAGGACGGAAACCCGGCAGGTCTGGCCATTCATTGGCGCCGATCAATGGGGTCCCGGCCATGACCAGCGGATCGTCTTCGCCCACTTCAAAACCGACATCGAAGGCTTCCTTGTGATCGGGTTTGCCTTTGGCATAGACCTCTTCGCCTTCAGGCACAAAACCCTTGTGGCTGCGGGAGGTGCCGATGTAGTGCTGCATCTTGTACGCAAGGGATTGCGCAAACAGGTCCTTTGCCGCGTGACGCAAGCCGTCGATCAGCGACGACTCGATGCCGTGGTTCTTGATGTACAGAAAACCCACTGCGCGGGCGGCGTTACCGAGCTCTTCGGCCACTGCCTGGCGCTGTGTGATGTCGTCGCTGTACAGCCCGGCGATGTCCACCAGCGGAATGCGATTGAAGTTGGCGGCCTTTGGCGTTTTGTCAGGCATGAGGGAACGCTCCTTATCGGGTTGAGGCACCGCTGAAGCGGCGGAAATGCTCGCGCTCGGTGTTTGCCATCCACACATTCAGCGACCACAGGTCGGCCACCGGCACATTGGTGAAGGGCAGGTGATGCAGATAGCCGTCGGCACCGAACTCCGGTGTCAGCGTGCTGACCTGATAGCCGCGGTTTTCCTGGGATCGCCAGATGGCCTCCCAATGTTGCTGATGGAAGGCCAGCGCCTGGGCATACTCGGGGGCGGCGGGGTGGGGAACCTGGGGCCCCTGGTCATAACCGACCCGGGCTTGAATGTGGTGAACGCGTTCGACGAAGGCGCTGAGGTCGTCTTCCGGATCGTTGAGCAGACGCTCGCAGGTGACGACCCAATGACTGATGTCGCTGGTGAAGCGCAGGTCCGGCAGTTGACGAATCAGCTCGAGGGTGACCCAGGGGTTGAACAACGAGCGCGCACGATGGGTTTCAAAGGCGCACACCTGGCCATGCTTGCGCGCGACGTCCATCGCGCGGCCAAAGAAGTCGACTTGCTGTACCAGTGGCCAGCGGTCGTTGCCAGCCAGCAGGTTGATGAAGCGCGGCGATAACTCAGCCGCCCAACCGAGTTTTTTATCGAGGTCCAGAAGGTGTTCGTCGACGCTCGCCGATTGTTGCGGCAGAACATCGTAGGCGCTGAAGACGGTACTGATATAGCTGACGTGGTTGGCGCGTAGAAAGGCTGCGAACTCGGCGCGTTCGCTGGCGGTCATGGGCAGGCGAGCTTCCATGCCATCGAGCCCGGCTTCAAGCAGCTCCTCCAGCGCTTGTGCCTTGCTCGCGGTGTAGCCCCACAACGTTCGGAATATTTCCAACTTCATCGATCTGCTCCAAAGGTGCCTTCGCATGATTGACACAGCGGCGTTGCGGCGCTAACCGAAACGCACAAAAAACGGCAGTGACAATCAGAAAAGGCAATCTTCGGGCCGCATCTCTGTGGAAAGGCTCCTTTGTTGCCGCCAATAGTAGGGAGGGGCGGTTGGCGGAAAGAATAGGGAAGTGCAAATAGATAGTTCAGAGATTTCTAAACTATTGTTCAGTGCGGCTCAGGGTGGCGTCATGCGTTAAAACTCGGTTATGACGGTTACACCTGCCGTCTCGAAGCGGTCCATGTTCGTCAACGCATCGATGGACTGCGCCAGGCTGATGGTTTTACCCACGAGTTTTTCAGGTGCCAGCTTGCCTGAGGTGATCATCTCGATCATGGCGCCATAGCGATGCGCTTGCATCCCGTGGCTACCGTAGATCTCAAGTTCATGGGCGATAACCTTGCTCATGGGGATTGCCGGCGTGGCGTGATCAGCGAGCATCAGCCCGACCTGGACGTGCTTGCCGCGACGGCGCAGGTTGTTGATGGAGTTGAAACAGGTGGTTGGGTGGCCCAATGCGTCCAGCGAGACGTGGGCACCGCCCTGGGTGATTTCCAGCACGGCTTCGGTGACGTCTGCGACGCACTGGGCATTAAGGGTGGCGACAGCGCCGAGCGCGCGTGCCAGGTCGAGTTTTTCCTGGGAAATATCGATGGCGATCACGTTTGCGCCAATGGCCTGGGCGATCATCACCGCAGACAGGCCTACGCCACCACAGCCGTGAACCGCTACCCACTGACCGGCGCTGACGTTGCCTTGGTCGACGATTGCACGGAACGAGGTGGCGAAGCGACAACCCAGGCTTGCGGCGGTAGCGAAGTCCATGCTCTCAGGCAGCGCGACCAGGTTCAGATCGGCCTGGTGGATGCCGACGTACTCGGCAAAAGAACCCCAATGAGTGAAGCCCGGCTGAAATTGCGTGTGGCAGACCTGCTGATTGCCGCTGTTGCACTGCGCACAAGCACCACACCCGCCCACGAACGGCACGGTCACGCGGTCACCGACCTTCCACCGCGTGACGTCGTTGCCCACTTCGGCCACGATGCCCGCCAGTTCATGACCCGGGACATGGGGCAGTTCAATGTCGGGGTCGTGACCTTTCCAGCCATGCCAGTCGCTGCGGCACACCCCGGTGCCAAGCACCTGGATCACCACACCATGACGTTCCGGGGATGGGTCTGCCACGTTCATAAGGCGCGGCGGCTTGGAAAAGGCTTCGTAGACGACTGCTTTCATTCAAATTACCTAGGCTTGGAGGGGCGATTCAGGTATTGCCATTATGAATGAGCGCCTTGAAATTACCTTTCAAGTTGCAATTGACCGAACGCAAGAATTGAAATTAACCTTCATTTTAAAGCCAGAATTTGAGGAGTTATTTCATGATTGAGCAGCTCGATAAGGCGGACATTGCAATATCGGAGCGTTTGCAGCGGGACGGCAAGCTGTCTAATGTCAAGCTGGCCGAGCAGTTGTCCCTCAGCGAAGCGTCCTGTTGGCGCAAGCAAAGACGGCTGGAAGAATGCGGGGTTATCGAGGGATACCAAGCCATTCTCAATCGAAAGAAACTCGGGTTGGGCCTGAAGGCCTTTGTCCAGATCTCCTGCACGGATCACAGCGAAGAAGCCACGGCAAGGTTTGAAAAGATTATTCAGGCGGCCCCGCAGGTATTGAGTTGCCATAACACAACGGGGGAGGCGGACTTTCTACTTGAGGTGGTTGCACGGGACTTGGACAGCTATAGCCGCTTTGTCGAAACAGTGCTGAGGAAGCTCCCTGGGGTTTCAAGTATTCGCTCGAACCTCTCCCTGCGCGAGATGAAGACCACCCATCGACTGCCCGTCAGCGAGCTCTTGAGTATCTGAAGGCTGTCAGGCAGGACGAGAGTCATCGTTCGCCCGGACAATCGAGCATTTCGGCACTGTTATCGAGCATTTCGGCACAGTCCCCCGTCTTTGTTCAACCTAGACTCGAGCTTCACTTTCAGACTCAGCTGGAGCCGCGATGAACATCAGATTAATCCTGCCTGCACTCTCCATGGCCGTAACACTCAGTGGCTACGCTGCGGATTTCTCACTGACCAGCCGGGTTCGGTGGCGCTTGCCCTCCTGTCGAGGATAAACCCCATCGCTATCAATTCACCGTGTGGGCCTTGAAAGCCGACAAGCTACCGCTCGACAACCAGGCCAGCGGAGCCTTGGTAGGTTACATGCTCAACGCCAACGTCCTGGCCAAAGCGACCATTACTTCAACTTACGGACGTTAAGCACGATGCGCCCTTGGGACGGCATACAGCACCGGGAAAATATTATCGATGCATCTGTCATACGGGCGCGACATGCCCTTACCTTGCCAAAGGTGCCGGTATTCGTGACCACCTTGTGTCGAGTGCGGCAGGGGGAAAAACTGTTGCAATGGGATGACCGGGAAATGCGCGCAGGGCCTCAGCATCTGATTCTGATGCCGGCCGGGCGCGAGCCAGGTGCTGACGTTTACCGGTGGGTACCGGACCAGGCCGTCTGGCGTTAGTGCTACCGTTTACGCAGCCCCGCTGGAGCCTGCTGGATGACTCATCCAATTTCAGTTCCCCACATCGCAATGCCTCCAGCCGCGCCATCCAGGAAATACCCACGGCGCCGAATGGATCGAAATACACACCGGCAGGGTCACCTTGTGCCAGTCTGGGCGCGTCCATTCGTCTGTTGCCCGGCACTCTGGGGGGCATGGCGTTTCTCAACCTTAAGCACGGATATCCCGAGCCCAAGAACGGAGAGCCAGCATGGAAATCAATGAAAATGCCCCGGGCAACATTTCACAGCAGGCTGTAACGCGCGGCACGGACAACGAGACAGGGCACGACCCGAAGCGTGATGAGGATAAGATCCCGCTGCCGCCGGACGACGATGCACCCCTTGAGGAGGATATGTCTGATGTGGACGCCGCCGATTCAGTGGCGAGCGAACACCCTGACAACTGAGGTGTTTCAGATCAACGAACCCGGCCAGGGTGTCGCAGGTGACTGCGAATCCGAAGGCGGCTGTAAAGCCGCCTCCTGGGCGATGGCTAGCGGGCGTTCAGCCCGTTGAGAAACTCGGTGTGTTGCAACGTCCTGGAAAACATCGGCAGCGTGAAGCGTTCGGCAGCCTGTTGTTGCTCGTCGGTGAAGGTCGCGGTGCAATCGATCAGCGTTACCACGTTATAGCCCTTCTCATAACCTGATCGAACCGTGCCTTCGACACAGCAGTTGGTCAGGAAGCCCGCCACCACCAGGGTCTGGATGCCGTTGTTGCGCAGCACCAAATCCAGGCCCGTGGTGGCGAAACCGTCCAGCCCGCGCTTGCCCTCCACGAGGATGTCGCCGGCTTCCCGGGTAATCGCTTCGCTGATGTCGGCGCCCCAACTGCCGGTGCGAAAGGCGCTGCCATCGGCAACGCCCTTGAGAATCCCGTAGTCGCGGGTGGTCAGCTCCGGGTAGCCCTCGGCGAATTGGATCGGCAGGTGGATGATCTTCACGCCGAGCGTGCGCGCCTGTTCAACCGTGGTGGCGGTGTTCGCGAGCATATTGGACGTGTGCATCACGTCTTTGACGGCGTCATGGAACACGCCGCCTTCGGTGGTGAAGTCGTTTTGGTATTCGATCAGCACAAGGGCGGTGGTGTGGGGGTTCATGTCGGGTCTCCGATAAGTGGGTCAAGCAGCAAGCGTAGAACAGCAAGCGGGTTTGAGTAGGGCAGCAGCAAACACATAACCGTGGCTCAGAACGCCGTATCCGTTCACAGACCGCGGGCGTAGCGGGCACTTTGATACTATGCTCATTGCCAATGCGAGCCCTATACGGGTTTCAATGTTCGGCTGCCAAGGGCACTGACCTTATCGAAATCATTGACGTTGGCCAGCAGCCTTGTATCGGCAAGACAGCCGGGGGGTGGGCTTCGGGCTTTTTCAACGGCACTACGCAACAACCTGCACGCGGCATATGGGGAAACGTTCAATGCCTGCCCCAAACCTACATGTTCGAAAATCTCCAAACCCGGGGGCCAACCGCTCCAACCAGGACAAGCCGTCGATCCAGGCTGTAGGCAGGTGCAGATGGATGACTGTTGGTAAATGCCAAGCATGATGGAGAACAGCATGAACACCAAACCGATCTACACGATCTTGGGGCGCTTCGCCGGCTGCGTGGCGGGGCTGGCGATAGTTGCCGCCAACCCAGCCCATGCTGCCGACGACGGCATCGCCAGCGGCCCTACCGCAAGCTATAGCATTGCCTTCAGTAATTCCTATGCGGGCAGCGATTTTCGCAAGGTGATGGTGCGCAACTGGCAGGAAATTGCGCTCCAGGCGCAAAAAGACGGCTTGATCCGTGAGGCTCCCGTCGTCAGCGCCAATAACTCGGCTTCGGAGCAGGCGGCCCATATCCAGGACATGATCGTCAAGGGCGTCGATGCCATCGTGGTCCTCGCTGCCTCCGACACGGCCCTCAACGGGGTGATCCGCGATGCCTGCAACGCCGGCATCGTGGTGGTTGTCATGGCCAGCCTGGTCACCGAGCCCTGTGTCTATACCGTGGATTACAACTGGTCCGCCATGGGCCGTGTGGAAATGGATTACATCGCCGAGCGCCTGAAGGGGAACGGGACGTTGCTGGAGATCCGTGGCATCGCTGGCGATGCCACGGATAAAAACATCAGCGATGGCATTCGCAAGGCCGCCAGCGACTATCCGGGCCTGAAATTCGTCAAGACCGTATACGGGAACTGGACGGCTTCTGTCGCCCGCAAGGAAGTGACGCTGGCGCTGCCGTCGCTGCCCACTATTGATGCCGTGGCGACTCAGGGTGGCGACGGATATGGCGCGGCCATGGCGTTCAAGGCGGCGGGACGCCCTTTGCCGATCATTGTGATGGGGAACCGTCAGGACGAACTTGCCCTGTGGAAACAGGAACGCGATGCCAATGGCTACGAGACCGTCTCTGTTTCTGCCTCCCCGAGCGTCTCCCAGATGGGGTTCTGGGTGGCCCAGCAGATACTGGCGGGCAAGCAGGTGCCGAAGTTCGTCGAGGTGCCGCTGGTACGTATTGATGCCAAAGACCTGGACGCCTGGCTCGCCACCATGCCGGTGGGTGGCGCCGCCAATCCTTTCTACGGCCAGGCTTCCGTTGCGGCGATGATCGATGCGGCCATCAACCATACGGCGCCGCCGGCGTTTTTGCCGGAGGTGCCGAAGCAGTAGCGGCGGGCGAGGTCCATGTTGACATTCAAATCAGCCACGGCCAGGCCTATTGCCGTCAGGATTGGCCTGGCGGTTGCCGCACTGGTGTTGCTGATGCTGGCGGTATCGCTCGTGAACCTCTACGGTCTGCGAGGCATGGTACGTGCGGTGGATTCCGCCAGCCATTCCGCGGAAATTCTGGCCTCGGTCAACGGGGCCACCGGGCGGGTGGAAAACTTCATTGCCACCCGCGACCAGGAAAGCTTGTCCCAGGCCGAAGGCTTGGTAGCGACCGCTATCAGCGGCCTTAACGCTATTCCGGCGGCAGAGGCGCAATCGCTCAAGGGCAGCCTGGAGAGGCTCGCTGCAGCGATCGCGTCCTTGCGGGCGGCGACCCTGACCATGGATGGCGAAACCGAGAATATGACGGCCCATTACGCCCGGATGCGAGAGGCGACGGCCCTCGTTGAGCAGGGTATCGCCGATGGGCTGAAGGGCCTGGATTCCCGCGCCGCGGACCACGAGGCGCGGGTGAGCAACGCCCAGAGCGCCCATCGCATCCTGGATATCCTGCGCAACGGTGAACGCATCATTACCGCCAATGTAGCCAAGGTGTTGGTGACCGGTGATGGTGCGGCCGCCACTGCGGCGCGCAGCGCCTGTGCGGCGCTGCCGCCTGTGGTCGAGCAATTGCGCGAGTTGATGGGAGCGCCGCAGCAGGTGGAGACCCTGGAGCAGTTGGCGAAGGCGGTGGCTGCAGCCAGCCTGGCGCTCGAGCAGCTTGACGAGGCTCCCAAGCTTCGGGGAGGCGAGGCTTTGCGGTATCTGGGTGCTGTTGGAGGTGTGGCAGAGCGCCTTGAAGTCATGTTGGCTGAAGTGGACGAGCATATTGCCCATGACGCAAGTGACATTCAGGCCGCCACCGGTTTACTGCAAAATGCAGCCGCGTTGTCCAAGCGTTTCGCCGAACGTGTTGCCACCCTGGAGGCGCAGACCTTGTCGTTTCGCCTGGCGCCGTCGGCCGAGGTCGCCAGCTCTGTAGGCGTCATCCTCGATGAGCTCTCCCGTCTCGCGCGGGTTCTCCCTTCTTCTGTGGGGCCGCAGGCCAACGCTACGCCCCTGACGGTCAGCGATCAGATTGCTGGCTACCGAGCGGCATTTGCCAGGTTCCATCAGGCGAGCAACGCCTTGAGCGACGCGCGCGACCAAGTTCGCAATGAGGCACGGAGTGCGGGCCTGTTGGTTGCGCGCTTCGCTGGCGAGGCGCGCTCAGACGCCTTGGCCCACAAGGATCGCGGCATGCTTGCGGCGATCATCGCGGGCACCGTCGCCATCCTGCTGGCCGGTGCCATCGCCTGGAGCACCTCGCGGTTTGTCGCGCAGCCCATCGTCGCCCTGGCCTCGGTCATGCGCCGGCTTGCTGCCGGTGACCTGACCGCCGAGATCGCCAGCGCTGGACGCGGCGATGAGATTGGGATCATGACGCGGGCCGTCCGGGTGTTCCAGGAGAATGCTTTGCGCATCCGGGTGCTGGAGGCCGAGGCCGAAGCCGAAAGACAACAGGTGCAGGCCTCTCTGGAGAGGATGGTCGCCGAACGGACCGACACGCTGCACCGACAGACCGAGGTGCTGGAGGCACAGGCGGTCGCACTTATTCAGGCGCGCAACCAGGCCGAGACGGCCAACCAGGCAAAGAGTGATTTCGTCGCCACGGTCAGCCACGAACTGCGTACCCCCCTGACCCTTATTCTCGCCCCGTTGGAGCAGCTTTCGGTGGCGATGACCCCGCCGGCGGACTGGCACGTGCAAATCGACCGCGCACAACGAAACGCACTGCGCTTGATGAACCGCGTGAACGATATCCTTGACTTCTCCAAGGCCGAAGCAGGCAAGTTTGAGCTGTGTCCGGCGCCCGTTGATTTGAACAAGGCAGTGGGCGTGCTGGCCGAGGACGCCGCCATGGTGGCCAAGGGCAAAGGCTGCACGTTGACCTGCAGCATCGATCCTGCCCTCGGAACCGTGTTCCTGGACCCCCGACACTTCGAGAAGATTCTGCTCAACCTGGTGAGTAATGCCATCAAGTTCACCCCCGCTGGCGGTACCGTGCATCTGGCCGTCACTGCGCTTGATGACGAGCGATTTGAACTCGCGGTGCAAGACTCGGGCATTGGCATCGCGTCTGACAAATTGCCCCTGCTGTTTCAGCGCTTTTCCCAGATCGACAATTCCGCCACGCGGCATTACAGCGGTACAGGCATCGGTCTGGCCCTGGTCAAGGATCTGGTCGAGCTGATGGGGGGCGAAGTTCGCGTCAACAGTGAGCCTGGAAAGGGGTCGTGCTTCCTTGTTCGATTTCCTCGGGGAACTGAGCAAAACACCGTGCCGACCGAAGCCAGTCATCTGCATGAGGGATCGTCACCCGCCGCAATGATCACAACCGAGCAGCGCCACTTGCTGTTCGACGACGGCCACCGTGGCAGTAGCAACGACCCAGCGTCCATGGGCGATGCAGACAACGAGCAGCACCCGGAACGCGCCTCGCAGTCCAGGGTTCTGGTGGTTGATGACAGCTCGGAAATGCTTAGCTACCTCAGCGAGCTTTTGCGCGACGACTACAGCGTCGTCACCGCAGCTGACGGAGAGCAGGCCTGGGCCATACTGCAGCGCCAACCGATCAATGTCGTTCTCTCGGATGTGATGATGCCGGAGCTCGATGGCTTCGGCCTGACCGCCAGGATCAAGGCGAGCGCCGGTTTTGCCCATCTGCCCGTCATCCTGTTGACGGCCCGCGGCGGCAGCGAGGCTTGCATCTCCGGGCTGGAGAGTGGCGCCGATGACTATATCGCCAAACCTTTCTCGCCATTGGAGCTCAAGGCTCGTGTACGCGCGGCGCTACGCATGAGCCAGGTGCAATCCGAGCTGCATGCGAAATCCCGTCAGGCGGGTATGGCCGAGATCGCCACGACGGTGCTGCACAATGTCGGCAACGTCCTCAACAGCGTGAACGTTTCGGCAGAGCTGGTCAGCAGCCAGATGCGCACCTCCAAGGCCCAGGGCCTGGGCAAGGTGGCGCAGATGATGAACGAACACATCCATGAGTTGAGCGATTTCCTCACCCAGGACCAGAGGGGAAAGATGCTGCCCGACTACCTGCTCAAGCTGGCGCAGGCGGTGGCGGCAGAGCAGCAGGGCATCATCGAAGAACTCGAGCAACTCACCAAAGGCATTGACCACATCAAGACCATTGTCGCTGCCCAGCAGTCCTATGCCGTTGCTGTCAGTGTCGTCGAGACAATACCGGTTTCGGAATTAATCGATGATGCCTGGCGCATGAGTGCCGGCTCACGGATGAAACAGGAGGTGACAGTGGTCAAGGACATTGCCGACTTGCCCCTGCTGTCGCTGGACCGGCACCGGGTGCTGCTGATTCTGGTGAACCTGATCAGAAACGCCGGGCAGGCGTTGGACGGCGTGGTCGATCGCGGCCCGTGCATCACGTGCAGCGCCTCCCTCATTGCTGACGGAACAGTCTTGCGTATCACGGTGGCCGACAATGGCAACGGAATTACGCCAGAGCACCTGACGCGTATCTTTTCCCATGGCTTCACGACGCGCAAAGACGGTCACGGTTTCGGCCTGCACAGCTGCGCGCTCGCCGCGCAGGAAATGGGTGGCAGCTTGACCGTGCACAGCGACGGGGCTGGGCAGGGCGCAAACTTCATCCTCGAAATCCCCCTTGATGCGCCGCAGAGTATGCGTTGAACATCGAACAACGCCGGAATGGGTTGCGTTAATTTACGGTTAAGGCGGGTAAACCAATAGCGCACGGGTCACGGGCTGCCTGCAAGTCAGTCAATCATGGGTGCTTTCTTCATCTCTGAGCTGGCGGCTCATGGCATCGCAGCTCTGCGACCACGAGGTCAGCCATGTCGGCATCTCTGGCGACCGTTCGGGCAGTCCCAGTTCTCGAACAAACTCGCTTGGCGGAATAACACCTTTCGCTGAACGAAATAGACCTCGCATTACGACAACGCCGATCACCCTGCCTTTGCTCACAAATCGATGCTCCATGAAGCTCCACTTGTCGTCCCAGCCAAGCATCCTTGTGTGGATTTCAAACGCTTCAAACAGCCTAAGCTCACGACGAAATTTACCCCAAGTGTCTCCGACGATGGGCAGCGCCTTTGCTCTAATAGCTACTCGATAGGCGCCACTGCGCAAAACGAAATCCATGCGTCCGACATCGGCCAGAGTGAAATATCGGCCGTTGGTGACATGTCGATTGAAGTCGAGGTCCAGTGGCCAGACGCGCATTCGGATGACGGTCGATTCCAGCGCTTTTGCCGGTCTGCGCCAAGGTCGACGAAGTAGCATGAGGAGAAGTCGAAACCAGAGATTCATACAGACGCCGATAGTTGAATGATTGGCGTACTTTAAAGTGCCGAGGGCTGAGCCAGGTAGGTCCCTAAATGACTAAATTCTGCGCAAAAGTACATTCCGATCACTAACTTCTATGGTTTAAGTTTTTCTAGCGGGTTTCGCAGGTCGCTATCGCGATAACTGCCGATCGGCAATCGTCTCGGGCTTGCGATGCAGGCCGCCGCTTGCGAAAGCCTTGCGGCTGGTGAGAACTGTCGCGATCTTGTTGAACGCTTCGATGTACTCGCGGTTGATCCAAGGGAACTGTGTCTCAAGCTTCTCGTGCTCGGTTGGCAGCTCACAACCGCCCCCAGTAATACCTGGAGGGACATGATCATTGTCGACACAAGCACTGGGGAGCGAGTAGATGAGCACGTCCCGTCCAAGTAATCGCCAGGCTGCTGCGCCCGGTAAGGTTAAGGATTAAAGCCAGCAATGCTGATGTATGTGCGAGATGTCCAGCCGCTACTGCAAACGTGTTTTGCTCATTTGACTTCCAGGTCATAAACGCGCCGGTATTGGCACTTCCCCATTCCTTGGGCTGCGGGCGACGGGGCTGGGGAAATCCATAAATTCAAAGGCCAAGATCCATCCCTAGCAACTCGCCTTTGAGCCTGTTCGGGCTACTACAATCAGGATTGTTCTCTCTAGCCAATAGGTAGTCGGCCAACTCATTTCCTAATTCGGCTGACCGTATAGGATCTTCGTTTTCTAAAGGTGCTATGAGATCCATAATTTCTTGCAGATTCGACAGTCGATGAGCGAAACGTTCGTTGCCCTTGAGAGCGTTTATCCGTTCCGCTGAACGAGATAAGCGCATACCCTCGCGGTCCTTGAAATCTTCAATTTCTAACATGATCGCGTAGCGCAGCCCCCGGATCCACTGATGATCTTTGGCGGGTGCTACAGAGAATTGTCTTATCTTGTCGCCTATTGCCATGGTTTCCTCATGCGTTTGATGAATTAGTGTGGCGCAACGCTACCATTTCGTAATGGACGTAGTTACTGGCATTCCATACACACTGTATGCCTGTCCAGGAAGACTGTAGATTCAACCCCTAAAGGATGATGCAAGCCTGTGGAGCGGTAACCAGAGGTATGCAAAAGTACCCAAGAAATACTGGTTTTTAGGGCTTATGTAGACGGCTAGGCCCAGAGCAATACCTATTACTGCTATCGATATATCGGTAGATCTTGCTGCGTCCTTTCTGGTGAGCTCATTCCTCGTGACCTTTGTGATGTGCCGAAGGTGCAAAACGCGATGACCGAGTTGTAATGTCAGCCTGTTTTACGAGCTTGCGGTCAGTGAGCGTCTTTTATCACGTTGAAGTTCAATAACAGAGGCGGCGGCAAGCCATAAAAAAGAAAGCATCCAAACGTAAAATCCGTAGCTGTAGCTTGTGATGCTTATCCTTCCGGCGCCATCGTTCCAGATGCTGGTGTAGGAGAACGAGGTTAGGCCCATCGCGATTGCTATGATTGAGCAAATGCCGGTCGAGCATGTAGACGAATGCGAGTCGGTGCAGGTTGTGCCGCTTTCTGTCGATCATCACCGTCAGATAGCCACTTGAAACCAGGCTGCCCGCAACAGTTCTGCTTCGGCTGACAAGCCAGGTGAAAACGCCCGATTCTGGCGAGTAGGCAAGTATCGATTTCAGGTATTCAGGGGCGATAGGCATGGCTTCGCCTCGCCAGCTGGCGTGATTCGTTTAAGTGGGTGATATGCTTTGCTGCTTATCAAACAAGGAGGTGGTAATGGCGGGTAAAAAGCTTGAAGCGTTCCGCGAGTGGTTCACGCCGCGTAAGCGGTTATGGGCAGGGCTCGCTTTGCTTGTCACTGCGACATTCGGGCCGCTTTTCTATCCAGGCTTCAATGGTTATTGGGGTATCTTTATTGCTCCTGGGATCATGTTTCTCTGCAGTGCATGGAATCCCGAAGCTCGCGATAAGCGCTGATAGCCTAGCCGTCTGGCGCTATTCAGCGATATAGGGTATTGCGGGTGACCGGCATGGAGCCGGATCAAGGAGGTATGTATGCGTGATTACAACTACGAAGCAGGCCTTCATAAGCTTCAAATCGCAAAAGACGAAGCTGAGGCAGCGGCGGAAGATTTCTACGACAAATACTGGCCGTTCCAGACTGACGAGATAGCCGCTCAGTACGGGGAACTGCAGTTCACGGCGGTTATCATGCTCGCCGAGTTTGAACAATTCGCTCAGCAAGGCAGCGTTAAGCACGCACGGTAACGCTCCTTAAGGTGTGTTGCTTGTTCCGCAGTTCCGGCAGTCTTCCCGGTAGCGCTGAGCGTCGCTTATGAACCGACCGCAACCATCGCAGTTGAACATCATCATTCGCGGCCTTTGCGGCTGCACCAGCTTTATGGCTGAGCCTCGCAAGGTCTCCTTGATGTTCACGTCGTCGCGCTCAAGATCCTCGGCTCGGCCATTCAGCACCAGCAGCTGCACCGCCTCGCTGACTTCCTCGAGCTAATGCCAGAGCATCAGCTCGTCGAGCATTTGCCGGGTACCGTACGGGACTGTGTGCCGCATCGCCCAGTTCCTGCCGCTTCTCGGCGAGCCTGGCCGTTCGTTCTTCCTGGGTCACAGCCAAGGCCTACCTCTTCTATTCCGCTGGCTGGCAGCGCGAGCCAGGTTTGACGTTTGCGTTGCTGGATGCGGGCTATGTGGCGCATGAATCGACCTTTACCTGGCTTCAGGCGCCTACGGCTTCGAAGATCCGCGCGGCGTGATCCTCTTACCGAAGTACAAGGAGGCGAGCATGCGCTCCCACTTATTACGTGGTGGTCGCCAACTGGATTGCGAATAAGCGATTGGTCGCGCTGCAAGGCTGCTTATAGTCAGCACCACTTCATCAAAGGCTCGCTTCGGCGGGCTTTTTTTATTGCCTGGAGAAAAGCAGGAGCGCAGCACGCGCCGTCAATCTGCCGCGCGTGACAACCGGACGGCTGTTGCGGATCACTCGACTGACTGCTAACCAGAACAACAAAATCTCCAACACTATGCAGATTGCCGGCCTCACCGAGGTGATCGACGCGAAGATCAGCTGTTCGGCATTTCTGTTCGTTGGAGTGGACGGCTTAGCAGGGGGCTGGATCTTGGGATTTGATTTAGGTCGGCAGGACGCCGGAGCAATGGAAACTGCGGAGCAAAAAAGATAAGGGCCTGCATGAAGTTCATCATGCAAGCCCTTGATATATATGGTGCCCGAACCCGGAATCGAACCGGGACGCCCTTACGAGCGGGGGATTTTAAGTCCCATGCGTCTACCAGTTTCGCCATTCGGGCGGTAGCGCGTTGTTACAGGGTTGGGAATATATAGATCCAGGCGCTTCGACGCAAGGTCGGACTGCCGCTTTCTTGCTTCAGGGGCGCCTGAAAAAGCTTGGCAGATCAGTGATCTACATCGGCTTTAACAGGCGAACCAGAGGATTCCTACGGCAGGGGAACAAGCGGCATAAATGACAGTCATAGCGATATGCCATCCCGGCAGTCTGGAAAGGAATCAGTTGATGCTCAGTGTTCGCAAGCGATCCTGGTGGGTGGTTGCAGGTGTCATGGGACTGTTGGCCGGTACGGCACAGGCTGGGAGTGCGGTGAAGTGGGGGGATTTCAGCGCGTCAGGCGGTGACCGGTTGACGGGGGCTTCGCTGGAGGCCGGCAATCAGTATGTGTTGAAGGCGTCGAGCATTTCGGTGGGGGATATTGAACAGCTGCAAGCGGCGCAGAAACGTACCGATAGCGAGGTGCAAGGCCTGAAAAGCAAGCTGGAGGGTCAGGACCGCGCGTTCGATGAGTTAAAGCGCAGGGACGGTTCGAGTGCCAGCTCCAGTGACAGCCAGTTGGCGAGCCTCAAGCGCACGGTCGAGAATCAAAACAGCACGATCGAACGGCAGAAAAGCGACATCGACGGTTTGAAGCGCAGCCTGGATGATCTCAAGCGCACCGTGGATACCTTGAGCAACAAGGTCAAGTAGCGTGGCCGCCGCGACATGCGGTCAGTCATGAGCCTGGACTCGGGTGTAAGGTAGGGCGTGCAACGCTAATCTCAGGAAAGCGAGGTGACTATGAGCGCTCCACTGCTGAAGAAGCTGCATCTGAATGGGTACGACATCGTGCAGGTCAATTTCGGGCCATGGCGGGTGTGTACGCCCCAGGACCGGCTGGCGTCCTTTAACTCCCGCGAACAGGCGCTGGCGTATGCCGCCACGTTGCCGGGCTACCAGGCCCGCAACCGGCCGGTGTCCAATGATGATTGATTGAAAACGAAGCCCCGGTTTGACCGGGGCTTCTGCGTTTCTGGCTTATACGAAGGGCTGTGCGCCGAAGCCACGTGGCAGGCGTTGCAGCCCTGTCAGCTCGGTCAGGCGTTGCGTCCAGGCACTGCGCCAGTCGGTGCTGGTGTGGGTCTTGGCTTGGCGCGAAGCACGGCGAGCGGCGTTGCGCTGGTTGCGGCGCGCTTCCTTGAAGGCGTCGGTGTTGCGGCAGGTGCGGCACTTGACCCGTTTCAGCTCGGTGCTGGAGGGCAGGTTATTGCCGTGATGACCGCAGGCCAGATGCCCGGCAACCTTGAAGTGAATGACCATGTAAGCGTCTCCTTCTTATTGGGTGCGCGCATCGGTAAACCCACAATGCACGCGGGGAGGGCGGGGATTAAAAATCCGGGCACCTGAAATTTCGACCCCGTGGGTGCGGCAGCGTTCGGTTTTGCCCTTGGACCTGTTCAATACCCCTGCCTGGACGCTAACCTGGCACGCCACTGATCATGAAAAGGAGTGTGTGATGAGCGTCGAAACCCTGCCCTTGGAAGGCAGTTGCCGTTGTAACAGGGTGCGCTTCAGCGTGAGCCAGGCGCCGGTAATTACCATGGCGTGCCACTGCACCGGTTGCCAGAAGATGACCGCCAGTGCGTTCTCCCTCAGCGCGCTGATTCCCGCCAGCGCGTTCACCGTGACCCAGGGTTGCCCGGTGGTCGGCGGCCTGCACGGGGTCGATCGTCACTATTGCTGCCCGCACTGCATGAGCTGGCTGTTTACCCGGCCCCATGGCATCGATGAGTTCGTCAACGTGCGTGCGACATTGTTGGATAGTGCCGCGGATTACGTGCCCTTTATGGAGACCTGGACCCGCGAAAAACTGGCCTGGGCTTCCACTCCGGCCGTCGAAAGCTTCGAGCAGTTGCCGCAACCCGAGGATTTTGTAAGGTTGTTGCAGGCCTATGCCGAGTTCAGTGCTCGCTGAGTTCAGTCAATCAAAGCGAGCAGGTCCGTATCGCCTACGTCCTGCCCGGCCTGGGTCAGCAGCGTGGTGACCTGGCCTCGATGGTGGGTCTGGTGATTGAAAAAATGTACCAGCAGGGCGCCAAACGGCTTGCTGGCCGCCGCGCCGCGCATGTTGTGGTAGTGCAGGTGATGGTCGAGGTCGGGCTCGCGCAGGGTGTGGACCCAATCGATGATCAACGGGTCCAGCCAACGGCGCCGGACTGCGAGTTCACCCAGGTCGGCGAACGCCAGCTGCTTGAGGTCCGAGGGGGCGGCAATGGCGCTCAGGGGCGCCAGCACCTCATAGCCTGCGGGGTGCAGGGCAAAGCGCTTGAGCCAGACCGTGTCGCCCAACGTCAGATGGTTGAGCGTGCCGAAGATCGAGCCGAAAAATGCCCGGCGGTCCACGCGCAATTCATCGTCCGTGAGCTTGGCCGCCGCGTCATAGACCTTGCGGTTCATCCACTGGTTATAGGTCGCCAGCAGCGCCATTTGTTCGATACGGTCCACGTGCTTTACCCCTCGTTGGCAATGGTGCCGTCATCATAAGGCAATTACCTGGACGACCCGCAGTTGCAACGGCACCTGGCGCAACCTGCCAAGCCCAGTGAAATGGTTGCGTTGGCGTTCCGCCTGCTTGGTCAGCAGCACGTAGATGAACGGATTGTTCAGTGCCTGCAGGAACTGGACGATGGCGTGAGGCGGTTTGTCATGGACCTCTTTTCTTATGCAGTAGCGTGTTTTTTACGGCGCCCATTGTCTGTACTCCTGTCGCCAATTCTCGATAAAACATACCCGGTACTTACCTGAATACAGGCGAGCGAAAGCATGCCGAGTCGCTGACTTCGCGATCTTGGATAACTTCTACTATCAAGCTCCAGCGCAGCTTACCGGACCGGGGAGGCGAGTCCTGTCATATTCTGGGTTGGGCGCCCGATGCCCGCCAATGCGGTGCTCGGACAGCGACTGGATACTGTGTCCATTGGCTTCTTTTGTGAGGGTTAAAAAAGGCCCCAGTTGCGGGCACGGGCAAACTACTCAGACAGTTACACAATGTCAGCGCATGATTAATTAGATAGCCCGGTGTTCAGGGTTCATTCAGACAAGAGGCCTTCGAAAGTTACCCGATATATAACTTCATATGCCGCGTGCGGCGAGAATGGCCAGATAGATCAATACCAAACCGCAGGCGCCATAACTGATGCGCTGCCAAGTGGGCGATGCGTTCTTGCGCAGCAGGTTCACCAGTGCAGCGATCAAAAAGCATGACAGCACCGAAGCCAACATGAAGCCGGCGAAAAACATCAGCGTCTGTCCATGACTGGGCGTGGCGCCGACGATGCCTGAGAGCGCGCTGCCGAGTGCTCCCCAGTAGACGATGTTTTTCGGGTTGGCCAGGGAGATTGCCGCGCCCACGGCCAGCGCATTTTGTCGGGTGCTGGCCGGTGCATCATCGGCTTCGGGCAAGTGCCAGGCGTCGATCAGGCTGCGAACGCCCAACCAGGCCAGGTACAGCGCGCAGATGATCGTCAGCGGCACGCGCACGGCGTCATGCTGGATCAACAGCGCGATGCCGGTGAGGCCGATCACCGCCCACACGGCATCGCCTACCAGCGAGCCAAACTGCACCAGCAAGGCGGGTGTGAACCCGTGCAGCAAGCCACGGCGCAGGGTCTCCGCCAGCACCGCACCGGGGGAGAGGCAAAACACAAAACCGAATACCAGCGCGTAAAAAAAGATCGTCAGCATGCCCGCGTCCTTTCAGGAAAGTGCGAGAGCATACGCTGGCAGAGGGTTGGCGATCCATATCTGCACACACTGTTGTGGCAAGCCCACTTGCCAACGTGGGATTCATTCAGCCGTCAGGGCGTGGTCATTTCCAGCAGCGCGATGCGGTCGAGCTCGGCCTTCAGCTCGCCAGGGCTGAGGTGGGCAAAGGGCAGGGCGAAAAACGCTCGGCAACGGGTGGCGATGGTCGCCAGCGTTGCGTCGAATGCGGCTTGGATATTGGTTTCATCGCCCTGCACATCCGAAGGATCTTCCAAGCCCCAATGCGCCTTCACCGCCGGCCCGAAATACACCGGGCAGGCTTCACCCGCCGCCTTGTCGCAGACGGTGATGACCACATCCGGCGGGCTGCCTTCAAATGCGTCATTGCCCTTGCTGTACAACCCCTCGGTGCGGATGCCCGCCGCCTGCAACGTGCTCAGGCTGCGCGGCAGGACCTGGCCCTTGGGAAAGCTGCCGGAGCTGACCGCGGCAAAACCCTGCGGGGCCAGGTGGTTGAACATCGCTTCGGACAAGATGCTGCGACAGCTGTTGGCGGTGCACATGAACAGGACTTTCATTGCGGTCTCTCCTTCAGATACTCAGGCGCAACGCGAGGGCGGCGAGGGTGATCAGCAGCACCGGCAAGGTCAGCACAATCCCGACCTTGAAGTAGTAGCCCCAGGTGATGGTGATGCCTTTGCGCGCCAGGATATGCAGCCACAGCAGGGTGGCCAGGCTGCCGATGGGAGTGATTTTCGGGCCCAGGTCGCTGCCGATCACGTTGGCGTAGATCATCGCGTCCTTGACCACGCCCACGGCATGGCTGGACTCGATGGACAGCGCGCCGATCAATACCGTCGGCAGGTTGTTCATCGCAGAGGACAACAACGCCGTCAGCACCCCAGTGCCCATGGCCGCACCCCACACGCCGTAAGTGGCAAAGGTATCGAGCCAGGTGGCCAGGTAGGTGGTGAGGCCGGCGTTACGCAAGCCGTAGACCACCAGGTACATCCCTAAGGAAAAGACCACGATCTGCCACGGGGCTTCCTTCAGCACCTTGCGCGTGGAGATCTTGTGGCCCTTGGCGGCGATCACCAGCAGGAGCACGGCGCACACCGCGGAAATCGCGCTGATGGGAATGCCCAGCGGTTCCAGGGCAAAGCAGCCGATCAGCAGGATGCCCAGCACCCACCAGCCGGCGCGGAAGGTGGCGCGGTCGTGGATCGCGCTGGCGGGGTCGGCCAGGTCGGCCGGGTCGTAGGTCTGGGGAATATCTCGGCGAAAGAACCACAGCAGCACCGCCAGGGTGGCGGCGACACTGACGAAGTTGACTGGCACCATGACGGCGGCATATTCGTTGAAGCCGATCTTGAAATAGTCCGCCGAGACGATATTCACCAGGTTCGACACCACCAGCGGCAGGCTCGCCGTGTCTGCGATAAACCCCGCTCCCATCACAAACGCCAGGGTCGCCGCCGGCGAAAAGCGCAGCGCCAGCAGCATCGACATCACGATGGGGGTGAGGATCAGCGCTGCGCCGTCGTTGGCAAACAGCGCCGACACCAGGGCGCCGAGCAGCACCATATAGGCAAACAAGCGCCGGCCACGCCCGCGCCCCCAGCGCGCCACATGCAGCGCAGTCCAGGCAAAGAATCCGGCCTCATCCAGCAGGAGGCTGATGATGATCAGCGCGACAAACGTCCCGGTGGCATTCCAGATGATGTGCCATACCACCGGGATATCCGCCAGGCTGATCACGCCACAGGCCAGGGCCAGGATCGCACCCAGTGTGGCGCTCCAGCCCACTCCGAGGCCCTTGGGCTGCCAGATGACCAGGACGATGGTGAAGATGAAAATGGCGACTGCGACAAGCATGAAGAAACGCTCCGGTGGTTCAGCAGCAGGTGCTGGCTCGTTGTGGTCTGTCGCCCATTGCACCCAGACGCTGTGCGTCGTTGTGCAACCATGGCTGGTTGGCTTGCAGGGTGATGTCCAGCACCTGGGTCACCCAATCGGGCAGTGCCGGGTTGACGCGGTAGTAGATCCATTGACCCTGACGACGATCCAGCAGCAGCCCGCTACTGCGCAGTTGCGCCAGGTGGCGGGAGATTTTTGGCTGGCTGTCGTCCAAGGCATGGATCAGTTCGCACACGCAAAGTTCGCCTTCACGCTGAATCAATAACGTCAGCCGCGCCCGAGTGGCGTCGGCCAGGCACTTGAACAAGGTGGGCGGTGTAAGGGGCGCCGACATGACCATGACCTCTGTATATATGAGGATTCGAATATACGTATTTCCATATATTTTGGTCAAACCCTGTTTCAATTGATATGGATCAAATCACCGGAAAACCGCCACAAGTGATTGAAATTAAAATGAAACACGAATGTCCTAAAGTGCCTCCCCATTGCTGATGAAGGAAGACCCGCGTGACCCGTGCCACTCGCAACCTGCGCAAGACTCTGGATTCCGTCGCGGAAAATAACGAAACCGCGGCGTTCGACCTGATGCGTGCCGTCGAAAAGCTCGGCGATGAAGTGCTTCGCCAAAGGTTGCTCAACACGATTCACCGACTCAACCAGGATGCTCACGAACTGCGTGAAGCGCGGGATTCGGTGGAGCAGGTGTCTGTCAGGCTCGCCTGAGCAAGATCGTTCAAGACAAGCCCCTTAGAGGGCTGGCATGCTTGTCGACTGTCTGTCGATGAGCCGTTTCCATGCCTGCTGCCTTACCTCATTACGCGTTCGCTCGCGGCGCAATCGCCGTCATTCCCTTGTCCCTGGCCTGTGCGCCCTGGGGACTGCTGGCCGGCTCCATGGCCATCGATGCGCAATTCACCCCCCTGCAAGCCCAGGGCTTGTCCGCCATTGTGTTTGCCGGCGCTGCGCAGTTGGTCGCCATTGGCATGGTCAAGAGCGGCGCCAGTCTTATTTCCATTGTGCTGACTACCTTGCTGCTAACCTCCCAACATCTGCTGTATGGCATGCACCTGCGCCCGATTCTTTCGCCGCTCAAGACGCGCTGGCGCATCAGCCTGGGCTTTCTGATGACCGATGAGTTCTTTGCGCTGGTCAGCCACTATGACCGCGAAACCTTTAATCGCTGGTATGCCCTGGGCGTCGGCTTGACGTTTTACATCATCTGGAACCTGTTCACCCTGGCCGGTATCGTGCTGGGCAAAAGCATCCCCGGCCTCGATCAGTTGGGCCTGGAGTTCTCGATTGCCGCCACCTTTATTGCGCTGATCACCCCGGTGGTGCGCGACGTGCCGACGGTGGTCTGCGTGGCGGTGTCGCTGCTGTTTTCCGTATGGCTGAGCTTCCTGCACTGGGAGTCGGCCGTGGTGGTGTCGGGCGTGCTGGGCATGAGCGCAGGGTTTTTCTGCAAACGGCTGGGGGTTGGGCAGCGATGATTTACCTGATGATTGTGGCCATGGGCCTGGTGGTTTTTTTCAACCGCTATTTGTTTATCGAGCCGCGCCTGCCGGTGCGCCTCAACCGTGGGGCACGGGAGTTTCTCGGGTTTGCGGTGCCGGGCATGCTCACGGCGATCTGCGGGCCGATTATTTTCCTCGCCGACCACCAGCTCAACCTCAGCCCGGCCAATCCGTATTTGCTGGCAGGTATCTGCGCGGTGGCGCTGATGTTCTGGACGCGCAACGTATTGATTACCGTGCTGCTGAGCATGGCGCTGTTCTACCTGTTTCGCTGGTGGCTCTGAAGCGCAGGCGAAAAAAAGCCCGCGGGAGGGCGGGCAGAAGGAAGGCTTCTGAAAATGAGCCAGGCCACTATAGGCGGCACATTCTCGCACCACAGTGAAACAAAATTCATGGCGGCGTCAGTCAGCCTTGCGGCAATGGTACAGTCGCGTTTTTTCCAACGAGGCAATGGCATGCACAAGGTGGTAATGGGCGCATTGGTATTGGTAGCACTGGCCGGTTGCGCGGGATCGAAGATGAACGAGGCGCGCTTGGGTGCTCCGTACAAGGCCATGGCATCGGACAAGGCCACGCTGGTGGTTGCCGAGTGCATCCAGTTTGGCTGGCAGGACGAAAGCGTGTTTGGCGTCGACGCCGGAGGCTTCAAAGAGCCGAACGGCGCCGGTGGCTTCACCGTCTACACCACGGGTGGCGATTACTTCGTCGACGTGCAAAGCGCCGGCGCCGGTTCGTCCGTCAAGTACTACGCCGTTGAAGATACGATGCCGGCCAAACGTCGTTTGGCTGCACTCGCGACTTGTCTGTAGTCCGTTGCCTTAGTCATTTTGGGAAACGCCCGGCGGGACAGCCGTTGGACATTCGCTTATGATTCAATCCGCCCGCCCGACATAATGGCTCTTTACCAGTACACGGACGTCGAGGCCTAACCGTCGGGCGGGCACCTTTGTTCCTTATCGCGGCATAAAACCCAAATGCCAGCGCCGGGGAATCTTCAGCGACACCAGCCCCAACACCCCCGCCAATACACCGCTGACCACCAGCGCCCTCAGCCCCATGTGCTGTTCCAGCAACGCGCCGATCACCGCGCCGACAAACATTCCCGCCCACGGAATCAGTTGCACCCGCCAGCCGTTACGGCGTTCCCCCAGCATCCAGCGTCCCAGTCCGCGCCCAAAGCGTGACAGCGCGCCAGTGACGTAGGTAAGACCCACCGGCAAGCCGTTGACCTCTTCCACGGCTGCGTTGAGCATGCCCATCGCGATAATCGCCGCCAGCAGCGCGGGCAATGTATCGGCGAAGGGCAACAAGGCTGCGCCGCAGAGCAACGTTGCAATACACAGCAGCAGGGGCAGGGCATGGCGCCGGCTGAGACGGCTGACCACTACACCCAAGGCGTTACCGGCGACGAATGTGGCGACCAGCAACAGCAGGCGTGCGGTCAAGCCGAGATCCCCAACACTGATGGCCACTGCCAGGCGCGTGGTGTTGCCGCTCATGAACGAAACAAAGTCGCCGCTGGCCATAAAGCCGATGGCGTCAGTCATGCCCGCCAATACCGAAAGGCTGGCCACCAGCATCAGGCCGACGCGGCCCCGCCAGCGCTTTTGATGGGCCAGTGCGGCGTTGGCATACGGCTTGTGGGGCGAAGGCAACATAGGGCCGGCTTCCTCGGTGAGATTATCCGGCCACTACCCTAGGACGCTTTGATTGCGCGCGCAATAACCTCAGACACTCTCCAGGCGCCAACCCTCAGTCTCCCACGTCAAAAGGTGAGTCGGCTTGATCGCCTGAACGAATGCTTCGTCATGGGAGACCGCCACCATCGCCCCGGTAAAACCTCGCAACGCCTGCTCGAAAGCGTTCACCGATTCCAGGTCCAGGTGGTTGGTGGGCTCGTCGAGCAACAGCAGTTGCGCGGGTGTCTCACGCCACAGCGCAATCGCCATCGCGGCTTTCAAACGCTCGCCGCCGCTGAGGTGCGCGGCCGGTTGTGTCACCCGCAGGGCATCCAGTTGCAGCAACGCCAGGCGCGTACGCAGTTCGGCTTCGGCCAGTGGTGTGTCGAGCAGGTTGAGCTGTTCGACGACGGAGCGCCGGTCGTCCAGCAGCGCCAGGTGCTGATCGATATAGGCACTGGGCACAAACACGTGGCATTCACCGCTGAGCGGCTGCCATTGGCCTGCCAGCAGCTTGAGCAAGGTGGATTTTCCGCAGCCGTTTGGCCCACGCACGGCAACGCGCACCGGGCCCATCAGGTTAAGGGTGAGCGCTGGGTGGTCCAGCCACGGTAACCGGGCATTGACCAGGGCCAACACCTGTCGGCCATTGGGTACCGCTGAGCCTGGCAAAGCCAACAAGGTGGGGGATTCATCGATGACGCGCGCATAGGCCTGGCGCACCTGGTCATCCAACCGGGCTTTGTCGGCGAGGTGCGCGCGGTGCCGTGTGTCGACGACCTCGGTGGCGGCGTTTTTCCACCGAGCCCTGGTAAACCGGTCCACGTTGGCGGTCTCTGCGTGTTTGCGCGATTGGGCGGCGTTACGTTGCAGGTTATCGTGGTCCATTTGCAGGCGCCGACGTTCGCGGCTGCGTGCCTGGCGAGCGTGTTCCAACGCAGCGATGGCGGCCTGTTGCTGCCCGTCGTGTTGGGTGCGATAAGCCTGGTAGTTACCGCCATACACCTGTGGTCCGAGGGGCGATAGTTCGACGATGCGGCCCATGGTGTCGAGCAATTGCCGATCATGGCTGACCACCACCAGGCCGCCGCGCCAATCCTTCAGCACACGCAGTAACCAGGTGCGGCCAGCCCTGTCGAGGTGGTTGGTGGGTTCATCCAGCACCAGCAGTTGGGGGGCGGCCAACAGCGCACCGATTACCGCGACTCGAGCCAATTGGCCGCCACTGAGTCGCTCGGCCGGCGCTGCAAAGCCGAGTTGTTCCAGACCTGCTGCATCCAGGGCCCGGCGCAAACGATCGGCAAGGTCCCAGCGATCGGCGATCAGCGCCAGGTCGTCGACCTGCGCTTCGCCCCGGGCCATGCGTTCAAGGGCCGCCAATGCCTCGGCGACCCCGGCAATGTGGGCGACGGTTTCCCCTGCGGTCACCGCCAGGTACTGCGGCACATAGGCCACGCTGGCCGCGCAATCGAGTGAGCCGCTGGTGGGTAGCAGCACTCCGGCGATGAGTTTGGCGAGGATACTTTTGCCCCGTCCATTGCGCCCCACGATGCCGGTGGGTGTGTGGTCGATGGACAGGCTCAGGTCGTCCAGCAAGGTCTCGCCGTTG
Source organism: Pseudomonas sp. B14(2022) (assembly GCF_012030485.1). Lineage (NCBI taxonomy): Bacteria > Pseudomonadati > Pseudomonadota > Gammaproteobacteria > Pseudomonadales > Pseudomonadaceae > Pseudomonas > Pseudomonas sp. B14(2022). The sequence continues at coordinate 48,244 of NZ_JAAUVM010000015.1, forward strand.
GCGAACTCGAAGCACAGGTGTTGCAGGGAAACCAATACGGGCAGCCGGTTGACGTCAGTCATCAGCACCTCCAAAAAAATGTCGAACAGGCCAACAAGCGCGCCTTGCGGCTTGTTGCAGATACATTTTGGAAGGCTTAGTGGTTCACGTCGGCGGTCGTCCCGGGAGTCAGAAGGGAGGCAGAGCCTAACCCGCCTTGGCTTTCTGGGGCAAGTCGGCGGCCAGTTGCTCAAGGAACATCGCCAAGGCGACTTCCTCGGCCTTCAGGCCTTTGCGCAGCCGTGGCTTGGGCAGCTTGGACAATTCACCCAGGCTGAAATGCTCCAGCACGGCCGGGTGGATATAACACTTGCGACACACGGCGGGCGTGTTGCCCAACTGTTTGGCGACATCCTTGACCATCGCCACCACATGTCGCTTGGCGTCGGATTCCGGTTGCCATTCCAACTCCCGCAGCACCGCCAGCGCCATGGCGGTGCCAGCCCAGGTGCGGTAATCCTTGGCGGTGAAGTCGGCACCGGTAAGGTCGTGCAGGTAGGCGTTGACGTCATGGGAACTGACGGTGTGCCGCTCGCCGTCCTCGTCCAGGTACTGGAAAAGATTTTGCCCTGGTAACTCCAGGCAGCGCTTGACCACTGTGGCCAGGCGCCGGTCCTTGACGCTGACCTGGTGCTCCACGCCACTCTTGCCGCGAAACTGGAACTGGATTTCGCTGCCTTTCACATCCACATGGCGGTTGCGCAGGGTGGTCAGCCCGTAGGATTTGTTGTCGCGTGCATATTGGGTATTGCCGACACGGATCAGCGTGGCGTCCAGCAGCATCACCACCGTGGCCAGGACTTTTTCGCGGGTGAAGCCGGGTTCGGCGATCTGCGCTTCCAGCTGTCTGCGCAGTTTCGGCAGGGCGTTGCCGAATTCCTGCAGCCGAGCGTACTTGTCACTGTCACGCACCTCGCGCCAGCGCGCGTGATAGCGGTACTGTTTGCGCCCACGGGCGTCGCGGCCGGTGGCTTGCAGGTGGCCGCGCGGGTCGGCGCAGATCCACACGTCGGTATAGGCCGGAGGGATGGCGAGGGCGTTCAGGCGCTTGATCTCATCGGCGTCCTGGATGCGCTCGCCCTTGGCGTCGAAGTACTGGAATTTGCCGCGCAGCTTCTTGCGGCGGATGCCGGGCTGGGTGTCGTCAACGTAATGCAGGTCGCGGGGCAGGTCGGCGGGCAGCGCGGAGTCGGGCATGGGGCAAATTCCTTGGCAAAAAATCAGACCGGTATGCCTGATTGACCGCAGCCGTATGTGGTCGTGCCAAAAGGTTTTTACGCCAGTACGGCGACCGCTTTGATTTGTGCCCACATCGATTGGCAGGGATGCAGTTGCAACTGGTCACGGGAGAACCGCGTGATACGCGCCAGCAACGGCGTGCCATCCGCGTCCAGGCGCACGAGCACATGGGCGCTGTTATCCGCTGCAATCTCTTGGGTAACCGTCACCGGCAGGCGGTTGAGGATGCTGCTGTGCTCTCCGGCGTGCAGGCTGAGGCTGACGTCGCGTGCCTGTACCTTGACCCGCAACGCCTTGCCCAGCGCCAGCGGTGCATGGGCCACGCGCAGATGCTGGGCACTGTCGGGCAGTTGCAGCGTGAGCAGTTGGTAGTGATCGTCGTAGGCGCTGACGCTGCCGTTGATCACCACGCCAGCGTCGTCCCCCAACGCCAGTGGCAGGTCGAGCCGCGCCAGGGTTTCGCCTATGGGACCACTGGCCAGCGCCTTGCCGTCGCTGAGCAACACGATGTGATCGGCCAGGCGTGCCACCTCATCCTGGGCATGGCTGACGTACAGCATGGGGATGTCCAGTTCGTCGTGCAGGCGTTCCAGGTAGGGCAGGATTTCACCTTTGCGCTTGCTGTCGAGAGCGGCCAGGGGCTCATCCATCAACAGTAGTTTTGGGCTGGTGAGCAGGGCACGGGCGATACCGATACGCTGGCGTTCACCGCCGGACAGGTGTTGGGGGTGACGCTCAAGCAGATGGCCGATCCCCAGCAACTCCGTAGCCTGAAGCATATCCACCCGGCGTTGCGGGCGCGCGATGCGTTTGAGACCGAACTCCAGGTTGGCCCGCACCGACAGATGGGGGAACAGGCTCGGCTCCTGGAACACGTAGCCGAGCGCGCGCTTGTGCGGCGGCACGAATAGCCCGTTGCGGCTGTCTTGCCAGACTTCATCGTTGATCTGGATAAACCCGTCTTCGGCGCGCTCCAGCCCGGCGATGCAGCGCAGGCAGGTGGTCTTGCCGGAGCCCGAGTGCCCGTACAGCGCAGTCACCCCACGGCCGGGCAACTGCAGGTCCACGTCCAGGGCAAAGCCTGGGTACTTCACGTTCAGGCGCACATTGATCATCGACATCAGCTCCAGCCCATCTTGGTTTTACGGCTGGAGTAGAGCGCCAGCAACACGAGGAACGCGAATACCACCATGGCGCCCGCCAGCCAATGGGCCTGGGCATACTCCATGGCTTCGACGTGATCGTAGATCTGCACCGAGACCACACGGGTTTTGTCCGGGATATTGCCGCCGATCATCAGCACCACGCCGAATTCGCCGACGGTATGCGCAAAGCCCAGAATGGCCGCGGTCACAAATCCCGGGCGCGCCAGGGGCAGGATCACGGTGAAGAAGGTGTCCCAGGGATTGGCGCGTAGGGTCGCGGCCACTTCCAATGGGCGAGTGCCGATGGCGGAGAAGGCGTTTTGCAACGGCTGCACCACGAACGGCATGGAATAGATCACCGAACCAATCACCAGCCCGGCGAAGCTGAAGGTGAGGGTGCCCAGGCCGAGCCATTGGGTGAACTGGCCAACGTAGCCATGGGGCCCCATGGTCAACAGCAGGTAGAAACCGATTACCGTGGGCGGCAGTACCAACGGCAGGGCCACCACCGCGCCGATAGGGCCGCGCCACCATGAACGGGTGCGCGACAGCCACAAGGCGATCGGAGTGCCGATGACCAGCAGGATCACCGTGGTCAGTGACGCCAGTTTGAGGGTCAACCAGATTGCGGAAAAATCGGCACTCGACAGGGGCATTTATTTGGCCAGCTCATAACCGTAGGACTTGATAACGGCAGCGGCTTTCGGCCCCTTGAGGTACTCGACCAGGGCCTTGGCTGCGGCGCTGTCTTTGCCCTTGTTGAGGATCACCGCGTCTTGTTTGATCGGGTCGTGCAGGGTGGCAGGGACGATCCAGGCCGAACCGCTGGTGACTTTGCCGTCTTTATAGATCTGCGACAAGGCGACGAAACCCAACTCGGCATTGCCGGTGGAGACAAACTGAAAGGCCTGAGTGATGTTCTGGCCTTCGACGAGCTTGTCCTTGACCTTCTCGGTCAACCCTTCCTTGGCCAGCACCTGGGTAGCGGCGAGGCCATAAGGCGCGGCTTTCGGGTTGGCGATGGACAGGTGCTTGAATTCGTTTCTCTTCAAGACCTCCCCCTTGGCGTCCACATAGCCTTCCTTGGCCGACCACAGCGCCAGGGTGCCCACGGCGTATGTGAAGCGCGAGCCTTTGACGGTGTCGCCTTCGCTTTCAAGTTTCTGCGGGGTGGTGTCGTCGGCACTCAGGAACACTTCGAACGGCGCGCCGTTCTTGATCTGGGTGTAGAACTGCCCGGTGGCGCCGTAGGCCGCGACCAGCTTGTGGCCGGTGTCTTTTTCGAAGTCGGCGGCAATCGCCTGGATCGGTGCGGTGAAGTTAGCTGCTACGGCTACCTGGACCTCATCGGCATGGGCCGAACCGACAGCGAACGCGGCGGCCAGCATGGTCAGGCGTAAGGCGTGAATCTTCATGAAGCAGCTCCTTGGGGACTGTACGGCCTGTTATAGGGAGAAGATGTAACCGCTATGTATGGGAATATATAGCGGTTAGCCATTGCCGGTACAGTGCAAAGTTGCCGCAGGTGAAAGCGCTATTTGAGCTTTGCTAAAGCCTGCTCGGCCAATTCGCGGGTCAGTTCATAGGTGCTTGTGTCTTTACCCAGGCGTAGCGCCTGGCCGGACCACAGGTTGCTGAAGCCTGCTTCGTCCTTGGCCTTGAGTGGTATTAATGCGCCGCCGGACCTGGGAAACGCGGGTGCCGTGGGGTTGATCGCTCCCAGCTCACTCATTGCCCGGTTAATGATGCCCCGTGCCGGGCGCCCGGTGAATAGGTTGGTCAGGGCGGTTTCGCTGGCCTGTGCATGGCGCAGCGCATGGTGATGGGAGGCTGTGATCGTAGCTTCGGGGGTGAACAGATACGCCGTCCCGATCTGTACCGCTGAAGCGCCCAACGCCAAGGCTGCGACGATGCCACGTGCATCGCCAATACCACCGGCCGCAATCACTGGTACGGTCACCGCGTCGACGATCTGCGGCACCAGTGCCATCAGGCCTATCTGGCTGCTGAGGTCGTCGCTCAGGAACATCCCGCGATGCCCCCCGGCTTCAATGCCCATGGCAATAATCGCGTCGCAACCGTGCTGCTCCAGCCAGATCGCCTCTTCAACGGTGGTGGCTGACGACAGCACCTTGGCGCCGGTGGCTTTTACCCGATCCAGCAGGGATTTTTCCGGCAGGCCAAAGTGAAAACTGACGACCTCGGGCCGGAACGCTTCAACCACCTGGCAAGCTGCGTCGTTGAACGGTGCGCGATCGGAAACCGGCGTTGGCGCCTCAAAATCGGCACCCAGCTCGCGGTAGTAGGGCTCCAGCAGAGCCTTCCAGCGTCGATCACGTTCTTCGTCGGCGGCAGGGGGCTGGTGGCAAAAGAAGTTGACGTTGATGGGGCGCGTACTGGCCTGGCGAATGCTGGTCAGCGCGGCGCGCAGTTGCTCGATGCTCAGTGTGGCCGCCGGCATCGATCCTAGGGCGCCCGCTTCGTTGGCGGCGATGACCATGGCGGCGGTCGTGGCACCGGCCATCGGCGCCTGGATGATAGGCACGTCGATGCCGAGCAGGTCGAGAATGCGGGTGTCTGGCCAGGTGCTCATGGGATGCGTCTCCAGCGTGAGTCGGTTTTTTCGCTGTTTTAGCAGGGTACCTGGCACCCGGCCAGTCTGTTTTATTCACTGGACGAGGTGGGCTTTTCGTGCGCGTCAGTGGTCTTTTTCGCGATCGAGCAGCTGCCGCTTGCGCTCAACCCCCCAGCGATAGCCGGATAAATCACCATTGCTGCGCACCACCCGATGACAGGGAATCGCCACCGCCAGGCTGTTTGCTCCGCAGGCTTGGGCCACCGCGCGAAAAGACGTGGGTGCGCCGATACGCTGGGCGATCTGCGCGTAGCTGGCCGTGCTGCCCACCGGGATTTCGCGCAAGGCCTGCCATACCCGCTCCTGAAACGCCGTGCCGCGCAGGTCCAGCGGCAGGTCCAGGCCCAGGGCGGGAGCCTCGATAAACCCCACCACTTGGGCGATAAGCTGTTCGAAACGACGGTCGGCGCCCACGAGGTTGGCCTTGGGGAATTGGTCCTGCAGGTCGCGCACCAGTTTGTCCGGGTCATCCCCCAATAGAATCGCACACACACCTCGGGCACTCTGCGCCACCAGGATCGCACCCAACGAGCATTGCCCGACGGCAAATAGAATTTGGTTGTTGGTGCCGCCGGCCTTGTAGTCGCTGGGCGTCATGCCGAGCAATTGGTTGGCCGACTCATAAAAGCGGCTGTTGGAATTGAAGCCGGCTTCATACAGCGCATCGGTTACCGAATGCGGGCCCTTGAGCCCCTGGCGCACCTTGCGTGAGCGATGGGCGCTGGCGTAACCCTTGGGCGTCAGGCCGGTCACGCCTTTGAACACGCGGTGGAAATGGAACGGGCTCAGTCCGGCCCGGCTCGCCAGCGTGTTGAGGCTGGGCGCGGTGTCGGCGTGTTCGATCTGCCGGCACGCGTCAGCCACCAATTGCGCATGCTGCGCAGCCAGCTGCGTCTGGTCACCGGCTGCGCGTTTACTGGCGCGATAACCGGCGGCCTCGGCCTGTGCCGGGGTGTCGAAAAACTCGATATTTTCCGGGCGGGGCAATCGCGAGGCGCTGCTCGGGCGGCAATACACACCAGTGGTTTTTACGCCGTAGACGAACAGCCCGTCGGCTTTCGGATCGCGGGCAAGAATCGCAGCCCAGCGCAGATCTTGTTCGGTAGTCATAGTTGGCACTCTTGACGGATCCTGGCCAGATTAGCCGTGCCGCAGTGGCCTGGCACTCCGAAGCTTGCGGTCAAATCAGCCGGCGGTGCGAAAAGTGAGGTTGATACGTTGCGGGCCCATGATCGGGTGCACGCCTTCCTTGATCGGCGTCACCCCATGAAAGCGCAGCCGATCGACCCCGCCCCAGACCACCACATCACCATGGAACAGCGAGACCTTGCGGGTCTTGTCACTACGCGCGTGACCACCAAACAGGAAAACTGCCGGCAGTCCAAGGGATATCGACACGACGGGCTCGCTGTAGCGACGTTCATTCTTGTCCTGGTGCAAGGACATTTTCGCGCCCGGAACATAACGATTGATCAAGCAGGCGTCGGGGGCAAAGTCGACAAACCCGGCGTCTGCTGCGGCTTCTATGGCCAGTTGGCGCAAGGTGTCCGGCAGCGCTGGCCAGGGCTGCCGGGTGCGAGGGTCCAGGGGCGTATAGCGGTAGCCGCTGGTGTCGCTGGTCCAGCCCAGCGCGCCGCAACTGCTCAAGGCTGCCGACATGGTAAAGCCACCGGGCGTAACCATTTGCCGAAACGGCGATTGCGCCAGCACACGGCGCAGTTCTGGTAGAAGGCGCTCAATCCAGGGCAGGGCATATCCCCTAAGCACGTAGGACTGTTCGCCGATCTGCTCACGTGCTGCTGGTTGTTGCAGGGCGTCATCGGCGAACAAGTCATCTGTGGGCCCGGGCATTGCCTTACAGCGCCTTGCTCACGTTGATGTCGGTGATTTCATCGCTGGTATCGTGGATTTTCGCCAGGGCTTGCAGGGCCTCTTCTACGCTGTTGGTGGTAAGTTGGGCGAACTCAAAGCGGCGTTCGCCATTGAGCTTGTACTTGATCACGTATTTGGTAGTGGTGGTCACGGTGATTTCCTGTGGCTGTTCGAGTCAGCTCAGCTTGGTGCTGGTGCGACGTACGATGCGAATCTTGTGGGACAACGCAGGCTTGCGCGTGACGCTGATTGCGCGGCGGGTCACCACGTCCAGGGTGATATTCCAGAACCCGGTGCTGGGTGCGGTGATCTTGGCGGGGAACTTGTCGAACGCGCCGCCGTGGTACGTGTGGCGGCCGCCATTCTTGAAACTGCGAAAATTTGCGTCACTCATCAGGCGAATATTACAAGTCTGCGAGCATTCGATGACGACAATGTCCCCCTCGTTGAGGTGCTCGCGCTGGTGGATAAATTTCATGAGGGTGTCTCCAGAAGGGCTTTTTCTGAAAAATCAGAATGATACGTAGGTTAAGATGGAGTTTATCAGCCCCAGCGCGTTTATTATCGGCCCGTCTTCAACGGCGTCGACAATTTAAAACAGTTATTTACCGAGTTATAAGAGATAAATCCTACGTGGGCGGGAGAAAATTACTATCTCCGCTGTCGTAGGGTCTTTAATGGAGGATTTGTATGAAGTGGAGTGTGTTGGTTCTGGCCTTGGCGATAGGTGGGTGTGCTTCGGTTGCAGATATCAAGCAGACCCCGCCGACGTTGGCCGTCATCTCCGGGAAAAAACCCCAGGAGTACGCCGCGTGTGTGGTAAGAAAATTGTCGGCCACCCGTCGGCCGCCGCAGATTGAACCGCATAAAGACGGTGTCCAAGTCATCGTGCCGCAGAAACTTTCCGCCGATCCTTCGGCAATTTTCGATATTGAAGAGCGCTCCAGCGGTAGCAGCATCAAGCTCTACGAGAGCATGTCCAACGTGCCTATCCGCCCGGGTGACGTGAAAAAGGCCGGTGAAGAGTGCATTTCCGGTTGATGCCGCTGGGGAAAGCCGATATGAAGCGTGAACACGTCAAAGCCCGTCATGCCGAGGGTGAAATCTCGGCCACCCATGTCATCCAGAACCCCGCCGATCTGGGCGAGTGGATCGTCTTCTTCAAGAAAAGCGGCGGTCGCAGCTTTTTTCTGGTGGATGATCAGGATGAAGTCGAGTCCTTTGCCAGTCTTGACGAACTCAGCGAGATCCTTCGGGAGCTGGGCATCAAATTTGCCGAGATCCACCTATAACCCTCGTGGTTACTTGCAGACCACCACCACACTGCGACTTTTGTAGTTGCCCACATCCTGGCCCAGGGTCTTGTCGCTTTCTTTCAGCGATGGCGTGCCCTCGGTGCCGACAATGCGATAGCCGGTGCCTGCGCAGGAGGCATCGGCTTTTTCGTAGCAACTGGCCCAGGAGTTGGCTTCACCTGAACAGTCGATGGTCAGGCCTTGCTCGCCGTTTTTGAGGTAGACATCGGAAGTGGTGGTGCAGCCGGCAAGTGCCAGTACCGCAGTCAGTGCCAGAAATTTGTTCATGTGTGTTCGTCGTCGAGGGTGTGGGAGGGGCGCTGACACTGTCGTGGGGCGTTTTTGAAAGATTATAGCGAACTGCCATCTAGGTACAGGCAAAACCCAAAAAAGCCCCTGGTTCGGGGCTTTTTGCACAGGCCTGCTGGCTTACTTGCCCTTCGGCCTTTTGCTCGATGCGTGGCCCGCTTCATCCACAAATACTTCGGCGACCGCGATCGCCATGCTTTCGCTCTCGAACACGCCCGCGACGCTGTCTCCGTGGAAGTTGATCAGGTGCCAGCCGTCCGCTCGCTTGGTGATCAGGTAGCCGTTCACGCCTTTTGGTTCTGACATCTATTAACAATCTCGTGGTCTGATTCAAGGGCGTAATGATAGCGCCAAATGTCCCAATGCCGCGCAAGTTATTCCAGGTCAGTGTTCTGGGCTGAAAAGCGTGCTAAAAGGGTTGCAGCCCCTTTAAACATGAGGAAACGGGGTTTTTTACCGTGACGGCAGAGTCGCTCTTTGTAAGATCAGCGGAACTTACGCCGACATTTTTTCTCTATGATGACATCGCAACGCCAGCAGAACCCATTGTAAGGTGACTGCGGCCTGATTAGACTGCGCCGAACTCCGTACGCACAGCCCTTTGTAAGGACTTATATGATCAAGAAATGCTTGTTCCCAGCAGCCGGTTACGGCACTCGCTTCTTGCCAGCGACCAAGGCCATGCCCAAAGAGATGCTGCCGGTGGTAAACAAGCCACTGATTCAGTACGGCGTCGAAGAGGCACTGGATGCCGGTCTGAACGAAATCTCTATCGTCACCGGTCGCGGTAAGCGCGCACTGGAAGACCATTTCGACATCAGCTACGAGCTGGAAAACCAAATCAAGGGCACCGACAAGGAAAAATACCTGGTCGGCATCCGCAAGCTGCTGGACGAGTGCTCGTTCTCCTACACCCGTCAGACCCAGATGAAAGGTCTGGGCCACGCCATCCTGACCGGCCGCCCGTTGATTGGTGACGAGCCGTTCGCCGTCGTACTCGCGGACGACCTGTGTGTGAACCTGGAAGGCGACGGCGTACTGACCCAGATGGTCAAGCTGTACCAGAAATACCGTTGCACCATCGTTGCGGTTCAAGAGGTTGATCCTCAAGAGACCAACAAGTACGGCGTGATTGCCGGTGACGACATTGGTGATGGTCTGATCCGCGTACGTGACATGGTTGAAAAACCGGCGCCTGAAGATGCACCGTCTAACCTGGCGATCATCGGTCGTTACATTCTGACTCCGGACATCTTCAAGCTGATCGAAGAAACCGAGCCAGGCAAGGGTGGCGAGATCCAGATCACCGACGCCCTGTTGAAGCAGGCCAAAGACGGTTGCGTGATCGCCTACAAGTTTAAGGGTCGTCGTTTTGACTGCGGTGGCGCCGAAGGCTACATCGAAGCCACCAACTTCTGCTACGAGCACTTCTACAAGACAGGCAAAGCTTACTGATTCACGCTGACCTGCCTTTGAAAAGCCACCTTCGGGTGGCTTTTTCGTTTTTCAGCCCCATGTAAGTCGGTATGCTGATGTCCTGCCGAGGAGAATGAAATGGCCTACGATTTTGACCTGTATGTAATTGGCGCCGGTTCCGGCGGTGTTCGCGCGGCGCGCTTTGCTGCAGGCTTTGGGGCCAAGGTGGCCGTGGCGGAAAGTCGCTACCTGGGTGGCACCTGCGTAAACGTTGGCTGCGTGCCGAAGAAACTATTGGTGTACGGCGCACATTTTGCCGAGGACTTCGAGCAAGCCAGTGGCTTTGGCTGGTCCCTGGGGGAAGCGAATTTTGATTGGGCGACCCTGATCGCCAACAAGGATCGCGAGATCAATCGCCTCAATGGCATCTACCGCAACCTGTTGGTCAACAGTGGCGTGACCCTGCATGAAGGCCATGCGCGCCTGGTTGATCCGCACCAGGTGGAAATCAATGGCGAGCGTTTTACAGCCAAGCACATCCTGATCGCTACCGGGGGCTGGCCGCAGATTCCGGATATTCCGGGACGTGAGCACGCGATAGGCTCCAATGAGGCGTTCTTCCTCAAAGAGTTGCCCAAGCGTGTGCTGGTGGTAGGTGGCGGTTATATCGCTGTTGAGTTCGCCGGGATTTTCCATGGGCTGGGCGCGCAAACCTCGTTGCTGTATCGCGGCGATCTGTTCTTGCGCGGTTTTGATGGTTCAGTGCGCACGCACCTTAAAGAGGAACTGACCAAGCGTGGCCTGGACCTGCAATTTAATGCCGATATCGAACGTATCGACAAACAAGCCGATGGCAGCCTTAAGGCAACCTTGAAAGACGGTCGCGTGCTGGAGGCCGATTGCGTGTTCTATGCCACCGGCCGGCGGCCGATGCTGGATAACCTGGGCTTGGAAAATACCGGCGTCAAACTGGATGAGCGAGGTTTCGTCCAGGTGAACGACCAGTACGAGACCACCGAAGCGTCGATCCTGGCAATCGGCGATGTGATCGGCCGTGTGCAACTGACGCCGGTGGCGCTTGCCGAAGGCATGGCAGTAGCGCGTCGCTTGTTCAAGCCCGAGCAATACCGTCCGGTGGATTACGCAATGATCCCGACAGCGGTATTCAGCCTGCCGAATATCGGCACGGTCGGCCTGACGGAGGAGGAGGCGAAGAAGAATGGGCACCGGCTGCAGATCTTCGAAAGCCGTTTCCGCCCGATGAAGCTGACCTTGACCGAGTGCCAGGAAAAAACCTTGATGAAGCTGGTGGTCGATGCCGACACCGACAGGGTGTTGGGCTGCCACATGGTCGGTCCGGACGCGGGCGAGATCGTCCAGGGCCTGGCGATCGCGCTCAAGGCGGGCGCGACCAAGCAGCACTTCGATGAAACCATCGGCGTGCATCCCACGGCGGCGGAAGAGTTCGTCACCATGCGCACGCCTGTGGCGGACTGATCAGGTGGGTGGTGTTGCCTCTGGCGTCGCTGCAACGGCGGCCGCCAGGCGCAACGCTTCGATAGTGGCGTGGGCCTTCATAAGCTCCAGTTCCAGGTGCTTGTTGGTGTGCCCGTGCTCAGCCAGCGCTTGTTGGCGTGACTCGCTTTCAAGCAAGGCCACCCGCAGGCGTTCCTGAAGCAGGGTGCGCTCGCTGTCGATCTGGTTCACGTGTTCGTTCAGTTTCAGTTGCTGGGCCTGGCCTTTGCGGGTTTCTTCCAGCAGCGCAGCCAATTCCTTTGTCGTCACTCGGTGCTCGATCAGCAAGCGCTCATTGTCGCGATGCAGCTGGGTGATCTCATCTTGGCGAACCATTGCGCTTTGCTGGGCTTGGCGTAGTTCTGCCTGTACTTGCTGCAGCTGACCTTCGTGGCGCCGCTGTTCCTGCTCGCGCTGCTCTTTGATCGCATTGCGGTAGTGCTCCAGCGCCTCGCGGGCGTGCAGGTGCTTTTCTTCCAGCGAGCGAATCTGCTCGTCCTTGTCGCTGATCCGCAGTTCGTAATCACTGCAGGCCTGGCTGAGCCCAGCGTTGCGGGTTTGCTCGGTTTGCAGGCTGGTATTGGTGGTTTGCAGGGCGGCGCTTTCTTCTGCCAGGGCGGCCGCTTGAATATCGAATTGCTGCTTGAGTTCGGCGTGAGCTTCTTCAAGCGCCTCGATCTGGGCGAGCAGGGCGGCTTTTTGCTGTTCGAACTGCGCCAGGGCCAGGTCAATCGGCTCTTGAGCTTTCTCCTTCAAGCGCAGCGCCAACCGTGCAACCAGTTCACCCAGCTCGTCGTCAATCGGGGCTTCGGTGATGGTCAGGCGGGCTTCGCTGTCGTCCAGCTCCTTCAAATAGCGGTGGATCGTGGTTTTCGAGCCGGTATTGCCCATCTCGATGCGTACCGCGTCGATGCTGGGGTTCTCGCCACGGGCAAGGATCGCCAGGCGTGCCGTTTGAACTACTGCTTTATTAATGCCGCCGCGAGCCATGGGGTCTCCGTCGATTTAGTACTGTGGTATGTATTATGTATATACATACCATATCACGAATAAAAATTCGTTTAAATTCATGATTTAACAGATGGGATATTGGCGTATTATCCCGTGTCACTGGCGTCTGGAACGCTTATATGTCTGCCAGCAGTACGAATAGGCCTCCCATGAGCGATCTGGATCGTTACCTCAACGCCGCCACCCGCGATAACACGCGCCGCAGCTATCGCGCGGCCATCGAACACTTCGAAGTCAGTTGGGGCGGATTTCTGCCGGCTACCAGCGACAGCGTGGCGCGTTATCTGGTGGCGCATGCGGGTGTGCTGGCGGTCAACACCCTGAAGCTGCGGCTCTCGGCACTGGCGCAATGGCATACCAGCCAGGGCTTTCCCGACCCGACGAAAGCGCCGGTGGTGCGCAAGGTGCTCAAGGGGATTCGCGCCGTGCACCCGGCGCAGGAGAAGCAGGCCGAGCCATTGCAGCTCAGGCATCTGGAGCAGGTAGTGGCCTCCCTTGAGGCTGAAGCGCGAGAGGCCAGTGAGGCGCAGGATCCACCGCGATTACTGCGCGCCAAGCGTGACACTGCGCTCATCCTGCTGGGCTTCTGGCGCGGTTTTCGTAGCGATGAGTTGTGCCGATTAAGTATCGAACACGTGCAGGCCACACCCGGTGCCGGCATCAGCCTGTATCTGCCGCGCAGCAAAAGTGACCGCGACAACCTCGGCAAGACCTATCACACCCCGGCGTTGCTGCGCCTGTGTCCGGTGCAGGCCTACAGCGAATGGCTCAGCGCGTCGGCCCTGGTGCGCGGTCCGGTATTCCGGGGTATTGATCGCTGGGGAAATCTGGGGGAGGAGGGCTTGCACCCCAACAGCGTGATCCCGCTGCTGCGCCAGGCGCTTGAGCGTGCGGGCATCGCCGCCGAGCAATACACCAGCCACTCGTTGCGCCGGGGTTTTGCCACCTGGGCCCATCGCAGCGGCTGGGACTTGAAGTCGCTGATGAGTTACGTCGGCTGGAGCGACATGAAATCCGCCATGCGCTATGTTGAAGCAACGCCCTTTCTCGGCATGACATTGGCCACTCAACCGCTGCTTTGAGATTTCTTCTATTAATACCGTCACCTGATAGGGAAAACCAATCGTCAGCATCAGGTTTGCCAATGAGCCATCCGCCGAGAGAGTGGGTAGGATTCACCTCATCAACTTCTTAACCCCTGACGGAGAGTCAACGATGCCTATCATCAACAGCCAAGTAAAACCGTTCAAAGCGACTGCATACAAAAACGGCAACTTCGTAGATGTGACCGACGCTGACCTGAAAGGCAAATGGTCGGTAGTGTTCTTCTACCCAGCCGACTTCACCTTCGTTTGCCCAACCGAGCTGGAAGACCTGGCTGACAACTACGCCGAATTCCAGAAACTGGGCGTCGAAATCTACAGCGTTTCCACCGACACCCACTTTGCCCACGCTGCCTGGCACAACACTTCGCCAGCCATCGGTAAAATCCAGTACACCATGATCGGCGACCCGACCCTGACCATCTCCCGCAACTTCGACGTACTGATCGAAGAAGCTGGCCTGGCTGACCGCGGTACCTTCGTGATCAACCCGGAAGGTCAGATCAAGATCGTTGAACTGAACGACGGCGGTGTTGGCCGTGACGCTTCCGAGCTGCTGCGCAAAATCAAGGCCGCTCAATACGTAGCTGCCCACCCAGGCGAAGTGTGCCCAGCCAAGTGGAAAGAAGGCGAGGCTACTCTGGCTCCGTCCCTGGACCTGGTCGGCAAGATCTAAGTCTGTGAAGACGTCTCAAGGGCGGAACTCCGCACTTAAGTAAGCTGCATCCGCCCTCAAAACGCCCGGGCGAGAGTCGCTCGGGCGTTTTTTTGTCTGCAATAAACCGAATTAATAGGAAATCGCCCGTATGTTGGACGCCAATCTTAAAGCTCAGTTGAAGTCATACCTGGAACGGGTCACCCAGCCGATCGAGATCGTCGCCTCCCTCGACGACGGCGCGAAATCCCAGGAAATGCTTGCCCTTTTGCAGGACGTAACCAGCCTCACCACGCTGATTACCCTGAAAACCGATGGTGATGATGCGCGCAAGCCATCGTTCTCCATCAACCGCCCGGGTGCCGATATCAGCCTGCGTTTCGCCGGCATCCCCATGGGCCATGAATTCACTTCGTTGGTGCTGGCCCTGCTGCAAGTCGGTGGCCACCCGTCGAAGGCCAGTGTCGAAGTCATCGAACAGATCCGCGCCCTTAAAGGTGAGTTCAGCTTCGAGACGTACTTCTCGCTGTCCTGCCAGAACTGCCCGGACGTGGTCCAGGCGCTGAACCTGATGGCCGTGCTCAACCCGAACATCCGCCACGTCGCCATCGACGGCGCGCTGTTCCAGGCTGAAGTCGACGAACGTCAGATCATGGCAGTGCCGAGCGTTTACTTGAATGGCGTGAACTTCGGCCAGGGCCGCATGGGCCTGGAGGAAATCCTCGCCAAGCTCGACACCAGCGGCATTGAAAAAGCCGCCGAGAAAATCAGCGCCAAAGATGCCTTTGATGTGCTTGTCGTCGGCGGTGGCCCGGCCGGTTCCGCAGCGGCCATCTACGCCGCACGTAAAGGTATTCGCACCGGTGTTGCCGCCGAACGCTTTGGCGGCCAGGTGCTGGACACCATGTCCATCGAGAACTTTATCTCGGTACAGGAAACCGAAGGGCCGAAACTGGCCAGCGCCCTGGAAGCCCACGTACGTCAGTACGACGTGGACATCATGAACCTGCAGCGCGCCAGCAGCCTGATCCCAGCGAAAAACGCCGGTGACTTGCATGAAATTCGCTTTGAAAGCGGCGCGACGCTCAAGTCCAAGACCGTGATCCTGGCCACCGGCGCCCGCTGGCGCGAAATGGGTGTGCCCGGCGAGCAGGAATACAAGGCCAAGGGCGTGTGCTTCTGCCCGCACTGCGATGGTCCGTTGTTCAAGGGCAAGCGTGTGGCGGTAATCGGCGGCGGTAACTCCGGCGTTGAAGCGGCCATCGACCTGGCCGGTATCGTCAGCCATGTGACCTTGCTGGAGTTCGACAGCAAGTTGCGCGCCGACGCGGTATTGCAGCGCAAGCTGTACAGCCTGCCTAACGTTGATGTGATCACCAGCGCGCTGACCAGTGAAGTCAAAGGCGACGGCCAGAAGGTCACCGGCCTGGCCTACAAGGACCGCGATACTGGCGAGTTCAAGACCATCGACCTGGAAGGCATCTTTGTACAGATCGGCTTGCTGCCCAACACCGACTGGCTTAAAGGCACTGTGGAATTGACCCCGCGTGGCGAGATCATTGTCGATGCCCGTGGCGAGACTTCACTGCCAGGGGTATTCGCTGCCGGTGACGTGACGACCGTGCCGTACAAGCAGATCGTGATTGCGGTAGGCGAGGGCGCCAAGGCTTCCCTGAGTGCTTTCGATCACTTGATCCGTACCTCCGCTCCGGCGTAAGTCCAGGCCCGGAAACGAAAAACCCCATGAGTGATCATGGGGTTTTTTGTTGTGTGTTAGAAACTTACAGCGGCGCTGGCTGAATAATCTCAACCCAGTACGCATCCGGGTCCTTGATGAACGCCAGGCTTTTCATGCGGCCATCGGTCAGGCGTTTCTGGAAATCGCAGCCCAATGCTTCGAAGCGTTCACACGCAGCGACAATATCGGGCACCGAGATGCAGATATGACCAAAACCACGCGGATCGGTGTTGCCGTTGTGATAGGCGAAGTCGGCATCGTTTTCGGTGCCGTGGTTGTGGGTCAGTTCCAGGATGCCTGGAATTGACTTCATCCATTGGGTGCGCGCGGCGGCGTCGGCCGGGATCTGGGATTTGTCCACCAGGGCCAGGAAGTACAGGCTGAATTCGGCTTCCGGGAAGTCGCGCTTTTCAACCAGGGAAAAACCCAGGACACGGGTGTAGAAGTCCAGGGACTTGGTGATGTCCTTGACCCGCAGCATGGTGTGGTTAAACACGAAGTTCGAGGTGGCGGTGTCAGGTTGGGCGGTGACGCCCGGGAAGGTGTTCAGTTCGTGCAGGCTCATGGGCCCTCCAGAAAAAAATGGGGCAAACGCGGCTCCAGGTGAGAGGAGCGTTCCCTTGGCTTGCAGCTGGCGTCCGTGCAGCCGGACCATGATACGCAAGGCCCGCCTGCCGCGCCAAATGAAAAAGCACGCGTAGGTCTTGCGACCAGCCGGTGGCGGGGCTCACACTTTGTCGCTTGAACCTTGGGTGTCTTTTGCAATGATCGAATGTCGTTTACCGCTGTTGAGCGCTCTGTGTTTGCTGTTGTCCAGCCCTTGGGTATGGGCGGGCGAGCCGGAAATTCATTGGCCCAGCGGCTGGCAGGTCGAGGAGGTGGTACCCGACGGCGACGCGCCAGCCACGCCGCAGCCGGTTTCGCGGCAGCGTGCGATCAAGAACGATGAAAATGGCAACACAGTGATGGTGATGGAGTTGACGGGGACGCCGATCGAGGCTGGGCATAACGTTAACCTTCAGGGCGTATTGCTGGAGATGCGCAAGTCCATCCAGAAAGATTTTGCCCAAGGCGGCTACCAAAGTGTGTGCAGCAAGATGCACTCGACAACACTGAGTCGTCTTGAGGCCGTAGAAACTACGTGTGTGATTACTGAGAATGGACGGCACGTGCTTTCACAAACATTGGTAGGCGCGGTTGATACCGATAAAGCGTATGTTTTTTCATACGCGGGTCAAGCCGACGCTTACCAAGCAAGCAAGGATGAAGTCAGTTCGGTGCGCGCTGGCCTCAAACTTTAAGTGCGTTTCACCCGTCATTCTGAACAAAGTGAAATGTTATTTAAGTTCGGTTTCGAACCCTTGAATAAAAAAGCCCCGCATGTGCGGGGCTCTTTGTTAGTACGTGGTGATCAGCCGCGAAGCCAGGAATCTACAGTGGCGGCGCCATACTGTTCTTTCCAGGCTTTGAGGCCGCGGTGGTTACCGCCCTTGGTTTCGATCAGTTCGCCAGTGTGCGGATTGTGGTAAACCTTGACTACGCGCGCACGGCGCTGTTTTGGTGCGCTGGCGGCGGCAGCGCTGGTCTTGCCCGGGTTTGGATCAAGGATCAGGATGATGTCGCGCAGGCCTTTGCCGTAGGTTTTCATCAGTCCTTGAAGCTTTTCTTCGAATTCGATTTCTTTCTTCAGTCCGGCGTCGTTCTTCAGGGACTCCAGCTGGGCAAGCTGCTCTTGAAGGGCTTTTTCTGCTGCGCGAAATTCGGCGAGTCTGGACAAAATCTGTACTCCAATAGTGTATTTGGCTGATGTCAACTACAGACAAAGCTATAAGCCAATAGCGTTAAGGCGACTCACAGAAGAAGTCGTCCTGCGAGTTCTGCACAGGCAAGAAAAATTGTAGTAGTTAATCCGCCACGAGTAAATCATGTCTTTTGTCTTATTAACATTATTTCAACGCCGCTAGTGCATGGCTATTCAATGGCTGACTAGGTTTTTAATGAATTCATCGCTGGGTAATGGCTTTCCAAACAGATAGCCCTGGAGAAAATGCACACCATGAGCGGCCAGGTATTCGCACTGCTCGGCGGTCTCTACACCTTCTGCAACGATGCCCAGGTCCAGCTTGCCGGATAATTCGATGATGCTGTCCAGAATATGCCGCGATAGTGCATCGGCACCGATCATGGCGACAAAACTCTGGTCGATCTTCAGATAGTCCACATTGAAGTTGCGCAAATAACCCAGGCTGGAATGGCCGGTACCAAAGTCATCGATGGCAATCATCACGCCCAGTTGATGCAGGGCGTCGAACAGTCGACGGGTAGTATCCGTGGGCTCGATCAACTCGCGCTCGGTCAACTCCAGCACCAAGGTCACCTGGCCTGGCGTGAAGGCGGCGAGAAATTCACGGCAGTCCTCTACCAGTGCAAGGTCGTGGCAATGGCGCGCGGTGATATTCACGCCGATATGGAAACCCGGGCTGAACCGCGTCGCATGGGGCGCCAGTTGGGCAGCGGTCTGGCGCAGCAGGGCACGGGTCATCGGCACAATCAGGCCAGAATGTTCGGCCAGCGGGATAAACAGATCGGGTCGGACCAGACCTTCCTTGGGGTGCTGCCAGCGCATCAGCACTTCGCAGCCGGCCCATTCGCGGGTGTCGCCGCGCACCACCGGCTGGAAGTACGGGATGAACTCGTTGGCCCCCAGCGCCCGCTGCAGCTCATGGGTAGGCGCCGAGGAACGCTTTTGCAGCCAGTGCGCAAGCAGGCCCGCGAGTACGCCAAAGAACACTACCAGGCTGAACAGCGCGGGGTAACGTGCCTGCATATAGCGCCACACTTCACCGGCCGGCATGCCGGCGTCGACGCTGTAGTGATAGCGCTCGGATGCCAGGTGATGATGGGCTACGGCAAATACCGGGACTGCGGTGTCGTGCACGTTGCCATCGGCGCCGAGCCAGTGAGGCCCGACTTGCAGCACAAGCTGCGCATAGCGGCTGATCAGGCGCAGGGCGTTGGTCAGGTGATAGCCGTCGATTGAGGCAAACGCGGCTTTGTCCCCGTCGACCAATCGGTAGACCAGCAACGCGGTATCCGGTGTAACCGGGTTGCCGTTCATCAACCACAGGCGGCCATCGACATAGTCATCCGGGTTCACCGGTGACTCGTAGTGACTGCCGAACAGGGAGCTGCAATAGATATTTTTTTGCCAGGACAAGGTCGTCGCCCGCACGAACGGCCGGCGCGTGACCTGTTCACGCAGCGCCAGTTGCACGCCACTGTCACACGGCTGTCCGGCCAGTGGCAGCAAGGCCTGGGCGGCGAGGGCGGTATTGTCGAGCATCAGGTCGAATTGACGTACGGCCTCCTGGGCGGTTTGCGCCGTGCTTTGTTCAAGGGTGCGTTCAGCTTGCCAATACAGGATGGTCACACCCAGCAGGATCGGCAGCACCCCCGACAACACGCTGATCGAATAGCGGGTGAAGAGCTTTCGCGGGCCTTTGACGGTGAGGGGCATGGGTTCAGGCCTGTTGCGCAGGAGGCTTTACCGGCAGGCCGGCGGGGAATGTTTCGATGATAGATGGCCCGCTTGGACTTCGCTCGCCCTGCCAAGGCTTTGCGCAATCTCGATAAAGGCCAGGGTGGCCGGTGACGACTGCCGCCGATCCAGTACCGCCAGGCCAATCTGGCGCGGCACGCGGGGCGAAAGCGGTCGCTTCACATAGCGCGGATCAAGTGCCTGTGGCAGCGATGCTTCGGCGACGATGCTCAGGCCGTCCCCACGGCTGACCGCTTCCAGGGTGCTCAACAGTTGCGCGCAGCGGTAGCGCACCTTCGGCCGCAGTTGGCCGACGTCGAACAGGCGGGTGACCAACTCCGAGGAGCCGGCTTCCGTCAGGATAAAGGCATCGTCACACAGGTCCTGCAGGGCCAGCGTGTCCCGCGCAGCCAATGGATGATCTGCCGGCAGCAGCGCCACCATCTGGTCCTCGAACAAGGCAAAGGTGTCGAAGCGCTCCTGTTCCAGCACCACAAAGCCCACATCGATCCGTCGCTCATCCAGCCACTGCAGCACCTGGCGGTCGGGCCCTTCGTCCACATGCACCTCAATCCCCGGATGGGCGCTGCGAAACTGGCTGAGGATGGCTGGCAACAGGCGAATCGACGCGGTCGGCCCGAATGAGCCGATGCGCAACGTACCGCGCCGCATGCCACGCGCATCGGCCGCCTCTTGTTGCAGGGTGTTGGCCAAGCCGAGCATGGCACGGGCACGCCCGAGTAATTGCTGGCCGATGTCACTCGGTTCTACCAGCGACTGGTGGCGCCGAAACAGCTCCACACCCAGTTCCTGCTCCAGGGCCTTGATGGCATGGGACACCGCCGATTGGCTGATGCCCAAGCGGTGGGCGGCACTGGTAAAACCTTGGAGCTCGGCGACCAGTGAGAAAATTTCCAATTGGGTCAGTGTCATGAGTGAAAGCTCATTTTACGATGATCGGTTATTAGCTGAAGAATACGCGAATTCTTCCGTACCTTGAGCTCATCCCTCATGCGACTCGCCTCCGATCACCTGACTTATTGCAAACTCGCCGCCGTCACCATGATCTGGGGCGGCACCTTTGTCGCCGGGCGCTTCCTGGCCGACCACCTCAATCCGCTGCTGGCCGCCAGCCTGCGTTTTATCCTCGCCAGTCTGGCGTTGTTGCTGTTCATGGCCTGCGCGCGTATTCCTCTGTTGCGTCCCAATCTTCGGCAGTTTGCGCAACTGGCGGTGCTGGGATTCTTCGGGATTTTTTTCTACAACCTGTGCTTCTTCTATGGGTTGCAGTACATCAATGCGTCGCGGGCTTCGTTGATCGTGGCGTTGAACCCGGCGGTGATCGGCTTGGCGAGCTGGCTGTTATTCAAGGAGCGGCTGAGTCGGATCAAGCTGCTGGGTATCCTGTTGTGCCTGGTCGGTGCCGGGACGGTCATTGTCAGCCGTAACCCGCAGTTGTTGCAGGCCACCGCCGATGCCTGGATCGGCGATTTACTGATCCTTGGCTGTGTGGCGGGGTGGGGCGTTTATTCGCTGTGTGCCCGTGGGCTCAACCAAAGCCTGGGGCCATTGCAGACGGTCACCTGGTCGGTGCTGCTGGGTACGTTGATGTTGACCACCACCGCGTTTGTCACCGCAAGCGTCAGCGTAGAAGCGCTTGGTTGCTTGCCGATAACCCATTGGCTCAGCCTGGCCTACCTCGGCGTTTTGGGCTCGGCGCTGGCATATATCGGTTACTACGACGGTATCCGGCGCATCGGCGCGACGCGCGCCGGCGTATTTATCGCACTTAACCCACTGACGGCGGTGATCTGCGGCGCACTGCTGCTGGGGGAACAACTGACGGCGCCCATGCTGGCGGGCGGGGCCGTCATCCTGTTGGGCATCTACTTGTGCAACAAACCCCTTGCACAGGCCAGGGCAATGGGGATTTGATAAGAGTACGGACAAATACGGTTACGCTGTGTAGAATCGATTTACGCATACAAGAATATGGACTTGCGCTCACGCAAGCCTCGGCCGTCAGAGACTGATGTAACCATGAAGCTACTCGGCTCCCCCCTCATCTTTGGTGACTTCCTCGCCCGCAGTGTGCGAGGCCTTTCCTGCGCGCCGCCCTCCGACCTCATCCTTGCTCGCACATAACCACTTGCTACCCACAAGAATGATGAGGCGCCGGCCATGACCGACCACTACGAAAACCCAATGGGCCTGATGGGCTTTGAATTTATCGAATTCGCATCGCCGACCCCCGGCACCCTGGAGCCGATCTTCGAGATCATGGGCTTCACCAAAGTCGCGAACCATCGCTCCAAGAACGTCCAACTGTTCCGCCAGGGCGAGATCAATCTGATCCTTAACAATGAGCCCAACAGCATCGCCTCCTATTTCGCCGCCGAGCACGGCCCGTCGGTGTGCGGCATGGCGTTCCGCGTCAAGGATTCGCAAAAAGCCTACAACCGCGCGCTGGAACTGGGGGCTCAGCCCATCCATATCGAAACCGGCCCGATGGAGCTGAACCTGCCGGCCATCAAGGGCATCGGCGGCGCGCCGCTGTACCTGATCGACCGTTTTGGTGAGGGCAGCTCGATCTATGACATCGACTTCGTCTACCTCGACGGCGTCGAGCGTAACCCGCAAGGCGCCGGCCTCAAGGTCATCGACCACCTGACCCACAATGTGTATCGCGGGCGCATGGCCTACTGGGCCGGCTTCTACGAGAAACTGTTCAACTTCCGCGAAGCGCGCTACTTCGATATCAAAGGCGAATACACCGGCCTGACGTCCAAGGCCATGAGCGCCCCGGACGGCATGATCCGCATCCCCCTGAACGAAGAGTCGTCCAAGGGCGCCGGGCAGATCGAAGAGTTCCTGATGCAGTTCAATGGCGAGGGCATCCAGCACGTGGCGTTCCTCACCGACGACCTGGTCAAGACCTGGGACGCACTCAAGAAGATCGGCATGCGCTTCATGACTGCGCCGCCGGACACCTACTATGAAATGCTCGAAGGCCGCCTGCCGAACCACGGCGAACCGGTGGATCAACTGCAAGCACGTGGCATCCTGCTGGACGGCTCGTCAATCGAAGGCGACAAGCGCCTGTTGCTGCAGATCTTCTCGGAAACCCTGATGGGCCCGGTGTTCTTCGAGTTCATCCAGCGCAAGGGCGATGATGGGTTTGGCGAGGGTAACTTCAAGGCGCTGTTCGAGTCCATCGAGCGGGACCAGGTACGTCGTGGCGTGTTGACCGCCGACTGAGCATGAAAAAAGCCCGACCGAGGGACGCCTCGGTCGGGCTTTTTGTCGTTTGGCATTCAGGCCCGGCGCTGACGCACCAAATGTTTGAACCCTTCGAACACCAGTACCATGACTGCGATCCAGATCGGGATGTAGGTCAACCATTCGCCTGCCTTGATGCCTTCACCCAACAGCAGCGCCACTACCAGCAACAGCACCGGCTCGACATAACTGAGCAGTCCGAACAGGCTGAATGCAAGCAACCGACTGGCAATGATATAGCTCACCAGCGCCGAGGCACTGATCAGGCCCAGTACCGGGATCAACCCGTACAGCCTGGGGTGGGCATCCATCACCGCGAAACCCTGTTCGCCGCTTTGCACAAACCACCAGGCCACCGGCAACATCAGCGCCATGTCCAGCCACAGTCCTCCCAGGTGGTCGGTCTTGAGGTATTTGCGCGCGATGAAGTACAGCGGGTAACCGATGATCACCACCAGCGTCGCCCAGGAAAACCCGCCGGCCTGGAACAACTCGTTAAGCACCCCGAGGCTGGCAAAAAACACCGCGATTTTTTGCAGGTATGAAAGCTGTTCGCCCCATACCAGGCGTCCGGTAAGCACCATGCTCAGCGGCAGCAGGAAGTAACCTACCGATACATCCAGGCTGCGCCCGTTCAGCGGTGCCCACATGAACAACCACAACTGCACGCCCAGCAAGGCCGACGACAGCACCACACCGCCGATCAGCCGAGGCTTGGCCGCGAGCACTTGCAGCAACTCCCACACCCGCCGCCATTCGCCACTGACGATCATGAATACCGTCATGCACGGCACGGTCAGCAACATGCGCCAGCCGAAAATTTCCAGGCCGCTCAATGGCGTCAGCAATGACGTGAAGTAGTACATCACGGCAAACAACACCGAGGCCGACACCGATAACACAACTCCTTTAGACACGCTGTCCTCGCGAAAACCAATTTCAAAAAAAAGGGGAATTTCAAGAGGGGATTATGGTGCTTTTGAGTCGAGAGGGTTGCGCTGTTTTGGGGCGTTTTTCAGGAAAATTTCTCGTTACCGCTTTCTGGGTCGGCTTGGTAGGGTCAGTCGGGTTGTTGTTGTTGTTGTTGTTGTTGTTGCGAGCGGTGCAAGCCCGCTCGCCACAGTAAGCCCGCTCTACAACCGTAGCCTGGTCACTCAGCCTACGCGCGCGCCACCCGGCCCGAGACAAAATGGCCTACATCATTGAACCCCGGCGTGGAGGAATGCCCCGGAGTCACCAGCGAGTCGATAAAAGCCTCATCCTCAGCCGTGATCTTCACGTCCAGCGCGCCGGTGTAGGCATCCCACTGCGCCTCGGTGCGCGGCCCTACGATCGCCGAGCTCACCGCCGCGTTGTTCAGCACCCAGGCTATCGCAAACTCGACAATGCCCACGCCACGGCCCTGGGTGTATTGCTGGATCTGCTGGGCGATGCGCAGTGACTCCATGCGCCATTCGGTTTCCAGGATGCGCTTGTCCTGGCGGGCGGCACGGCTGCCGGCTTCGGGTGTGACGTCCGGTGCGTATTTGCCGCTGAGCACGCCACGCGCCAGTGGGCTGTAAGGTACGACCCCCAGGCCGTACGCGGCGGCGGCGGTGATCTGTTCGACTTCGGCCTGACGGTTGACGATGTTGTACAGCGGCTGACTGATCACCGGCTTGTCCACGCCCAGGCGTTCGGCGACACGGATCACCTCGGCAATCCGCCAGCCGCGATAGTTGGACAGGCCCCAGTAACGGATCTTGCCCTGGCGGATCAGGTCGCCGATGGCCGATACCGTCACCTCCAGTGGGGTGTCGTGATCTTCGCGGTGCAGGTAGTAGATGTCGAGGTAGTCGGTATCGAGGCGGGTGAGGCTGGCTTCCAACGCGTTGAAGATGCGCTTGCGGCTCAGGCCACTGCGGTTGGGCAGGCCCTCCGTGGGGCCAATGGCGACTTTCGACGCCACCACCCAATCCTGACGATGGCGAGCGATGGCTTCGCCGACGATTTCCTCGGAGCGCCCGCCGGTGTACACGTCCGCCGTGTCGATGAAATTGACGCCCTGGTCCCAGGCCTTGTCGATGATGCGCAGCGAGTCCTCGGTGTTTGTCTGTTCGCCAAACATCATGGTGCCCAGAGTCAAGGCACTGACCTTCAAACCGGACTGGCCCAACGTGCGGTAAATCATGGTGCATTCCTCAAAAGCATTGACGAGTGCTATGCAATACCAGAGAGCAAGGCTCTAGAACAAGCTCAACGTCGGCGTATCGGCGTGCACGGACCCGCCTGTCCCCCCGCCGTGGCCGTGTGCAACTGATAACGCCGCGGGTGATTCGGCGTTACCAGTTGAGAGCGGCGGGGGCTTACATCTTTGAACAAGATCAAGCGATATAGAGGGGCGTGCCTACGTCGAATCCACCGTCGAACTGAAACTCCACGCCTTCTCTCACAATAAAACTGCATTTCAATGTGCCTTTCGCGCGGCCTGTAGCGGGGAGTGAATCGAAATGCAGGTTTCCTCCTACTGCGGCATAGAGGCCGTAAGCGGGACGGGCGCTGCAGTTGACGAAAACCTCCGTGCTTTTTGGGGAGATGACATAGTCATGCTCGGTCAGGTTTTTTGTTATCTGGATGCTGACGATTTGGTTTGAGGGTGGAAAAGAGTCGATATCCCGCGAGCCAAAGACTTCCCAGCTGTCCGGGAAAAAGGGCGATTCGTGACTGATAATGCCAACGGTCTTTGCTACAAAATCTTCATGTGAAGGAAACGGGCTATTACGGAATGTTCCATTGAAGGTATCTGTATAGAGCCTTGGGTAGGATATTCCCTTCAAGTGAAGCTCGCCGTCGGTAAGGTCTACATGCGCTTCGTTAAATTCCGCCGATAAATGGAAGGTTGCGTTCATTTCCTCATTTAGGACTGAAACGGTGATCTCCCCACTTACAATCCGATAGACGGAAATACCTGCTCCATAGGGTGCAAAGACAAAGCCGGTGACCTCGTCGGGGAAGCTGTAGATGTGCTTCTTGCCGTTCTCTTCAAGATCAGCCGGAAGCACCACGTTCAGCCCATAATAATTCTGGTGTGGGTCGCCGCTTTGCAATTCAACCCCACTGAAACGCCAGTGCTCTCCGGACTTGAAGATATGTTGTCTGTCGAGATCGGATACGAACGAATGGGTATGGCTGCCGGTAAACGCTGCGGTGAGGCTGCCCGTGCTCGCGGTTGGTTTAGCTTTAGTTGTCATCTCGATGTTCCTTGCGCAATGTGAAGGGGACTTCGGAATGGACATGCTAAATGCGATAGGTACGCTGAGATACTGTCATAAATGACAGGTTTAAAAAGCCACCTCTTAATAGCTGAAACTTAGGGCCGCGATGGGTGTAACAGGGCCTGGCAGCGCACTTGTAGAAACCGGTGCAACACTTTCACCCGTTCCGACACTTGCAGGCGGTGGGGGCACATCAGGTTGAACGGGGTGGGTTCTCCCTGCCAGTCCGGCAACAGTTGCACCAGCCGTCCGGCCTTGAGGTCCCGGGCGATGTCGAGGTTGGCCTTGTAGGCAATACCGTGGCCGGCGAGTGCCCAGCGCCGCACAATCTCGCCGTCATCGCTCAGGTAGTCGCCCGTCACCTCAACTTCCTGCAACGTCGTGCCCTGGCGAAAGTACCAGGTGCTGTTGGCCCGGCCCTGGCGCATGTACCGCAGCGTGTTGTGCTGCGCCAACTCCGCCGGGGTGCGCGGCGTGCCGTGGCGCGCCAGGTAGTCGGGGCTGGCGCAGGGAATGCGTTGGTGGTCGGGGACCACCGGCAGCGCCACCAGGCTGGAGTCCCGTGGGACGCCGAAACGCAGGGCGATATCGACGGTGTCGCGGAACAGGTCGGCATTGCTGTCGTTGAGCAGCAATTGCAGGCGGATGTGCGGGTGTTCCTGCTTGAACTCATCCAGCCAGCCCAGGACTACATTGCGGCCAAAATCCGAGGGCGCGGCCAACTGCAACAGGCCGGTCAGGCCCTGGCTCTGCTGCTTGAGCGCTTGCTCGCCTTCGGCCAATGCGGCCAGCGCTTCGCGCACGCTGTCGAGGTAGCGGCGACCTTCTTCGGTCAGGCGCATGCTGCGGGTGGAGCGTGCCAGCAGGCGGGTGCCCAACCGGGTTTCCAGGCGCTTGAGGGCGATGCTGGCCGCTGCGGGGGTCAGACCCAGCCCACGTGCGGCGGCGGACAGGCTGCCGGTGTCGGCGGTGCGTGCGAACACTTCAAGGTCGAGGATTGAGCTCATTTGTAAAAATCCTTTAAAGATCCTGTCGTTTTACCGGGATTTTTCGCTGATTGCCAAGCTGGGAAGATGAGCGCTCACTTTCTGACCCAGGACATTTCTTAATGACTTCTCCCCTCAACGGTAAAACGGTCATCGTCATCGGCGGCAGCAGCGGGATCGGCGCAGCCGTGGCCAAGGCCGCCGCTGCACGCGGTGCTCAGGTGGTGTTGGCGGGGCGACGTCTCTCGTCGGGCAGCCAAAACGGCCTGCGCAGCGAACCCGTGGACGTCACCGACGCCGCCTCCCTGCAGCGTTTGTTCGAAACCGTCGGGCGGTTTGACCATCTGGTGTACACCTCCGGCCCCTCGGTGCGGGCCAAGACCTTGATCGAAACCGATCTGGACGAGGCCCAGGACAACTTCAACGTGAAACTCTGGGGCGCGTTGCGGGCGATCCAACAGGCGCTGCCTTTTCTTGATGAGCGCGGCAGCATCAGCCTGACCTCCGGGCAACTGGGGCGCAAATTGGCGCCGGGCCAGTTCATCAAAGTCGGTATCAACGCGGCCACTGAAGCCCTGGGCAAGCAGTTGGCCAAGGAGTTGGCACCGCGTCGCGTTAACGTGGTGAGTCCCGGTGTGATTGATACCCCTGCGTATGCGGGGTTGGCCGAGGACCAGCGCTTGGCGATGTTTGCCAAGGCGGGTGGCGCATTGCCGGTGGGGCGCGTAGGGCAGGCAGAGGAAGTGGCGGCGGGGTATGTGCTGGCCATGGAGAATGGCTACATGACCGGTGCTGTCATTGATATCGACGGCGGCGGGCTGCTGTAAACGCGGACTATATGTGGGAGGCGGCAAGTCGAATCGTCGCCCCGCCCCTCCCACATGGACCGTGTTATACCTTCAAGGTCCGCGTCATCCGCAACGCCAACACACTGCCCGCCACAATTACCGCCGCCAGCAGGTACAGCGCCACATCCGTGGAGCCGGTGGCGTCCTTCACAAAACCGACGATATACGGGCTGAGGAAGCCGGCCATCTGGCCCATGGAGTTGATCAGCGCCAGGCCACCGGCCGCTGCGCCCGCACTGAGCATGGCGGTCGGTACCGGCCAGAACATCGGCAGGCCGGTGAGGGCGCCCATGGTCGCGATGGTCAGGCCGAGGATGGCGATGGCTGGCGTGGTGGCGAAGTTCACGGCAATCACCAGGCCGATGGCGCCCATCAACATCGGCACGACAAGATGCCAGCGACGCTCCTTGCGCAAGTCCGCCGAGCGGCCCACCAGCAACATGAAGACAGCGGCCAGCAGGTATGGAATCGCGCTGAGCCATCCGATCATCAGGTTATCGCTGAAGCCCAGGTTCTTGATGATCGACGGCAGCCAGAAGTTGATGGCGTACACACCGCTCTGGATGCAGAAGTAGATCAGGCCGAACGCCCAGATCGCCGGGTTCTTGAACACTTCGGCGAGTGAATCGTTGGTGGTTTTCGGCTTGTTAGCCAGGTCGGTGGCCTGGTCGGCTTCCAGCACTGCGCGCTCGTGGGGCTTGAGCCACTTGGCGTGGGCAAAGCTGTCGCTGAGCAGGAAGTAGGCGAGGGCGCCGAGAATCACGGTCGGAATGCCTTGCAGCAGGAACATCCACTGCCAGCCCGCCAAGCCGCCTTGGCCGGCGGCGAAGTGGTTGAGGATCCAGCCGGAAAACGGGCTGCCGAGCAAACCGGACACCGGGATCGCCGACATGAACAGCGCCATGATCCGCCCACGGCGGAACGTCGGGAACCACTGCGAGAGGTACAGCACCACACCGGGGAAGAAGCCGGCTTCAGCCGCACCGGTAAACAGGCGCAAGGTGTAGAAATGCGTCGGCGTGGTGACGAACAGCAGGCAGGTGGACAGCGTGCCCCAGACGATCATCATCAACGCAATCCAGCGCCGTGGACCGAACCTGGTCAGCGCCAGGTTGCTCGGCACGCCACACAGCACGTAGCCGATAAAGAAGATCCCGGCACCCAGGCCGTACACGGTTTCGCTGAATTTCAGCGCATCGAGCATCTGCAACTTGGCAAAGCCAACGTTGACCCGGTCGAGGTAGTTGAACAGATAGCAGATGAAAATGAAGGGGATCAAGCGCAGGGTAACGCGCTTGTAGATGGCGTTTTTATCGTCATCGGTGGCCAGTGTGACAGCGGCGCTCTGTGACATGGGAATCTCTCTTTATTATGATTTTGCGCGATGCGAGGGTAACGTCGATCGCCCAACGAGTCTCGGCCAGGTGGCGGGGTGCTGTCTTTGTGCTTGCGCACAGTGATGCATGCTTTGCGCTGTGCCGATGAACAAGCACGCTTTCAAGTGCTTTCTTTCAAGGAGATGGCCGCATGTTCGAGCTGGATCATGACCTGGCGCAGGATATCGTCGATAGGACCATGGCGATCCTGCCCTACAACGTCAATGTCATGGACAGCCAAGGCCTGATCCTCGGTAGCGGCGAACCCGAGCGCATCAACACCCGCCACGAAGGAGCACAATTGGTGCTGGCCAATGGTCGCGTGGTCGAGATCGACGGCCAGACCGCCAAGCACCTCAAGGGCGTGCAGCCGGGCATCAACCTGCCGCTGATGCACGATCAGCGCCTGATTGGCGTACTGGGCATCACCGGCGAGCCCGAGTTGTTGCGCACTTATGCCGAACTGGTGCGCATGACCGCCGAAATGCTCGTCAGCCATCGTCACCAGCAAACCGAGCAGCAATGGCGACGCCAGCGTTGCGATGATCTGTTGGCGTTGCTCCTCGCCGACAGCGGCGACTCACCACGCCTGGTCGATGAAGCCCAGCAATTGGGCCTCAAGCCGCAGCTGGCGCGCACGCCGTACCTGTTCGAACTGGGGGCGGGCCAATCGGCGGAAGCATTGAACACCTGGCTGACCTCGCGCTATCCGGACAGTTGGTGCGTGAGCTCGGCGCAGTTCTCGCTGCTGTGGTGCCGACCGGCGGCACAGCAGGTGGACAATTCACGGCTGCTGGAAAAGCTCGAAGGCCTGGGCTGGAACATCCTTCGCGTGGCCGTCGGCGGGCAGGCGGATGGCCTGGCCGGATTGCGCCGTTGCTATCGTCGCGTCGGCGATTTACTGGCCTACGGTCGCGATGTGCTGCCGCAGTCGCGGCTCTTGACCCTCAACCGCTACCGCTTGCCGGTGATGCTCTGGCGTCATCGCAACGACGATGCCCTCGACGAACTGCTCAACCCATTGCGCAAGGTGCTGGCCAAGGACAGCAACGGCCAACTCCTGGCCACGCTGCGCAGTTGGTGCGAACACGACGGGCAAAGCCAGGCCTGTGCCGACGCCCTCGGCATTCACCGCAACAGCCTGCGCTACCGCATGGAGCGCATCGCCGAACTCAGCGGCGTCGACCCGCTGACCCTGGACGGCATGCTGGCACTGTACCTCGGCGTGCAGCTGTTGCCCCAGGCTTTGTCGGAATGAACAACAAACCTTACCCGTACTTGTGCATCGGACCGGCGTCATCGGCGGTGCCAACTGGCAGCATGGGCGTCATAAAAACCGGAGAAAGCCCATGAAAATCATCATCGCCCCCGACTCGTTCAAGGACAGCCTGAGTGCCGAGGGCGTCGCCCAGGCCATTGCCGCAGGGTTGGCGCAAGTCTGGCCGGATGCACAGGTGATCCAGTGCCCGATGGCGGACGGTGGTGAAGGCACGGTGGACTCGGTGCTCGCCGCCTGTAACGGCCAATTGCGCCGCCAGGCGGTGCGTGGCCCTCTGGGCGGGACGGTTGAAGCACGTTGGGGCTGGTTGGCCGACAGCCACACCGCGATCATCGAAATGGCCGAAGCCAGCGGCCTGCAATTGGTACCGCCAAGCCAGCGCGATGCGTGCACCAGCAGCACCTACGGCACCGGCGAGCTGATTCGCGCGGCCTTGGACCTGGGTGCCCAGCGCATCATTCTGGCGATTGGCGGCAGCGCCACCAACGACGGCGGTGCGGGTGCGATGCAAGCCCTGGGCGTGCAACTGTTCGACGCTGCGGAACAGGCCTTGCCTCCCGGAGGCCTGGCCTTGTCACGACTGGCGCATATCAACCTGGAAAAACTCGATCCGCGCCTGACCCAGGTACGCTTTGAAATCGCCGCCGATGTGAACAACCCGCTGTGCGGCCCCCACGGCGCCTCGGCGATATTCGGCCCGCAAAAAGGTGCCAACCCTGAGCAGGTGCAACAACTGGACGCTGCCCTTGGCCACTTTGCCGATCACTGCGCCAACGTCCTGCCCAAGGACGTGCGCGACGAACCCGGCAGCGGCGCCGCTGGCGGCCTGGGTTTTGCCGCCAAGGCGTTCCTCGGTGCGCAGTTCCGCGCGGGCGTGGACGTCGTCGCCGAACTGGTAGGACTTGACGAAGCCGTACGCGGCGCCGACCTGGTCATCACCGGCGAAGGCCGCTTCGACGCCCAGACCCTGCGCGGCAAGACCCCCTTCGGCGTGGCCCGTATCGCCCGGCAACACGGCGTTCCGGTGATCGTCATCGCCGGCACCCTGGGCGACGGCTACGAGCAGATGTACGCCCATGGCGTGGATGCGGCATTTGCCTTGCCGAGCGGCCCGATGAGCCTGGAGCAGGCCTGCAGCGAGGCACCGCGTTTGCTGCGCGAGCGCGCGGCGGATATTGCGCGGGTGTGGCGAGTGGCGGCCAAGCGCTGACGCATCACGCCGAACATGGGACAATCCGCGCCTTTTTCGACACGGAGAGTCCCCATGCTACGCCCCGTACTCCTGGCCCTGCTGCTGACCGGCACCGCCACCCATGCCTTCGCTCAACCGCCCGCTGAAACCGTGCCGCTGCTGCGGGAAATCAAGAACTGGGTCACCGGTTGCGACAACCTGCGCAATTGCCATGCCCTGAGCGCGCCCAGTGGCGTCGATGAAGAAGACTACAGCGCCCTGACCTTGCACATCTGGCATCAGGCCGGCCCCGAGGGGTATCTACGCTTGCGCTTCGACCATCGCGGCGAAGCGCTGGACCTGTCGACCCTGGTGTTGGACGGTCAGCCGCTGGGCCTGGAACTGACCCGGGATTTGCACGTAGAACTGGACGATCAGGGCGGCGATCCCGAGGTGCAGTCTTACGGCGTGATCGAGGACGCCGCAGCGCGGCGCTGGTTGCAGCGTTTGCGCAATGGCCAGCGCTTGCAATTGCCGGGCGATGAGCAGGCGCATGTGTCGCTCAGCGGCCTGAGTGCTTCGCTGCTGTTGATGGATGCGGTGCAGGGGCGGGTGGATAACGTGACGGCCCTGGCACGCCCCGGAAAAGCTCCGGCCAGTGAGGTGCCGCCACGCTTGCCGACGCCGGTGCTGCGCAAGTTCCCTGCGCCGCCGGCGTTGACCGTGCAGGAACAGACGGGCCTGGTGGCGGCTGCATTGCAGGCCGTGACGCCGGAGGAGGGTGAGCCCGAGGCAACGGCCGGGGCGCTGACGGCGCAACAGGCGATGACGGTGGCGCGCTACGACTGCGCGGCCTACAACTGTGAGTTCGACGTGGTCAGCCGCCAGCGTCAGGCGCCATATGCGCAAACGCCGCTGGAGCTTGAGCCCTTGCCGTTGGACGGCGCCGCGCTGCAAGGCTCGGTGGGCTATGACGAAGCCTCTGGCACCCTGAGTTATTTCTACAAGCAGCGCGGGATCGGTGACTGTGGCGGCGGTGGCGTCTGGGTGTTCGACGGCAAGGCGTTCCAGCTCAGTGAGTTTCATGTGATGCCGCGCTGCACCGGTGTGGGTTACGGCGATTGGCCGTCGTTGTGGACGACCGCACCGGCGCCCTAGCCAGGGGGCGGGCATGGCCTCTACACTGGCCGGCCACTTGTTTTTCAAAGGATGAAACACAATGCACACACCTGAACCCCACATCGTGATCCAGCGCTTTACCGAGGCCCACCTTGAAGGTGTCGCGGCGCTCTATAACGAACCGGCCGTGTGCCGGCAGGTGCTGCAGATGCCGTTCCAGTCGGTCGAGGCGTGGCGCAAGCGCCTGGTGATGGACAACGAACGGCGCCTGCAACTGGTGGCGGTGCACGGCGGTGAGGTGATCGGCCAACTGGGCCTGGAACAGTACCTGCGCGTGCGCCAGGCGCATGTGGGTTCGTTCGGCATGGGCGTGGCCACGGCCTGGCAGGGCAAGGGCGTAGGCTCGCGGTTGTTGACGGCCGCGCTGGACGTGGCCGACAACTGGATGAACCTGCACCGGGTGGAACTCACGGTGTACGCCGACAACGACGCCGCGCACCACCTGTACCGCAAGTTCGGCTTCGAGGTCGAAGGGCGCTTGCGTGACTACGCCCTGCGCGATGGGGTGTTCGTCGACACCCTGAGCATGGCGCGCCTGCGCAAGTCGGCTTAACCCTCCAGCGCAAACGCCACCGCAGCGTGCGCATGCAGCTCGGTGGTGTCCAGCAGCGGCAGGTCGCTGTGTTCGGGCTTGACCAACAGGCTGATTTCCGTGCAACCGAGGATGACCGCCTGGGCACCCCGTGCAGCCAGGGAGTCGATGACCCGCAGGTAGACCTGGCGGGACGCATCGCTGATCACGCCGACGCACAACTCCTCATAGATGATCCGGTGCACGGCGCGGCGCTCCTCCGCGTCCGGCACCAGCACGGTGAGCCCCTGGGCGGCCAGGCGTGACGTGAGAAAATCCTGCTCCATGGTGAACGCGGTGCCGAGCAAGCCGACCGTCAGGGTACCGGCTGCCACCGCCGCCGCAGCGGCCGCATCGGCGATATGCAGGAAGGGAATCGACACCGCCGCCTCGATACGCGGCGCCACCAAATGCATGGTGTTGGTACACAGCACCACACACTCGGCGCCGCCCGCCTGCAAACGGCGCGCGGCGTCTTCGAGGATCAGCGCGGCGTCATCCCAACGCCCGGCGTGCTGGGCCTGCTCCACGGGGCCGAAGTCCACGCTGTACATCAACACCTGTGCCGAGCGCAGCGGGCCGAGCTGGTCACGCACGCGCTGGTTAATGATGCGGTAGTACTCGGCGCTGGACTCCCAGCTCATGCCGCCGATAAGGCCGATGGTGCGCATGCGATGCTCCTGACAGGGAAAGTCGCTTCACCTTACCCATCGGCCGCTGAATAGTCATACGCAGTTGCAGGCCAAATGACCGGAGCAGTTTCACATGTCCAGGTTGACCCAGCCCGGCCGGGGTTGCTCCGCTGCAATTGCCTGGATGGGTTTACCTGTGGCCTGTTCAACGCGCCGCGCCACCTCCGGGTCGTCAGCGAACGGCAACATGCTGGCTTCGTCCAGGCTCGTCTCGGATTGCCCGCGCAGGCAATACTCCACCGCACCGTACAGGCACACCACAATCAGGAAACTCCACATATCAGGCGATCCGCGCATCGAGTTGGGCCACGTTCAAGTCTGCGACCCGCACGGTGCGCCAAGTGTTGTAGGCCATCAGCAACATGCCCGAGAGGAAAAATACTCCGCCCGCAAATCGCACCACAAACCCCGGATGGCTGGCCTGCAAGGCTTCGACAAACGAGTAGGTGAGGGTGCCGTCGTCGTTTACCGCGCGCCACATCAGGCCTTGGGTAATGCCGTTGACCCACATTGAGGCGATGTACAGCACGGTGCCGATGGTCGCCAGCCAGAAGTGCAGGTTGATCAGCGCCACGCTGTGCATCTGCTCGCGGCCGAAGACCTTGGGGATCATGTGGTACAGCGAGCCAAAGGTGATCATCGCCACCCAACCCAGGGCGCCGGCGTGTACGTGGCCGATGGTCCAGTCGGTGTAGTGGGAGAGGGCGTTCACGGTCTTGATCGCCATCATCGGGCCTTCGAAGGTCGACATGCCATAGAACGCCAGGGACAGCACCAGGAAGCGCAGGATCGGGTCGGTGCGCAATTTATGCCAGGCGCCGGACAAGGTCATCATGCCGTTGATCATCCCGCCCCAGCTCGGGGCCAGCAGGATCAGCGACATCGCCATGCCCAGCGACTGCGCCCAGTCGGGCAGGGCGGTGTAGTGCAAGTGGTGCGGGCCGGCCCAGATGTACAACGTGATCAATGCCCAGAAGTGCACGATGGACAGGCGATAGGAGTACACCGGCCGCCCGACCTGTTTGGGCACGAAGTAATACATCATCCCCAGGAAGCCGGTGGTCAGGAAAAAGCCGACGGCGTTATGCCCGTACCACCACTGCACCATGGCATCGGTCGCGCCGGAATACACCGGGTAGGACTTGAACCAATCCACCGGGATGGCCAGGTGATTGACCACATGCAGCATGGCGATCACCACGATGAAAGCGCCGAAGAACCAGTTGCCCACGTAGATATGTTGGGTCTTGCGCCGCACCACCGTGGTGAAAAACACAATGGCGTAGGCCACCCATACCACGGTCATCCACACCGCGCCGGAGAACTCGATCTCGGCGTATTCCTTGGTGGTGGTGTAGCCCAGGGGCAGGCTGACCAGCATGATCACGATCACCGACTGCCAGCCCCAGAAGGTAAACGCGGCGAGGCTGTCGGAATACAGCCGTACCTGGCAGGTACGCTGAACCGCGTAATAGCTGGCGGCAAATTGCGCGCTGCCGGCGAAGCCGAAGATCACCAGGCTGGTGTGCAACGGCCGCAGTCGGCCAAACGTGGTCCAGGGCAGGTCCAGGTTCATCTCGGGCCAGACCAGTTGCGAGGCGATCCACACCCCCATGGCCATGCCCACCACACCCCATACGAGGGTGGCGATCACGAATTGGCGGACGACTTTATAGTTATAGGCCTGCTCGATTGTTGCGGTGCTCATGCTCAGTCCTCCCACGGTTCCAAGTGGCGGGCACTGTAGGAAACGCGGGAAAAACAAAACAGGCTCAGAAAAAGCTCATTACAGCGGATCAGTCGACAAGCACGCCCACTGGCCTGTCAGCGTTAATCGTACGGTGAGTGGCCGCATCTGCCATGATCGGGCATCGCAACCTGGCACACCCAAGGAAATCCGCAATGGACGATGTACAGCAACTGGGCGAGATGCTTCGTCATTACGCCGATAGCGAAGCGCACAAGAAGCAGCAGTTCGATGTGCAGTCGGCCCGCTGGGCACAAAAGCTCGGCGAGTTGTTCGGGCAGATCGAGCAATGGCTTGAGCCGGTCAAAACCGTCGGCTTGCTGGAGGTGCACCGTGAAGCCTATGTCGCCAGCGGGCCGGGCGTGCCGGTGGAGACGTCGACCTTCAAGACCGAAAAACTGCTGGTGCACATTACCGGTAAAACCGTGGAGTTCGTGCCCGAAGTCATGGGCGTCGGCGGCTTGATCTCGGTGTCGGTGATGGGTTTGACCGCCGCCCGTCACGGCAGCGTATCGTTGGTACTGCCGGCCGAAAAAAACGACTGGTTGTGGAAAAAAACCAACGGTTTGAAAGACCCTGACACCTTTGGCTTCGACGCCAACTTCCTGGCCACGCAGTTGCAGAGCTTGATCCCGCGCGAACGCGGCTGAGGGCGACCGCTTCGTACAGCGTTGATGCGGGCTGCGGGTGTGTCAAACATTGGGTACAAATAAGCATTTTTTGCCCAGGATTGGCTATACCTACAGCTCAATGCCTCAATGATGATCGCCAAGGAGTTCAATAATGAAACTAAGGCTAATGATCAGTACGCTGTGCGTCGCGTCAATTGCTATGGCTGGCTGCGCCAGCAAGGTCACCCAACCGGACGAGTACTCGGGTTTTCTTTCCGACTACAGCCAACTCAAGGAAGCCAAGTCGCCGTCGGGGGCTGAGGTGATGCGCTGGGTCGACCCCAAACTGGACCTGAGCCGCTACACCGCGGTGTACATCGAACCGACGCAGTTCTACCCCAAGCCCCAGGCCACCGCGAAAATTCCCGACAGCACCCTCAATGACATCAACACTTACTTCAACCAGGCACTCAAGCGTGAGCTGGGCAAGTCACTGCCCCTGGCCAACGGCCCTGGCCCCGGTGTGATGGTGGTGCGCGCGGCGATCACTGCCGTCAGCAGCAAGACCGAAGGCCTCAAACCCTATGAATTCGTGCCTGTGGCCCTGGTGGCGGCGGCGGTGAGTACCGGCACCGGCATCCGCGACCAGGAAACTACCCTCGGCACCGAGGCGCAGTTCCTCGATGGTGCCAGTGGCAAGGTGCTCGCCCAAGTGGTGCGCAAGGGCACGGGCAAGCCGCTGTCCAACGACTCGCAGGTGATGAAGGCCGATGACGTGAAAGGCGTGATCGATGGCTGGGCGTCGGACCTGCATCAGTCGTATGTGAAACTGAAAAAACACTAGGGACTAGAACGCGTTCCTGGCGGGTTTGTTGTAGTAGCTGAGCAGGGCGTCGTAGCGACGGGTGATGAGGTAGTAGTCATCACTCAGTTGCTGTGGCGGGGCGTGTTCCCGCCAGTCCTGATGCAGAGTGCGCAATGCCTGGAGGTACGCGTCGGCTGACGAGCGGGTGGCGTACCAGAGGTGAGTGGCTTCATCCTCCCGCTTGCTGCGCGGCGTTTTCGCCATGAAGTCCTTGCTGGCATCGCTGGCCTGTTGCAGCGTCTCGGTCAAGCTGAGCAGTTGCTGGGGCGTCAGGCTGGCGTCGCGTACACCCTGGTCAATCTGGTTCATCGCCTGACGGGCCGCGATCATATGGTTAAGCAGGTGCCAATGCAGGTCCCGGCCGAAGCGCGCTTCGAGTCGCGCCAGTTGTACCGGGCGCAGATGGATGTCTTCGTTTTCCAACTGGGTGCGTAACGCAGCGGACGCGCTCAGGTACTCTTCGCCCCGGTTGGCCAATTCCCCGACCATCCGCTTGTTCATGGCTTGCGCCACCCATTGACGCATGTTCGACGGCATACCTTCGGTTTGTATCGGATCAACCATGTCCGCCAGTGAGGTGAATTTATTCAGCTTGTCGGCATACACCATGGCGAGAGTACCGAGGTGGCTTCCGGGCTGCTGACGCTCCAGTTTGAGGGTGTACAGCTGCGAACAGACCGCCGCCTGGATAATGCGGGGCTCGGGCTCGTCACGGTCGCCAAACTTATCCTGGGTGGGCGCCTCGGGTTGTGTCGAACGCATACGGTAGTAAGCCAGGCGCGTATCGCGATCAATGCGGTTCACACAATCAATGATCGGCGCCAGTGCGCTGGCCGTCGCGGTGGAAGGGCTGTCCCGTTGGTCCAGCCATAATTGCACGCGTTGCAGCGGTTTGGTGGCGCCGGCCACACCGAGCAATCCCAGGCCCAATACCAGGCTGATGGGTAACAACCATTTCGGATTCATTGCGCGGCCTCCTGGCCATACCACTGTGCCTGGGTGGCGGGCGCCTGACAGTCGGGGGCGCTGCGAGGCATGCGGCTGCACAGGCGTTCGGGCCACTGTTGCAGGCCCTGGTTACGGGTCACGTGTTGCTGGTTGTCGAGCACCGTCAAGCCGGTGTACAGCACAATCCCACTGATGACCAACAGCACCATGCCCAGGGCCGTCCAGCGTGGGTGGCGGGCGGTCCAGGTGGTGTGGCTGTTCATGAAGGGCCGCTTGATCACGCCGATAGCCGCCAGGGTCGCGACCAGCGCCAGGCTGGCAAACGGGCCGAACGCGTAACCCAGCACTGCGGCAAGGACCAGCCCTGGCAGCAGGTCCCGTATCGGCAACAACGGAAGGTGAGTAGGGCTGAACCAGCGCGGCAGGCGCTCACTGAGTCGTTCATCGAGCACGCGGTACTGGTGAGCCAGCGGGCTCCAGACCTGCCAAGCCAATCCGGCGCCTATCACGGCGCCCAACGACCACAGCAGGCCGTAGCCCAAGGTCGGCAGCACATTGCCGGCCAGGGGCTCGGCATTCACCAGCACGCCTACCAGGCAACTCAGCACCAGCGCGACAATCCAGGGCCAGGTGTCCATGGCCGTGTCCCACCCTTGCCAGAAGTACACGATACCGCCGGGCATCGTTTCGGCTTCGGCCACGTGCTCGGTGTAGATATCTGCACTGAGTGCCTGGCAGGCTTTCCAGTCATGTTCATCAAAGCGTTGGGCGAAGGCACGGCGCTGACCCAGGCTCATCGGTGCCAGTAGCAGCCGGGCAGCCCGTTGTTGCGGGCTGTTGGGCGCTTCTGCGGCGAGTGCCCGTTGGCGTGCCATGAAGACCGGGCCTTGCTGGCGTTGCAACAGCCGCGTCCAATCCCCCGCCGGGCAGTCATGACCGGCGCCGCCGTGCCAATGCTGGCCGGCGCACACCGAGTCGAACACTGCGCTCGACCAGTAGTGACTCTGTGCAAGCAGGCGGGCCAGCCATTGGTTGAACCACTCGGCATGCGGGTGATTGTTCACCCAGGGATGTTCGGAACGTGCGGCATAGGCAGCCAGGAAAGCGGCCTCGTCCTTTTGCTCAAGGGCCTGGCGCAAGGGTTGCTGCAAAGCGCTGCGGTGCTTGCGCTCGAGTCTTTCGATCAGCTCGCCGGGCAGTTCCAGGCGCTGCCAGGCCGTCAGCCAGTTGAAGGTTTCAAAGGCCCAGCGGGTTTCTTCGGGGTTGAGATGCCCCTCGATGTCGCGCAGCAACAACTGGATTTCAAAGTGCAGCGCATTGCCATGGGCCATGGCTGCCTGGTAGTGGTCGGCAAGGCTGTCGCCCTGGATGTCGATGACCACTTCGTCAGCTTCCTGCTGCCCCTGACTCCACGCCAGCGCGGCCTCATAGGCTTCGCGCAGGCGCTGGAAACCCTCGGGGTCATCATCCGGCCGGGTTTTCTTCAGCAGGGCGGCGTATTGGCGCTTGATCGCGCGGCTATCGGCATCCGGCGCCAGGCCAAGGACATTCCAGCAAGTCATGTGCAGTGCAACTCCGTAGACAATCGCGCGCACATTACCCGTTTTACAATTTGATAAACCAGCGGTAGTACGGGTTGGCGCTTACAGCAGGAATGGCCCGGCCTGACGCGGTCGCGACCGGGCACGCGGTGTTACTTAAGCGGCGTCAACGGCGGCAGCTTCCACTGGCCGTTACCCACCTCAGGCTTGGGCAGGTAAATCCGCAGGATTGCGTAGAACGGACCGGGTGGGGCCGGCAACCAGTTGCTCTGCTCGGCCTTCGGCGGCTCGTGGTGCTGCAGGGCCAAGGTCAGGCCGCCATCGGCGTCCCGCTTGAGGCCGGACAGCATGTGCGAATTGATCAGGTAGCGCTTCTTGTGGTTGGGCACCAGCAGCTTGGTCTTGGCGTCGTACATGGTCAGCGACCAGAAGGCATCGGCTGGTGGCAACTGGTCCTTGGCGAAGTGCACGGTGTAGCTGTGGCGTGCGCCGTTGGCGGGCTTGCCCTCGCTGTCGAGGATATAGCTCAGGTACGCGACCTCATCG
Organism: Pseudomonas sp. B14(2022); assembly: GCF_012030485.1. Lineage (NCBI taxonomy): Bacteria > Pseudomonadati > Pseudomonadota > Gammaproteobacteria > Pseudomonadales > Pseudomonadaceae > Pseudomonas > Pseudomonas sp. B14(2022). The sequence continues at coordinate 88,647 of NZ_JAAUVM010000015.1, forward strand.
CCGGAGTTACCGAAAAGCCCCATGTCCGCACCGGCGTAGCGGTACAGGTAGTTGTTGTTCAGGTGGTCGCGGCTGCCGTACAAATCGCCACTGGCGACCTGATGCGTGTCGACCTTGTCCTTTTTGAACGCGGCAAACTCGGCGCGTGCATCGGAGATACCGTCTTCCAGGGCCTTGCGCTGTTCAGCGGTCAACTCCTTGACCTTAAAGGGTGCGCCCGGGGCGATACCAATCTTGGCGAAGCGCGCCAGCAGGTCTTTCTCGCTGTCCTGGGGTGCGGCGAAGGCCAGCATGAAGTTCAGGTAGCGAAACAGTTGCGGGCCTTCGGTCATGGTCGCCATGGGCTTGGGCCATGGGACCTTCGGCGCCTTGGCCGGCGCAGCTTGCTTCACGTAATTGCTCAGAGACTGGACTTTGTAGCCGTTCTGGATCTGCTTGACCTTGTTCAGATCCTTCTCGTCGAACAACTGCGTACGGTAGAGGGCGTAGGCGATGTTGCTTTCGCTGTAGACCACGCGGTCCACGTTCACCGGCTGCTGACCTTTCCAGTCCGGGCCGGCGATCATGTAGTGGCCGCCGTTGTTGCCGGTGCTGCGGGTGCCCAGATAGGCGATGTTCTGCGTGTAGAGGTCGATCAATTGCACCGAGTAGTAACGGTCGTCTTCGATCTTGGGCAGCGTCAGCACCAGTGGCTCGCTGCGCAGGTCCATCCACACGAACGAGTAGGGCGTGTCCGAGTTCGGCGTCACGAACGCGGTGTCCTTGGGGGTGATCACTTGGGCGGTATTGCCGATATGGTTGAACGGTGCCTTGAAGTTGGTACCGCCCTTATCAACGGCCTGGGTGTAAAGCGTCTTGTACATCTCCACCACCGGGTAGCCATACAGGTAGGCTTCCTTGGCGATGGCCCGGGCTTCGCTGGGGGTGGCGGTAAATTCGGCCCAGGCGCCGGTACTCATGAGTATCGAGAGGCTCGCCAACAGCAGGCGCGTCGGTTTTCCAATCATGTTGTTGCGTCCTTCCAAAGTTCGTTTGACTGCCGGGGAATAAAGGCGATGAGTTTCCTGTTTTATTTCCCTGACGTCACGTTAATCCCTGCGAATAAAGTGAACTCATCAATGCCGATCTGTACGGCGGCTTGAACATGTGGATAAAGACGCACAAATAGCCGCCCTTGCCGGGCGGCACTGTGTAAAAGAGGGGTCAGGCGGCAGGCAGCATCGATTTGACTTTGTCGCGCAATTGATCGATGGAGAACGGCTTGGCGATCACCTGCATCCCGGCGGGCACATCAATATTCTCGGCATAGCCGCTGGCAAACAGGATAGGTAGGGTGGGGCGCAATTCACGCACCTTGGCCGCCAGTTGCTTGCCGTCCATGTCCGGCAGGCCGACGTCGGTCATCATCAGGTCGATGATCTGCGCGGTGTCTTCAACAATCTTCAAGGCTTCTTGCGCATCGGCAGCTTCAAGCACCAGGAACTCCAACTCTTCGAGCACATCAACGATCAGCATACGCACGATGGCATCGTCTTCGACGACAAGGAGGGTGGAGGAGACTGCGGACATAATGAGGGTTCCCGAAAAAATGGAGGTGCAGGTCTTTAGCGGTTGAAAGACCATTCTCTAATGAGTCGCGTCAATCTCGGCAAGTTCCGTTGGCGGGGGCATTGTGACGGGAATGCAAGAAAAAGTCGCGTTACTCACCAGAGGCCGCGGGCCATCAGTGGCTCCGTCCTGTGCGCCGTTCAACACATTGCCGGGCAAGCGGCTTCGTTCAGAAGCTCCTGGCCCTGCCGGGGGCCAGGATCAATGCCATGCCTTAAGGCGGCAGGGGTCTGGATACCATCATTGAAACCGCAAAACTGTCCACCTTGTCTGTGACGATGTCATCGGGATGGAACGCGCTCACGTGGAACCCCTTTTTGCCCCCCGGCGAAATCTTAGGCCTTAAGGTCGCGCTGACACCGCCGCTATTGAGGATTTTCTCGATGCCTTCACGCATAGACTCTACGTTATCAAACCTGACCAGTCCGCCATTGGGCTCGAAGAAAAACCACTCTTTTTGGCCATCCTTGACTCTGATGCCTGCCAGCATGGCGTGATCTTCCGTGCTGATTCTCAGGTATTTTGACGTCGTGGACCTGCTCAGATCGTCGATGATGGACTGATGATTGATCAATGAAGGGGCGGCGTTTACGTGGAAGGTGTCCTTTGTGTTTACGGCGTACTGCAGTGTTTTTAAATCGTGATTGAATAGGGTGTGCAGCGGAGAGGGCGATTCAGTGGTGGAGGCCTTGCGAAGATTGTCGAGGAATATTTTTTCGTCTCCTCGATGCAAGGCGAGCGCCATGGCATTCGATAACCCGGCGCAATCGCCGTTGGAGGTCAAATCAACACGGCCGAGGTAGTCCGACTGGGCAAAGCTATTGATGGAAACGCTGGGAGAATTCCCGACATCGCGGGTAAGCAGCGCAGTGAAATACTTGCCCTCTTCAATTCTTTTGGCCTTCAACTCCCTGGCCAGAATCCCCATTTCTTCAGGTGTCCTGCCAGGTTTGGCCGCTAATACCATCAACGCCTCGAAACTGCGCTGTCCAGAGTAATCCGACAAGTCATCCAATGCACCGTTTCGATAACCCTGGTTGAATTTCGGAAGTGTGTTGGAGGTCCTCGCGGCAGAGATATTCTCTCCGGCACTCGCCAGGTACGTATCTGGGACTCTACCGAACAGACTGCCGCGCAGGGGGGAGAAGTTCTCGATTGGCGGGCCATAGGGCAGGTTTCGAAAAGGGTCGAAGCTATACCATCGATCGTTTTTCAGAACGGCGACGCCGTCGACGCTATTCTCTCCGACTTTATAAGTCCCTATCAGCGTCGGACCATATTCCTTGTTGGCCGCCTTCAACAGGTCATAGCTTCCCGATGCGCCACGTACCTTGTTAATCAGCACCTGCCCGGAGTCACTGAGGAATCTTGCTCCACGTGTGACCAGGCTGGCGGTTCCCGTCGCCAAGCCCCTGACCCCGCCGAGCGGATTGAGCGCGCCGATAAGACCACTGCCGAGGACGCGTGCCGTCTGGAGCGCCTTTATAGTAGGGGACGCTGCGGATACAAGCACTTTGGCGGCTTTTGCGGAAACACCGTAACCCATCGTGGCCAGCGCTAGAGTATCCAGGCCAAGGTCCAGAAGGCCTGCCTCATAATCACCGTCGCGAAAATTGACATAGGCCGACCTGAACGGAATCAAGTTGAGAAAGAACTGCCTGACTCGCTCATCGCCTGCTTTCTGCTCATCAAGTGTCGTGGTTCCATTGGCTTGCAGCCATTGGTCCTTGCCGTTGATATCAAGGTGTTCAAGAAACGCGTCCGCAAGGTACTGGGTTCGGGCGGAGGTAAAACTCGACGGGGCCGGTAAAGGGGTATTCGGTTGGTGTGCTTCACGCCCTTGGCGATCAAGGCGTTCCGGGGTGAATTTTTCGACTTTGGTCAGAATATTCGCGTCGCGCCAATCACCCCGGGTGATGGCCGCCTCACTCGTGCGCTTGACGATTCGTTTGTTTCTTATATCGATTTCATAAACACAGACCTGGGGTTTTCCGTCGACCTCTCTTTCAGTTCTTACCAGCAACTCATTGAGTCTTGACTGGAAAGTGGGGGGATTTATGAGCCCCCTGCCAATTTTGTACTGGTTAGATTGATAGAAATCGATTTTACCGAATTCCAGGTTTTGCCGGTCTTCCAGCGGGAGTTCGGAAATCAGGTGTTTCACCTGGGTCTGAATGCCTTCTTTCAGCGATTGGGTCGCCGTCTCGTATTGGCCTTGAAATATGCCGTTGACGTTGAGCCTGGGCTGCTCGTTGATCGCATTGATGGGGACCCGGGCATCGTCTGTTTTCCAGTTGACGTTGATGCCCATCATGGCCATGTCCAGCATTGAGTGTTTCCCATCCAATTGCTTGGCTTTGTCTTGGGAGACGGTCGAGAGGCACTTCAATTCAAACGGAATACCTTCCCCAAAATGCTCCTTGAGCTTTGCCAGGGCGATGGCTTTTCTGCTTGGAATCTCGGCAGACAGTAATTGGGAGGCCTTGACTCTGGTAGTCAACTGCTGATTGAACGCGGTCCTGATGCTCTCCACTTCCTGAGGGGTGTAGGCAGCATCATCCTTCTTTACGACAAGGCCATTGATCATGCCCCAGTCCAGCAACAAGGCTGTGATGACGTGGACCGGCGGATCATTCAAGACTTGGGCGGCACTCATCACCTGGCCGTAGTCCAACTGTGATGTGGTACCCGGTGCACTCGCTTCGACCTTGGCCACCGCCAGGCAGAAATTTACCCAGGCCTGGCTGCCGTTGACCAGCGTGTCGGGAATGTCCTTGACCAGGAACTGAGGCGCTATGCGTGACAGCAACAGGTGGGTGGCCAGCTTGGCTGTGGCTTGCGTGGCCCGGCCTTTATCCACCAGATGGCGACTGAGCCCCTCAACGATGGCTGACGGTGGCATGCCCCAGTATTTTTCCTGCCCCAAGTCGAAGCCGGCGATTGAATTCCTGGCGGGCGACTCGACGGATTCACGATCGAGGCCAATGTTAATGGCGGCCAACACGTAGTCGCTGATGCTGGTTGGCGTGGCAATCCCTTCAAGCCCGCTCTGTAATGCTTGCCCCATCGCCTGGGCCTTGGTGGACTTGAGCAGGGTTTCCAGGGCCTTGGCAGGGTCTTGCAGTTCGGCATCCGACAGCGAGCTGGCTTTTATCAGGGCGCCCAGCGCGCCTTTTGTCAGCTCTGACCGGACCGGGCCTGGCTCTGAGTGGCGGCTATGCCGCATCACCCCGGCTTCGGCAATGACACGCACCTTGTGTCGTTGTTGCGAGGTCAAGGGCAGGGGCCAGGATAGCGCCCCCCCGAGATTGCCCAAGGGTTGTTCCAATGCATGAGCGTGCGCGGCGTCCGCCAAGTGAACCAGATCAAGCCGGGTTTCAGGCATAGTCAAATTATGGTGCTTGAGAAAGGTTTCCAGACTGACAGAGGCCTGGCCTCCCGACGCGCTGTCCTGGTGGTAGGCGGAGCGTGGGTCAATGGCGGTTTGAGTACTGCTCAAATGAGCCAGCAGGGTTTGGGGCGTCGCATCCTGCGCAAGGGTGTTCATGGCAGTGGTGAGGTGCTGCGCCACATTTTTCCAGTTCTGCGCGTTTCCCTGCGCGCGGGCCTCTGATGTATGTGACAGGGATTGATCCGAGACTATTGCACGCGTGGCGCCGCTGGGGTTGCCAGTGGAAGGCGTGCCCTCCGGCTGATCGGGTGATATTGGCGTGGAGTATTTGAAACCCTGTGGATGTAGCAAACTCAAAGAGGAAGTCATCTTTATTACCTTTAGTTATTTAAGGGTAATACCTTCTGAAAGGGCCTCCCTGGACCTAAGGCACACAGCAAGTGAGTGTCGAGCGTAAGTCCGGACGTTCCCCGCAGGCCGGGAAGCAAGTGTCAGAAATCATATATGTAGGCATGCAGGCAGGGAGCGGGGGGAGGGAGTCTGATCAGGCAGACCGTCGCGCTTAATCTTCTATGTGCATCACAAAACGTAGCCCTCTACCGCCACTTTGGGGCAAACTCCCGGGTTTTCCATACTTGGCCAAGGCATGCCCATGACTCCCGCGTCGTCTGTCGATGAAAAGAGCTTTCGTACACTGCTCAGCCGAAACGTAGCGTTGCCCCTGGGTGTGGGCGTGCTAAGCGCGGTATTTTTCGTCTGCCTGATCACCTATTTGCTGTCAGTCATCCAATGGGTCGAGCACACCGACCGGGTGATCAATAACCTCAACGAATCATCTAAAATGACGGTGGACCTGGAAACCGGCATGCGCGGTTTCCTCATCACCGGTGACGAGCACTTTCTCGACCCGTACGAAGTGGCTAAGCCGCGGATCATTGCCGACCTGCGCAACCTGCAAGAGCTGGTGGCGGATAACCCACAGCAGGTGGACCGTCTCAAGCGCCTGGAAGCGTTGCAACTGGAGTGGAACAAATACGCCCAGTCAATGATTGATATGCAGCGCCAGAGTGGGGACTACCGCGGCGCGGTGAAGGCCGGCCGTGGCAAGCGCCTGACCGATGAGATCCGCAAGGAATACGAAGATGCGGTGGCGATGGAGCAGCAGTTCCGCATCACGCGCAATCAAGAAGTCACCCGCACCACCGTTATCAGTGTCACTTTGTATTTGGCGTTCGTGTTGGGGTTGAGTGGCTTCCTGGCCTATATAGGCCGTAAGAATTTACTCGCTCTTTCAGGTAGTTATAGCGCAAACCTCGCGTCACAACAGAAGATCGCACTGCGCCTGGAACAACAAGCCTGGCTACGCAATGGCCAGACCGAATTGGCCGAGCAAGTCCTTGGCCAACTGACCCTCAACATGCTGGGCCGCAATATCCTGCAATTCTTCGCCCAGTACATGGGCTCGGCGGTGGCGGCGCTGTATGTGCGTGAAGAGCACGGCGGCCTCAGGCGCGTGGCGACGTATGGCTTCTCCCGGGAACAGGAACAGCTTGAACAGGCTATCTACAGCGACGAGGGGATCGTGGGCCAGGCCGCCCAGTTGGACCGGCTGATTCGCCTTGATGATGTGCCGGTCGACTACTTCAAGGTCAGCTCCGGCCTCGGCGAAGGCTCGACCCGTAGCGTGCTGGTGGTGCCCACCAGCGATGACGACCGTGTCAATGGTGTGATTGAGCTGGGCTTCCTGCGACCGCTGGAAGAGCGTGATGTAGAACTGCTGGAGCTGATCGCCGGTAATATCGGCACGTCAATCGAAGCGGCGCGCTACCGCCAACGCTTGCAGGAAGTGCTGGCCGAGACCCAGCAACTCAACGAAGAGCTGCAAGTGCAGCAGGAAGAACTGAAGACCGCCAACGAAGAGCTTGAAGAGCAGTCGCGCATCCTCAAGGAATCCCAGGCCCACCTGGAAACCCAGCAAGCCGAGCTGGAGCAGACCAACGAGCAACTGGCCGAACAGACCCAGACCCTGGCCGAGCAGCGCGATGCCATGGACCGCAAGAACGTCCAGCTCAACCAGGCCCAGCTCGAGCTGGAAGACCGCGCCGATGAGTTGCAGCGTTCCAGCAAGTACAAGTCCGAATTCCTCGCCAACATGTCCCACGAACTGCGTACACCGCTGAACAGTTCGTTGATCCTGGCCAAGTTGCTGGCGGAAAACCCCCAGGAAAACCTCAGCGCCGAACAGGTCAAGTTTGCCGAGTCGATCTATTCGGCCGGCAACGACCTGCTCAACCTGATCAACGACATCCTCGATATTTCCAAGGTAGAAGCCGGCAAGTTGGAAGTGCGCCCGGAAAACTCCAGTGTGGCGCGCCTGGTCGATGGCTTGCGCGGGATGTTCGAACCGTTGGCCGCTGACCGTAAGCTGGGCTTCCAGGTGGAGGTACAGAACGGTGCGCCGGTGATGCTGTTTACCGACCGCCAGCGCCTGGAGCAGATCCTCAAGAACCTGCTGTCCAACGCGGTGAAGTTCACTGAGCAGGGCGAAGTGAGCCTGTCGGTGTCCCGTGCGCCGGGCGAGGGCATTGCCTTTACCGTGCGTGATTCGGGTATCGGTATTGCGCCGGACCAGCAGGAAAGCATCTTCGAAGCTTTCCGCCAGGCCGATGGCACCACCAACCGCCGCTACGGCGGCACCGGCCTGGGCCTGTCGATTTCCCGCGACCTGGCCGCGTTGCTCGGCGGCTATATCAGCGTGACCAGCGAACCCGGTAAAGGCAGCACCTTTACCCTGGTGCTGCCGGAGCAGTATGTCGAACGCGAGGAAGACGCCGCGCCGATCGAGCAACCGCGCCAGGTCGTGGCCGCCCCCGCGCCCAAGCCCATCGCGATCTCACCGCTGCCGGTTGCCGACGCCAAGCAGATCCCGCGGTTTGCCGACGACCGCGACAAAGCGCCGTTCACCAGTCGTTGCATCCTGGTGGTGGAGGATGAACCGAACTTCGCGCGCATCCTGTTCGACCTGGCCCATGAGTTGGGTTACCAGTGCCTCGTGGCCCATGGCGCGGACGAAGGCTACAGCCTGGCCGAGGAATACATCCCCGACGCGATCCTGCTGGACATGCGCCTGCCGGACCATTCCGGCCTCACCGTGCTGCAACGCCTCAAGGAGCACGCCAACACCCGCCACATCCCGGTGCATGTGATTTCCGTGGAAGACCGCGTCGAAGCCGCCATGCACATGGGCGCTATCGGCTATGCGGTAAAACCCACCACCCGCGAAGAGCTCAAGGACGTGTTTGCGCGTCTGGAAGCCAAGCTGACCCAGAAGGTCAAGCGCGTGCTGCTGGTGGAGGACGATGACCTCCAACGCGACAGCATTGCCCGCCTGATCGGCGACGATGACATCGAGATCACCGCCGTGGGCTTCGCCCAGGAAGCGCTGGACCTGCTACGCAACAACGTCTACGACTGCATGATCATCGACCTCAAGCTGCCGGACATGCTGGGCAACGAGTTGCTCAAGCGCATGGCCACCGAAGATATCTGCTCGTTCCCGCCGGTGATCGTCTACACCGGCCGCAATCTCACCCGTGATGAAGAGGCCGAATTGCGCAAGTATTCGCGCTCGATCATCATCAAGGGCGCCCGCTCACCGGAGCGCCTGCTCGACGAAGTCACACTCTTTCTGCACAAAGTCGAATCCCAGCTGTCCCATGACCGCCAGAAGATGCTCAAGACCGCCCGCAGCCGCGACAAGGTTTTCGAAGGACGCAAGATCCTGTTGGTGGACGACGATGTGCGTAACATCTTCGCCCTGACCAGCGCCCTGGAGCACAAAGGCGCCGTGGTGGTGATCGGCCGTAATGGCCGCGAAGCCATCGAGAGACTCAATGAAGTCGACGATATCGACCTGGTGCTGATGGATGTGATGATGCCGGAGATGGACGGCTACGAGGCCACCGCCTTGATCCGCCAGGACCCGCGCTGGAAGAAACTGCCGATCATCGCCGTGACGGCCAAGGCCATGAAGGACGATCAGGAGCGTTGCCTCGCGGCGGGCTCCAACGATTACCTGGCCAAGCCGATCGACCTGGATCGCCTGTTCTCGCTGATTCGCGTATGGCTACCCAAGATGGAACGCATTTAAGTGGAGCAACGTTTTTTGGAGAAAAGCAGCGATATTGAGCTGCGCCTGTTGATCGAGGCGATTTACCTCAAGTACAGCTACGACTTTCGCGACTACTCCGGCGCGTCGGTCAAACGCCGCGTGGCTCATGCCTTGCGCCAGTTCGACTGCGCCACGATTTCGGCGCTGCAGGAGCGGGTGTTGCATGACCCGGCAGCGTTCATGCAGTTGCTGCAATTTCTGACGATCCCGGTGAGCGAGATGTTTCGCGATCCCTCGCACTTCCTGGCGATCCGCCAGGAAGTGGTGCCGCTGCTCAAGACCTACCCGTCGATCAAGATCTGGATCGCCGGTTGCAGCACTGGGGAGGAGGTGTACTCCATGGCCATCCTGCTGCGTGAAGAGGGCTTGCTGGAGCGCACGATCATCTACGCCACGGACATCAACCCGGCGTCCCTGGATAAAGCCAAGCAGGGCATTTTCTCGCTGGAAAATGTGCGGGCCTACACCGCCAATTATCAACAGGCCGGGGGGCAACGATCATTTGCCGACTACTACACGGCGGCCTACGATTACGCAATCTTCGACAAGACGCTGCGCGAGAACGTGACGTTTGCCGATCACAGCCTGGCGACCGACAGTGTATTCTCAGAAACTCAATTAATTTCATGCCGTAACGTATTGATTTACTTCAATAAAAAGTTGCAGGATCGAGCATTCGGATTGTTTCATGAGTCGCTGTGCCATCGCGGCTTCCTGGTGCTGGGCAGCAAGGAAACCCTGGATTTTTCCGCCTACAACAAGCAATTCGAACCCTTGGTCAAACAGGAACGGATCTACCGAAAATCATGAGCGACGTTGCAGCCAACCCGATTCGCGGGATTGAAGCCATCGTCGTCGGCGCTTCCGCCGGCGGCGTCGAAGCGTTGCTGAGTATTTTCAGCGAACTGCCCGAGTCCTTCGGCCTGCCGATCATTGCCGTCTTGCACCTGCCGGATGAGCGCCGCAGCCAACTGGCGGAAGTCTTTGCGCGGCGCTTGCCCATCCCCGTGCGCGAAGCGCGGGACAAGGAGGTAATCGATGCAGGCACGCTTTATTTCGCCGGACCCGGCTATCACCTCTCGGTAGAGCATGACCGCAGCCTGTCCCTGAGCCAGGAAGACCGGGTACACCATTCCCGGCCGGCTATCGATTACCTGTTCGCCTCGGCCGCCGACGCCTATGGCAAGGGGCTGCTGGCGATTCTCCTGACCGGCGCCAACCACGATGGCGCCCACGGGCTGGCCCATGTCAAGCACTCGGGCGGCACCACCGTGGTACAGGACCCCAGTGAAGCTCGGATCGCCGTGATGCCGCAGGCGGCCCTGGCCTTGCATATACCCGACCATATTCTGACTTTGAGCCGCATTGCCGCATTGCTGGCTTCCCTGGAATCCTCCCCATGTTAAGTACTGTCCAGGCCAAACTGCTGATCGTTGACGATCTGCCGGAAAACCTGCTGGCCCTCGAAGCGCTGATCAAGCGCGAGGATCGCCAGGTCTTCAAGGCATTGAGCGCCGACGAGGCCTTGTCCCTGTTGCTGGAGCACGAGTTCGCCCTGGCGATTCTTGATGTGCAGATGCCCGGCATGAACGGGTTCGAGCTGGCCGAACTGATGCGCGGCACCGAAAAAACCAAGAACATTCCGATTGTGTTCGTCAGCGCCGCAGGCCGTGAGCTCAATTACGCCTTCAAGGGCTACGAAAGCGGCGCCGTGGATTTCCTGCACAAACCGCTGGATATCCACGCGGTGAAGAGCAAGGTCAATGTGTTCGTCGACCTGTACCGCCAGAGCAAGGCGATGAAACTGCAGGTGGAAGCGCTGGAGCGCAGCCGTCGCGAGCAGGAGCTGTTGCTGACGCGCCTGCAGGCCACCCAGGCCGAGCTGGAGCAGGCAGTGCGCATGCGGGACGACTTCATGTCGATCGTCGCCCACGAAGTGCGTACGCCACTTAACGGCCTGATCCTGGAAACCCAGCTGCGCAAGATGCACCTGGCGCGGGATAACGCCGCCGCGTTCACCCTGGACAAGATGCACGCCATGGTCGACCGCGACGAGCGTCAGATCCAGAGCCTGATCCGCCTGATCGAAGACATGCTCGACGTCTCGCGTATCCGCACCGGCAAATTGTCGATTCGCCCGGGGCGCTTCGACCTGACGCAACTGGTAAGCAACCTGGTGGAGAATTTCGCTCCGCAAGTGGCTGCCGCCGAATCGTCGATGCAACTGGTTGCCGGTGGACCCGTGGTGGGCAACTGGGATGAGTTCCGTATCGAGCAGGTGATCACCAATCTGCTGACCAACGCCTTGCGCTACGGGGCCAAGAGCCCGGTGGAGGTGCGCGTGTACAGCGAACATGGCGAGGCCCGGGTCGAGGTGCGCGACCATGGGATCGGCATCAGTGAAGCGAACCAGAAGCGTATCTTCCAGCAGTTCGAACGCGTGTCCGCCAGCCAGGTATCAGCGGGCCTGGGCCTTGGGCTGTTTATTTCAGAACAGATCATTGCAGCCCACGGCGGCACCATCGAGGTCGAGAGCCGGATAGGCGAGGGCGCGTTGTTTCGGGTGTGCCTGCCCCTTGAACAGTCGGCATGAAATCAATCGTCACCCCGACGCAACCTCTGCGTGACCCCATGGTCGTAATTGCAGCAATTGACCGGACAAAGGCTTCCCATGAGTGAAGATGCACAAGATGTCGTTCTGATCGTCGAGGACGACGAATCCATTATGTTTGTGCTGGGTGAGTACCTGGCCGGCCTGGGGTATCGGGTGTTAAAGGCGATCAACGGGGAGCAGGCCTTTGAAATCCTCGCCACCAAGCCGCACCTGGACCTGATGGTCACCGACTACCGTTTGCCCGGTGGGATTTCCGGCGTGCAGATCGCCGAGCCCGCGCTCAAGTTGCGCCCGGAATTGAAAGTGATCTTTATCAGCGGCTACCCGCAGGAAATTCTCGACTGCAACAGCCCGATCACGCGCAATGCGCCGATCCTGGCCAAGCCGTTTGATCTGGATACGTTGCAGGAGCATATACAGCGGTTATTGGCCTGAGGGCGGGGCGGCGTCGAAAGTCCGACGCCGCTGCTTTCGCTTTCATAGGTTCAAGGTGTCAGTTTTTTCCTATTGGCATTGAGCGTAGGGTGAGAGGTGCTTTAGCTCACCATAAATGCCGGCGGTATGTCCCCTTTGACATAAAAGACCTCTAACTCCTGCCCGTTCAATTTTTCAACGGCTTGCAGAAGGGTTGCTTTAGTGATTTTTTTATCCCCGACCAGTCTTTCCCCGTCTTTAAGAACGATATCGACCACCGTTCGAAATGCGTTCGGGTCTTGGGTGGTGTCGACAGTAAAGACGGGCACCTTCTTAGAGGGTGTTGAGTACTGAGTGGCAAAACTATTGGCTTTGGCCTTGCTCGCGCTGAATGACATGACTTCACCGCCACTGCCTGATGTTCTTGCCGTATGTTGGATAATCGCAGCCAGATAGTCGTCGCCGGAAGAGTCCGTTCCCGCTGCACGCCTGAGGCCGGTCGCGAGAGTATCCCCGGTAGCTGTATGCCCTCGAAATATTTGGGTTGGGACAGCGAAGTCAAATTTCTTCAGTTCCTCAAGGGTTCGGACACTCGCCTTGGTCCCGGGGGTGGCAAGACGTTCATTGAGTAAACGAACCATGAACTTTTCAGCACTTCTTTCGCTGTCTGGTCGGATGGCGAGTCGTGCGTCATACAGCTTTTTAACATCCGTACTCAGCACACTATTTGTTCGCTGCCACGCATCAGTATGGTCGAAGACCTTGAACTCCAATTTAGCGGGGTCAGTACTATGAGTCACGTAGCCTGGCTCCAGTTTCTTGTCGCGAGTCAGTTTCTCCAGTGCCTTTTCCATGTCCTGTGCATTGGAAAATTTCGCAAGCCCATGATTAGGGTCATAGAAGTAGAAGCTCTTTCCTGTGTCATCAACCCTTACGCCAGCCGCCATGGCGTGACCAGGAGAGTCGATCATTATTGACTTGGATACGCTGGCGTCGGCCAGCTCATTCACGATGCCTTGAACCGTCTCCTGACGCACCGTCTGTTGAGCATGAAAAGCACTTCGCGCGCCGACTTGGGTTTGGATCTTGCTCAGTTTGGCAGTAAATTCTCTGGAGGCCGGATCGGCCGGGTAGGCCGCTGCACTGAGCATGTTCTTGATCAATAACCGTTCTTTGCCTTCTGCCATGGCGTCCGCCATGACACGTGACAGCGCGGCACATTGGCCATTGGACAATTGCCCGGTCTTGGAAAGGTATATGACTTGAGGCATAGGTATTACGCTGCCGAGCCCTGGTTCTATGGCATCGATAAAACGAGCTGAGCCAACCCGACCGATTTGGTAAGAGAGATCGTCGAACCGCTTGAGCAGCATCCCGACCTCCTTGGCGGTAAGGTTTTTATTGCCAGCCAAGGTTATGATATCTGCGGGCTTCATGGAATTGGAGAACCCTCTGATAGTTTGGGGGTTTCCTGATTGGTATCCGCTTTCAAACTGAGCTTTTTGCGGTCCAGTGCGATGGTCGTTAACGGTCTTTTTCCAGCTTTTGACAACGGCCTCATCGAGTGTCTTTCGGGGGCTGTCCGCAGTCGCCCATTTCCCGAGTTCTGCCATTTGGTTCTGCAGCGAGGGCAAGAAATCCTCCAGCGGTGCGCCATAAGGTTTTAGTGACAAGGGATCAAGTGCGTACCACTTGTTATCTTTGAACGCTGCCGCACCCTCCATAACTTCGCCTTGATACTTGAGGGTACCCATCGACACGCTGTCCAGGCCGTTAGGAGCATTGAGCAAACTGCGGCCAGACATCTGTAGGGAATGAACACCGTCAGAGAGTGACGATGCTGCGGATCTCGCACCTTTCGTCAACAAGCGCGTCAGGTCCGCCACGTCAGCGAAAAGATTGGCGTCTTTAAGCACGGCGCCACCGAATTTCTTGACGCCTGTCAGTAGCCTCATAGCCGTTGTTTTACTGGTTCTGTTAACAATGCCGCTGCCTTTGGCGCCAGGATTATAAAGCGCTATCAGATCCAGCATTGCATCGCCGATGGCGTCGTCCCATTTACCCTCAATCGCGTTTTCGATAGCGGATTTGAACGGAATAATTACATTCAGAATGTCGTTGCTGAGTTTATTGTTTTTCCGGTACCGCTTCTCAAAGTTTGTTTCACCTGAAGCATTTGCCTCGAAACTGTCCTTGTCGCTGAAAAAATGCTCGCTGACGGTCTTGGCAATCGCATCGGTCTTCGCGGTAAAGAACGTCTTGAGTGGGGCAGTTGTCGAATTCGGTTCGTCGGCGCCGGAGCTGATTGACGCGGGCTGGATCTTGACCCGATCAATAATGACGGGGACTTTTGGCGGTGGTAGCCCTCCATTCCCGATCCCATACTTATCCAGGTCAAACGGCAGCCGTTCAAACCCTTCGATATATTTATCGCCGTCTACCCCACGGAAGATACGGGTTGCACCGATCGGCAGATCGTCAGGCAGGTCGGTTTTTTTGCGAATAGTCTGATCGCTTACAGAAAACTCATAGTAGGTGGATTTCTCGCCACGCACCGTTTTAAACAATATGCAATCGCGTCCAATTTTTTTGTATTGTTTTTGACTGATATCATCTTCTCTATCCTCATGCAGTGGTAGGCGAACGGAGTAAGCCGTTAATCCCCCGAATCCAAAGTTTTTTCGGTCTTCTAAAGGGAGTCGTGAAATTTGATTCTTTATACGCGAGGTAAAGGCTTTTTTTACCCCGTCGAAATAAGGCGTGAACGTTTCTTTAAATACTTCTTCGATATCGGGAAGCTCAACGAATTTAGGCTCGAGTTTTTTTAGTAGCTCCTTGTCAAAATCAGACCTGAGCGTATCGGCCTTGAGCCGACCCGACATATATAGATCAATAATCGAGTATGCTGTGCCACCTCTGTTTTGGCGGCCCAGCTTGATGAATTCTTTCTCGAGAGGGACGTCATCGCCCAGTACTTTTTTGAGTTCGGCTTCTGCCAAGGCTTTTCTGGTCGGCAGCGGTGAGGAGAACACCGCGAGGCGTGTACTCAGTTCTGTTATCTGCTCGTTGAATTTGCTCCGCGTGTGCTCAATCGCTGCTGGGTCGTAGTTGTCATCGTCATCCTTAATGAGAAAACCATTGACGATACCCCAGTCAACCATGGCGTTGCGTTCAGCAAGGGCGGCGTGCACCGCTTGGCGCTCGCTGACCGCAGAGGTGTTGCCGAACTCGATCACTTGGTCAAATGTCATGGTCGCCGCAGTACCGGGCGCCTGTTGCTCAATGCGCGAAACGGCAGCACTGAACACAGCCCACTCGTTGGAACCGTACACCAGGTTCTCGGGCAACTGTTTGACCAGAAACTGCGGCGCGACCCGCGAGAGCAGCAAATAACCCCTCACGTCAGGGACATTGGCGTTTTCACGTTCTAGATGGTCATTGACCGCCGCGATGATCGCCGAAGCGGGTTTGCCCCAATTGTCGGGCTGGTTCAGGTCATAGCCTGCGATACGGTTGCGCTGTGTTTCGGGCGTGATGCCCAGTTCCAGTGCCACCGCTGTCATCAACCATTCATTGACACTGGTTGTGGTTGAAATGCCCTGCAGTTCGGCTTCCAATTTCTGACCCAGTGCCTGCGCCTGGGGGTTTGCGATCAACTGTTCGAGTACCTTGCGAGGGGTTACGGGTGATTCTGTGTTGGTGACAGCGTGTATGATCAAGGACTGAATGCTGGTATTAGCTGATTCGTTGACGATAGCGCGCACGCGGTCTTGCTGGAATTGAGCCAGGGGTACCGTCCGACCCAGCAGCCCGCCGAAATCACCCAACGCAGGCGGTGCGGGCAATGGCATGGCAATTTTCTGGGTCAATCGCAAGGTCTCTTGCCAACTGGTGGGTAACGGCAAACCCAGCGCCTGGATGTATCGTTCGGCGCTCATGCTTTGCCCTTCGAGAAGGTTGTTCTTGCGCGCAATGTAAGATTCTGGTGGCAGGGTTATCTGCAACGATCTAAGCCGCCGTTCAGTGCCATAGTATTGATGTTTCTGCAACTCACCTGTTTTAGTCAGGCCATCGATAAGTGCTTGTAGGCCAATGGCATCGGCCGCCGTCATCGAATTTTTTTGCAGAGGTGGTGGCAACTGATTCTGGACACTTTGTTGGGCGAGAAGCGATCTTTGCCCGATACTCCGAATAGATCGTTGATTACGTATCGGATCGATGTCCCACTCGGAAGAAGATTCAGCAAGAGGCGCATGGGACGAGGCGGAAGTTGATGTTTGCGGGGTGCTCTGAAGATGCTGGCGGGGAAGAGTAACGCTATCGGATGAAATCATGAGGGGCATTCTCTGAGAGGCAAATGAACATACCCCGGGTGTTGTAACTGCGCCCGCGGTTTAACACTTGGTATTGGCATTAGCCTCTAACGTTCCAACTCTACCCTTTGCCGGAAGTTACTAAATGCGCTGGGCGCCGATACATAGGTGACTCACCGACGGCACTTGAGTATTACTTCCTGTATCTAAAAGTAAAACTTCAGACATTGCAGGTCATTAACGAAGTTTTCAATGAGCCAAATTCGTGGCCTTCAACGTAAATAGCCTGTCAGCGGGCCCGGTCGAGACCCAGCGTTTCGCTTGACCTGCGCCTCATTCACTGGCCTTTATGTGAGTCATCTCCCGCACCTTCGCCGTCAACAAGTCAAAGGTAAAGGGCTTGGTGATCAATTGCATCCCCGGGTCCAGGAAACCACCCCGCACCGCCGCATGCTCGGCATATCCGGTAATAAATAACACCTTCAGCTCGGGGCGAATCTGCCTAGCGATCTCTGCCAGTTGTCGCCCGTTCATTCCGGGCAAGCCTACGTCGCTGATCATCAGGTCAATGCGTTGGCTGGATTCGATAATCGGGAGTGCGCTATCGGCATCGCCGGCTTCGACAAACGCGTAGCCCAGTTCGCTCAGTACCTGGCTGACCAGCACGCGCACCGCCGGGTCGTCCTCGACGATCAGCACGGTTTCACCGGTATTGGCGACAGGCAGCAGCGCCGGGTCCAACGGCCTGTCCTCGCTGATTTCACCGATATAGCGCGGCAGGAACAGACTCACCGTGGTGCCTTTGCCCACCTCGCTGTGGATGGTGACATGCCCGCGTGACTGGCGCGCGAAGCCGTAGATCATCGATAGGCCCAGGCCGGTGCCCTGGCCGATGGGTTTAGTCGTGAAGAATGGGTCGAATACTCGGCCAATCAGGCTTTCAGGGATGCCGCAGCCAGTGTCGCTGACGCTCAGTTCCACATAGTCGCCCGGCGTGAGCGTGCCGTAGGCGGCAGTAAACACGCTGTCCAGATGGCGGTTACTGGTGTCGACCGTCAGCCGCCCACCCCCCGGCATCGCATCCCTGGCGTTGAGTGCGAGGTTGAGCAGGGCACTTTCCAGTTGATTGGGGTCGGCTTCGGCGGTCCACAATTGGCTGTCCAGGCGCATGTCCAAGGCGATGCTTTCGTTGAGACTGCGTTGCAGCAGCTCGCCCATGGACGTGACCAGTTCGTTGATCTGTACCGGCTTGGAATCCAGCGACTGGCGCCGCGAGAACGCCAGCAAGCGGTGGGTGAGGCCGGCGGCGCGGTTGGCGGAGGTCACGCCGAGGTCGATCAGGCTGTCGAGGTCATCCAGCTTGCCACGGGACACACGCCTTCGCAGCAGTTCCAGGCTGCCGATGATGCCGGTCAGCATATTGTTGAAGTCGTGGGCGATGCCGCCGGTCAACTGGCCGACGGCTTCCATCTTCTGGGATTGGCGCAAGGCTTCTTCATTGCTGCGCAACTGCGCCGTGCGTTCTTCGACTTGCTGCTCCAGCGTCTCAAGGGTGCGCTGCAGGCGCAGTTCGCTCTCGCTCAGGTCGATCAACCTGTCCCGTGCTTCATATTGGCGGCGCCGCCCACGCAGGGCTGCGCTCACCAGGCTGATCAACGTCACGGGGTGGAAGGGACGCTCCAGGAAGGTCACGTTGCCCAGCAAGCCGCTGAAGTGTGATGAGCCGTTGTGCTCGGTGCCACCATGGTGGGTCATTAACACGATGGGCAGGTCAGACCAGGCGGGCTGACGATGCAGATGCTCCAGCAGCGGCTCCAGGTCCGCGCCACGCAGGGCCTCGGCCGCAATGATCAGCATGCCGGCGCCTTGCTCCAGCGCTTCGCACAGCACCGTCAGGTTGCTGGCGATGATCCCGCTGTAACCGGCCTGGTTGAGCATCATCAGCGCCAGCGAGCCGTCACGGCCCATTGGCGCCAGCACGATTGCGCGTTCGGATATGTGTGGTACGGTCGTCACACGCCCTCATCCTTGAGCAAAGGGGAACCGGCGCCCATATAGGTCGGGATCCCACGCAAGACACCTTGGAAGTTATCCAGCGGTTCACCGACGGTCATGCCACGGCTGCCGATACGGTATTCGCGGATGGTCGACTCGTGGGCGCCGGTGCGTTTCTTGATGATCGAGATGGCGCGGCGGACCTTGCCCAGGGCCTCGAAGTAACGCAACAGGATCACCGTGTCGGCCAGGTAAGTAATGTCGACAGGCGCCTGCATGTCGCCGACCAGCCCGTGTTGTGCGACGGTCATGAATGTCGCTGCGCCACGGCGGTTGAGGTACAGCAGCAGTTCGTGCATATGCAGGATCAGCGCGTTTTCTTCCGGCATCGCCGCCTGGTAGCCGTTGATGCTGTCGATAACCACGGTCTTGATCCCGCGTTCATCCACGCAGCGGCGCACGCGGTGTGAGAACTCGCCGGGGGACAACTCGGCGGCGTCCACTTGCTCGATCAGCAGGTTACCGGTGGCTTGCAGGGCGGCGAGATCGATGCCCATGTTGCTCATGCGCTCGAACAGCAGGCCCAGCTCTTCATCGAAGATAAATAACGCAGCCTTTTCGCCACGGGCTACCGCCGCCGCGGCAAAGATCATCGAGATCAGCGATTTGCCGGTACCGGCCGGGCCGAGGATCAGGCTGCTGGAGCCGGTCTCGACACCGCCGCCCATCAAGGCATCCAGCTCACGAATGCCGCTGCTCAAGGTCTGGCGCGTGTAGCCACCGCGATGTTCGGCAGCTACCAGGCGCGGGAATACATGGATGCCGTCCTGCATGATGGTGAAGTCGTGAAAACCGCCACGGTATTTTTGCCCGCGATACTTCACCACCCGCACGCGACGGCGCTCGGCACCGTAGTTGGGGGTCAGCTCTTCGAGACGAACCACGCCGTGGGCCACGCTGTGCACGGTTTTGTCGAGGGATTCGGTGGTCAGGTCGTCGAGCAGCAGCACGGTAGCGTCATAGCGCACGAAGTAATGCTTGATCGCCAGGATCTGGCGGCGATAGCGCAGCGAACTTTGCGCCAGCAGGCGGATTTCCGAGAGGCTGTCGATCACCACGCGGGTCGGTTTGACCCGTTCCACCACTTCAAAGATCTGCCGGGTGGCTTCGCCCAGCTCGAGGTCGGATGAGTACAGCAGGCTCTGCTGATGCTCGGCATCCAGCAGGCTCTCCGGCGGGGTCAATTCAAAGATATGGATATTGTCGTCCAGGTCCCAGCCATGGGACTCGGCGCCCTGGCGCAACTCACGCTCGGTTTCGGACAGTGTGATGTACAGGGTTCGCTCGCCCTTTTCCGCCCCGGCCTGCAGGAAGTGCAGGGCAACCGTAGTTTTACCGGTACCCGGTTCACCTTCCAGCAGGAACAGATGGCTGCGCGATAGCCCGCCGCACAGAATGTCGTCGAGGCCCTCGATGCCGGTGGCTGCTTTTTCGCTTAACAACGCTTTGGATGTAGACAAGAAGTGCCCTCAGGTCACATACGAGTAGAGGATGCGCATCCAGGTGGACGTGCCATGTTCTCTTGACCGTAGCGCTTTGCGGCGGTTCAAACTGATGCGTGATTATTGCGCCTACAGGCCTTACTGGAGGGCCGGATCGTCAGGGTTTTGCTGTTCGAGCTGGGCGAGCAGCACCTGCACATTCTGCAGTTGACCGCTTTCTTTCCAATAGTTGACCAGCAGCACCCGTGCCTTGCGATTGGCCGGATGGCGCTGGATGATTTCCTCCAATTGGCGCTGGGCGGCTTCCAATTCCTGCTGGGCGTGCAGGGTGGTGGCGAGGTCATAGCGATAATCCTGGTTGTCCGGCTCCAACTCCACCGCCTTGGACAGACCCAGCAGCGCATAGGGACGCTCGCCGTGGTGCAGCAACCACATGCCGAGGGCGTGCTGCAGGTAGGCCGACTCAGGATGCGCCGCCAGTTGCCGTGCCAACAGTTGGCGGGACTCGTCGGTTTTGCCTTGTTTATCCAGCAGTTCGATCTGCGCCACGACCGCTTGCAGGTTGTCCGGCTGCAAGCGCATGGCCTGTTCCAGGGCGTTTTGTGCGTCTGGCAGCAGGGCGCTGTGAATGTACAGGCGCGCCAGTTGAATCCAGCCTTCGGCGGTTTCGGGCTCGGCCTTGAGCTTTTTCACGAACTCGTCCAACACCTGCTGCAACGGCCCGAAGTACAGGCCCAGGGTGTCTGGCGACAGGCCGAGCAAGGCGTTGGCGGCGGTGAAACGCACGCTTTGTTCGGGGTCATCCAGCACTGGGCCGAGCAACAGCGTGCGCTGGCCGGTGGGCACCAGGCCGACGATGCTGTGGATGGCGGCCTCGCGCACCAGCGGCGATTCGCTGCTGAGGTCCTTGTCCGCGAGCTTCAAGGCTTGGGGGCTGGGGTAGTTGGGCAATTCGGCATGCAAGGCGGCGCGGCGCTCGGGTGACAGGTCCGGCCGGCCCAGTTGCTGATACAGCACACGCGCGGCGCCCGGTTCACCGTTGTGTGCCTGTTTCAGGGCTTTGGAGTAGCCATGGGCAATGGCGGGAGGCACGGCCACCTGGGTGGTGCGGGAGAAATACCAGGTGATCAGCACAATCAAC
Organism: Pseudomonas sp. B14(2022); assembly: GCF_012030485.1. Lineage (NCBI taxonomy): Bacteria > Pseudomonadati > Pseudomonadota > Gammaproteobacteria > Pseudomonadales > Pseudomonadaceae > Pseudomonas > Pseudomonas sp. B14(2022). The sequence continues at coordinate 109,796 of NZ_JAAUVM010000015.1, forward strand.
AACAGGGCGCACAGGCCGACGATGGAGTAACGGCGTGACTTTGACATGCAGGTGTCCGAAAGCTGAAGAAGCAAAGTCGCAAGCTTCGGTCAGACCACGGCAGGTGTCAAACCCGTGTCAGGTCAGCACGTATTCCACCGGTTCCAGGGCCGCTGGCAGGTCGGTTTCGCCGAGGGCGGCGAGCAGCTCACGCTCCAGGGTGCGCAGGATCGCATTGCAGGGCAGGTCGTTTTCGTCAAAGCCGAAAGGGTCTTCCAGGTCGTCGCCGATTTCATCGAGGCCGAAGAAGGTGTAGCTGACGATGGCGGTAAACACCGGCGTCAGCCAGCCCAGGGGTTCGGCCATGGCGAACGGCAAGAGAATGCAGAACAGGTAAATGGTGCGGTGCAGCAGCAAGGTGTAAGGGAAGGGCAGCGGCGTGCTTTTGATTCGCTCGCACGCGGCCTGTACCTGGCTGAGGCTGACCAGGCGGGTTTCCAACTGGGTGTAACGCCATTCGCTGATGGCGCCTTGCTCGGCCAAAGCGGAAAATCGCGCGCCGAGCTGTTGCAGCACCCGGTCAGGGAGGTTGGGATGACTCGCTTCCACGCTGGCCCACGGCTTTATCGCCCGGGCTTCGTCTTCGTGGCGCAGACGCGCGACCAGCCCGTGGGCGAAGCCGCCCAGCCCCCGCAGCAAGCGCCCACGCTCCGCGGGGTCAGTGAGCACCTGGGTCTCGCGAATCAGCGAGCGCACCTCGATGATCATCTGCCCCAGTTGCTTGCGGCCTTCCCACCAGCGGTCATAGCAGGCGTTATTTCGAAAACTCATGAAGATCGACAGCGACAGCCCGAGCAACGTAAAGGGTGTCGCGTTGACCTTGGAGAAATACGCCGGGTGCAGGGTTTCCACCAACACGATCACCGACGCCAGCAGCGTGACCAGCAGGCTACGCAGGGCGATGCGCTTGGCAATCGAGCCCTTGAGCGAAAACAGGATGCCCAGCAGGTTCGGTTTGGGACGTACGATCATCGGTGGGCGGACTTCTTCGGTGGCGCAGGCTCTCAGGTTAGGAGCTTGCAAGCCGGGCGTCCAATCGCTTGGACTGACCGGCCGATCAGCGCGGTCGATGATTGGCCAAACCAGTCAGCCATGTTGAAGGCTTTGACCATTGCTGCCGTAGCGTTGCAGAGCGACTATTTCGACGATACCGACCGTTCAAGGAACCAATAATGCAGATTGAGAACAAGATTTTTCTGGTCAGCGGCGGCGCTTCCGGCCTTGGTGCGGCCACCGCAGACATGCTGGTCGCGGCCGGCGCCAAGGTCATGCTGGTGGATTTGAATGCCGACGCCGTGGCGGCCAAGGCCAGGCAGCTCGGCGACAACGCCCGCAGCGCAGTGGCGGATATCAGCCAGGAAGCCGCTGCCGAAGCCGCCGTGCAGGCAACGGTCGCGGCGTTTGGCGGTTTGCATGGTTTGGTCAACTGCGCGGGGGTGGTGCGCGGTGAAAAGATCCTCGGCAAGAGTGGCCCCCACGGGCTGGCCAGCTTTGCCCAGGTGATCAACGTCAACTTGATCGGCAGCTTTAACTTGCTGCGCCTGGCGGCAGCGGCCATCGCCGAAACTGAAGCGAACGCCGACGGCGAGCGCGGGGTGATCATCAACACCGCGTCGGTGGCTGCGTTCGACGGGCAGATCGGGCAGGCTGCCTATGCGGCTTCCAAAGGCGCGATAGCCAGCCTGACCTTGCCCGCCGCACGGGAGCTGGCGCGCTTCGGCATTCGCGTGATGACCATCGCCCCAGGCATTTTCGAAACCCCGATGATGGCCGGCATGACCCCGGACGTGCGCGACTCCCTGGCCGCCGGCGTGCCGTTTCCGCCACGCCTGGGCAAGCCTGTCGAATACGCCGCGCTGGTGCGGCACATCATTGAAAACAGCATGCTCAACGGCGAGGTGATCCGTCTCGACGGTGCCTTGCGCATGGCGGCCAAGTAAGGAGGATGACCCATGAATGATCCCATCGTGATTGTCAGTGCCGTGCGCACGCCCATGGGCGGGTTCCAGGGCGACCTCAAGGGCCTGACTGCGCCGCAATTGGGCTCTGCCGCCATCCGTGCGGCGGTCGAGCGTGCCGGCATCGCCGCCGACGCCGTGGATGAGGTGTTGTTTGGGTGCGTGCTGCCCGCCGGCCTGGGCCAGGCGCCTGCGCGTCAAGCCGCCCTGGGCGCCGGGTTGGACAAATCCACGCGTTGCACCACCCTCAACAAAATGTGCGGCTCGGGCATGGAAGCGGCGATCCTGGCCCATGATTCGCTGCTGGCCGGCAGTGTCGACGTGGTGATCGCCGGCGGCATGGAAAGCATGTCCAACGCGCCCTATCTGTTGGACCGCGCCCGCAGCGGCTATCGCATGGGCCACGGCCGCGTTATCGACCATATGTTCCTCGACGGCCTGGAAGATGCGTATGAAAAGGGCCGCCTGATGGGGACCTTTGCCGAGGAGTGCGCGCAGCTGAACGGCTTTAGCCGTGAGGCGCAGGATGCGTTTGCCATCGCTTCGCTGACCCGTGCGCAGGAGGCAATCACCCATGGCAGTTTCGCCGCCGAAATTGTCCCGGTACAGGTCACCGTCGGCAAAGAGCAGAAAACCATCCTGCATGACGAACAGCCCCCCAAGGCAAAGCCGGAAAAAATCCCCAGCCTCAAACCGGCGTTCCGCGAAGGCGGCACGGTGACGGCGGCCAATTCCAGTTCGATTTCCGACGGCGCGGCAGCATTGCTGCTGATGCGTGAGTCCGAGGCGCAAAAGCGCGGGCTCAAGCCGCTGGCGGTGATCCATGGGCACGCGGCTTTTGCCGATGAACCCGGGCTGTTTCCGGTGGCACCGGTGGGGGCGATTCGCAAGTTGATGAGCAAGACCGGCTGGAGCCTCGACGAGGTCGATCTGTTCGAAATCAACGAAGCCTTTGCCGTAGTCAGCCTGGTGACCATGAGCAAACTGGAAATCCCCCATGCCAAGGTCAATGTCCACGGCGGCGCCTGCGCCCTGGGCCACCCGATTGGCGCGTCCGGCGCGCGGATCCTGGTCACGCTGCTTTCGGCCCTGCGCCAGAAAGGCCTCAAGCGTGGCGTCGCCGCCATTTGTATTGGCGGTGGTGAAGCCACGGCCATGGCCGTCGAATGCCTGTATTAAGGACCTACTCCCATGCTGCCCAATGACGAACAACTGCAAATCAGCGACGCGGCCCGGCAATTTGCCCAGGAACGGCTCAAACCGTTTGCAGCCGAGTTGGACCGCGAACATCGCTTTCCCAAGGAAGCCATCGGCGAGATGGCCGAACTGGGCTTTTTCGGCATGCTGGTGCCGGAACAGTGGGGCGGTTGCGACACGGGTTATCTGGCCTACGCCATGGCCCTGGAAGAAATCGCCGCCGGTGACGGCGCCTGCTCCACCATCATGAGCGTGCACAACTCGGTGGGCTGTGTGCCTATCCTGACCTTCGGCAACGATCAGCAGAAAGAGCACTTCCTCAAGCCCCTGGCCAGCGGCGCCATGCTCGGTGCTTTCGCCCTGACTGAGCCGCAAGCCGGTTCGGATGCCAGTGGCCTGAAAGCCCGCGCGCGCCTGGACGGCGACCATTACGTGCTCAACGGCTGCAAACAGTTCATCACCTCCGGGCAAAACGCAGGGGTGGTGATTGTGTTTGCCGTCACCGACCCGGCAGCGGGCAAGCGTGGCATCAGTGCGTTTATCGTGCCTACCGATTCGCCGGGCTACAGCGTGGCCCGTATCGAGGACAAGCTCGGCCAGCATGCCTCCGATACCTGCCAGATCCTGTTCGAGGATGTGAAGGTGCCGGTGGCTAACCGTCTTGGGCAGGAGGGCGAAGGCTACAGGATCGCCCTGGCCAACCTTGAAGGCGGTCGCGTCGGCATCGCCTCCCAGTCGGTGGGCATGGCCCGCGCCGCCTTTGAGGCGGCGCGCGATTATGCCCGGGAGCGCGAAAGCTTCGGCAAGCCAATCATTGAACACCAGGCCGTGGCTTTTCGCCTGGCGGACATGGCCACGCAAATCGCCGTAGCGCGGCAGATGGTGCATTACGCCGCCGCCCTGCGTGACAGTGGCAAACCAGCGCTGGTGGAGGCCTCGATGGCCAAGCTGTTCGCCTCGGAAATGGCTGAGAAAGTCTGTTCCGCAGCCTTGCAAACCCTCGGCGGTTACGGTTACCTGAGCGACTTCCCCCTGGAGCGGATCTACCGCGATGTGCGGGTCTGCCAGATTTATGAAGGCACCAGCGATATCCAACGCATGGTCATCTCACGCAATCTCTAAGGAGCCGATACATGAGTTACGAAACCATTTTGCTCGAAATCCAGGGCCGCGTCGGGCTGATCACTCTCAACCGTCCGCAAGCCCTGAACGCCTTGAATGCACAGTTGGTCAGCGAATTGAACCAGGCGCTGGATGGCCTGGAAGCCAACCCGGAAATCGGCTGCATCGTATTGACCGGCTCGAAAAAAGCCTTCGCCGCTGGCGCCGACATCAAGGAAATGGCCGAGCTGACCTACCCGCAGATCTACCTCGATGACCTGTTCAGTGACAGCGACCGCGTGGCCAACCGCCGCAAGCCGATCATCGCCGCCGTCAACGGCTTCGCCCTGGGCGGCGGTTGCGAACTGGCGCTGATGTGCGATTTCATCCTGGCCGGTGACGGCGCCAAGTTCGGCCAGCCGGAAATCAACCTCGGCGTGCTGCCGGGCATGGGCGGCACCCAGCGCCTGACTCGCGCGGTGGGCAAGGCAAAAGCCATGGAAATGTGCCTGACCGGGCGTTTTATCGATGCGGTGGAAGCCGAGCGCTGCGGGATCGTGGCGCGCATCGTGCCGGCCGATGAACTGCTGGACGAGGCACTGAAAGTCGCCACGCTGATTGCCGGCAAGTCGGTGCCGATCAGCATGATGGTCAAGGAAAGCGTGAACCGTGCGTTTGAAGTGAGCTTGTCCGAAGGCGTGCGCTTTGAGCGCCGAGTGTTCCATGCGGCGTTCGCGACGCAGGATCAGAAGGAAGGCATGGCGGCGTTCGTGGCTAAGCGTGCACCGGAGTTCAAAGATAAGTAAGCGATCCTTCAAGCACTGAAGATCAAATGTGGGAGGGGGCAAGCCCCTCCCACATTGGTTGTGTAGTGTGCCAGTTAGAGTTGGTAGTGCTTGAGCTCTCTTGCAATCACCATCCGCTGGATCTCGCTGGTCCCTTCGTAAATCTGCGTGATCCGCGCATCCCGGTAGTAACGCTCCACCGGGTAATCCTCCAAGTATCCGTAGCCGCCATGGATCTGCATCGCACTCGAGCAGACTTTCTCGGCCATTTCCGACGCAAACAGCTTGGCCTGGGACGCTTCCGATAGGCAGGGCTTGCCGGCACTGCGCAGGCGCGCCGCGTGCAGGATCAGTAAACGGGCAGCGTTCAGACGGGTTTGCATATCCGCCAGCAGGTTCGCCACGCTTTGGTGCTCGATGATCGGCTTGTCGAACTGCATCCGGTCGCGGGCATAGGCCAGCGCCGCCTCAAAGGCCGCACGGGCGATGCCCAGCGCCTGGGCGGCAATGCCGATGCGGCCGCCTTCGAGGTTGGACAGGGCGATGGCCAGGCCTTTGCCGCGCTCGCCGAGCAGGTTGGCCTCGGGCACGCTGCATTGGTTGAGGGTGACGGCGCAGGTATCCGAGGCCCGAATACCCATCTTGTGTTCGGTGCGATCGACTACAAACCCTGGGGTGTCGGTGGGGACCAGGAACGCGGAAATACCTTTCTTGCCCAGGTCCGGGTCGGTTACGGCAAATACAATCGCCAGCTTGGCGCGCTTGCCGTTACTGACGAACTGCTTGGCGCCATTGATCACCCACTGGCCATCGCGCAGTTCGGCCCGGGTGCGCAGGTTGTGGGCCTCGGAGCCGGCCTGCGGTTCGGTCAGGCAAAAGCAGCCAATCGCCTGACCACTGGCGAGGTCGGCCAGCCAGGTTTGTTTCTGTACATCTGTGCCGTAGTTGAGGATTGGCCCGCAACCCACTGAATTATGGATACTCATCAACGCGCCGGTGGCGCCATCACCGGCAGAAATCTCTTCCACCGCCAGGGCATACGCCACGTAGTCGACATAAGTGCCGCCCCATTCTTCCGGCACTACCATGCCCAAGAGGCCCAGCTCACCCATCTTCGCCACCAGGGCGTCGTCGATCCAGCCGGCCTTCTCCCAGGCTTGGGCGTGGGGGGCAATTTCGCCGCGGGCGAAGTCGCGCGCCATGTCCCGAATCATTACCTGTTCTTCAGAGTATTCAATGTCTTGCATGGCTTATTTCGCAACCTGCTCGAAGTGGTGGAAGAAGCTGTCGACATGGCTTTTGTCCAGCCCATGGAGCGTCGGCGGGTTCCAGCGAGGGTTCTTGTCCTTGTCGATGATCAGCGCGCGGACCCCTTCGATCAGGTCGCCGCGTTCGAACCATTGGCGGTCAAGGTGCAGTTCCAGGGCAAAGCACTGCTCCAACGGCAAGCGCCGGCCGCGTCGCAGCATTTCCAGGGTCACGGCCATGGCCAGGGGCGAGCGGGTGCGCATCAGGTGGACGGTGTTCAATGCCCATTCATGGCTGTCGGCGACCGTAACTTCCTGGAGTTGCTCGACAATGCTCGGAATGTCCGGCAGGCCGAAGAAGTGGTCGATAGCCGGGCGCAATTCTGCCAACGGCGGGTCGGGCAGCCGCTGCACGGCGAGCTTGGCCAGCACGCCTTGCAGATCCTTGAGGGGCGATTCGTGCCATTGCAGGCTATCGAGTTTCTGGTCGAGGCTGGCCAGCTTGGCGCTGTCCAGGTACCAGTTGGCCAAACCGCAATAGAGGGCGTCTGCCGCGTGGACCTGCACGCCGGTAACGCCGAGGTAAATGCCCAGTTCACCGGGAATACGGGGCAGGAAGTAGCTGCCACCGACATCCGGGAAATAACCGATCGCCACCTCCGGCATCGCCAGGCGGCTACGCTCGGTGACGACACGCAAATCTGCGCCCTGCACCAGGCCCATGCCGCCGCCCAGGACAAACCCGTCCATCAGGGCCAGTACGGGTTTGCGGTAATGGTGGATGGCCAAGTCCAGCGCGTATTCCTCGACGAAGAACTCTTCGTGCAGGGTGTCGCCGCGTTTGAAACTGTCGTACAGGGAACGGATATCGCCGCCGGCACAGAAAGCCTTTTCGCCCGCACCGCGCAGGACCACGGCATGCACCTGTGGGTCGTCTGACCAAGCCAGCAGCTGTTGCGTCAGGCGGCGGACCATGTCCAGGGTGAGGGCGTTCAAGCCGGAGGGGCGATTGAGGGTGAGGTGGCCGATATGGTTGCGTACCTCGGCCAGTACGTCTTCCTCAAGGCTATTGGCACTGCTTGCTTCGCTTGAAACCTGAGCAGTCATCTATAACTCCCTGCTTTTATTGTTCTTTATCAAGATGTTCGTGTGCGAACACTCTCGTGATCGTACCAGTGCAAATTTGCACAGTACAACCCGGAATCATGCAGGTCGTTTTTGCATTTATGCAGGGTTCCGGGCCTGGGCTCAGGTCACGCGACTTGCCAGCACTTCGCCAATACTGCGGCGCCGAGCGTGGGTTTCTGCGGCGTGGATCAATTGCTCCAGCTCCGTGGGTGCCACATCGTAGAACTGCTCCATCTCGGCCAGTGCCAATTTCAAGTCGGCAGCGGTAATGGCCGGGTCTCGTGCAGCCTTGGGGTCAGGCAGGATAGCCGTTGCAACCTCGACAGCGCCCTTGGGGTAGCGTGTTCGGGTGGCATTGTTGTAGGCCAGCGCGCAGGCCAGCAGGGCACCGGCACCGAGTAGTACAGCACCCAATTCGTGCCAGCCCAGGGCGGCGGAGGCAGGATCGGCCAATACCAGGGTCATGGCCAGGCCGCCGGCGGGCGGATGCAGGCAACGCAGCCAGCACATCAGCACCACGGCCATGCCAGCTGCCAGGCAAGCACCGCCCAGGGTGCGACCAAGGACGCGGGCCACCAGCAACGCCACGACACCGGCGCACAGGTAGCTGCCGATGATCGACCAGGGCTGCGCCAGCGCACCGGACGAAACCGCAAACAACAACACCGCTGAAGCCCCCAACGGACCGAGCAGGTGCAGCGCCACCTCCATGCCGAAGACCTGGGCGCAGAGCCAGACACTGAATAATGTACCCAAGGCCATGCCAATCGCGGCACGGCTCCATTCGGCGGGGCGGGTATTGATAGCAGCGGGAAACCAGCGAGCGAGCATTGAAAAGAAATCCATAAACGGCGGGCAAAAAAAAGGCTTGTCTGGTTGCCCGGAAAAGCCCTTTGAAAGTTCCTGCATTCGGGGGAGGAACACTGCGCAGTGTGCCGTGCCAGATAGGTCAGCGCCAATGCATATTAATGAGGGTTAAATACAAAAATAATGAATTTATTACGAAGTGACAGCAGGATTGAGCTTGCCCAGTACGCGATTATCGGTTTCTTCATTGAACAAGTGCTTTTGCAGGTTTTCCTGCAGCCCTGGCTCGCCGGCCAAGGGACCTTTGAGTGCCACCAGGGCATTGCGCAGCCACATCAGCCGATCCAGCGGCGGAACGGACAGGTAGCCGATATGCACTTCATCACGGGCCAGGGAAGTTGGGGTATCCGGTAAACGGTCATTTGGCACGGTTTGTCCTCTCACGAAGTGAGCCGCGGTGCTGGCTGCGGCTCATAGCGTCCTTGTTGTTATCCATGGCCTGTGGCGGTAGACAGTTACCGCACGTGGCCATCGAGTTTACAGTTGGGTTTCAGACGCGGGAAAGTGAAATGACACCAGCCATTACGCATAGCTTCGTAGGATCTTTCTGCGTCGCAACTCAAGGTTGAGTGGCTTTGGCCAGGTACAGCAGGACATAGGGGTTTCGGTCGAACTCGCCGGTCAACGTTGGTGTGATAGAGGCAAATCGCGGGTCTTTGAGCCCTTCGAAATCCTCCTGGCTCATCACCAGCCATGCCGGCCCTCGTAACGGAGCCAGGTCAGAGGCTTGTCGGGTAAACAACGGCACCTGATCGCAGTCGAGGTTAACCATGAATTTGATCGCCTTGGCGTCTTTGCCCAAGCCGTGCAATACCACCGGGGCGCGCTGTTGCTGGACCTGCTCATGCACTTGGAGCGTAAAGGTGCGGGTGTCGTAGATGCTGCGTTCGAGCGGTTCGACCACTGCTATATACGTTGCCCACACCGCAAGGACGGCGGCAAGCGCCGGCCCCAACGGCCGTAGACGAGCCCTGAACAACGCCAGCAATGCCAAGGCTTGCAACAGCCCGAGCACGGCAAACACCGGCCCCAGCTGGCTCAACTGCTCCGGATAACGTGGCCGCGCGAAGATCAGCCCAACGATCAGCAGGCCTGGCAGCAGTGTCCAGACACCCAGCATCAGCCCGCGCAGCCATGCAAACAGACGACCTTCAACGACCTGGAACGGGTACGCCGCAATGATCGCCGCCATCGGCAACATCGCCAGCACATAGCGGGCCTTCTTTGCCTGGGGAATCGACAGGCCCAGCATCACCAGAAAGCCAGCGGCAGCGCAGTACAGCACCAGTTGCAACGCGGGCGTCGGTACGCGTCGCCGACCGACCCCGACCGCCAGCAGCACCAGCAGTGCCACGGGATAGGCGAGGGCGTAATTACCCAGCGAGCTGGTGAAGTAGTACAACGCGCCGCTGGAGCCTTCACTGCCGTCCATCCGCCCCAGGAACTGCATGCGGATCACATCCTGCATGAAGCTCTCGCCGCCACTGAGCTTGGCCATCAGCAGCAGCAGGCCGACACAGGCCACCAGCAGCGCCAGGGCCAGCAGGCCGAAACTGAACAGTTGTCGCCATTGCCGGTTGATCAGGTAGTAGCTGCACAGCACGCCCGTAGGAATCACCAGCCCGATCGGCCCACGAATCGCAAAGCCAAGGATCAGCAGCAGGTACAGCCAGTGCAGGCGTTTCCCCCCGCCGAAATGGTCATGGGCATAACCGAGGTAGAACACCGCCAAGGCGATGGCCGCGAGCATCTGGTCGAGGGAAACCGCGCGGGTTTCACTGATGAAGGTACTGCTCAGCAACAGCAGCGCGAGGCTCAGCAGCCCCCAACGCTGTGAGTAGGGCGCCGTCAGGCGATACACCAGGGTGACGATCATTGCCGAAGCCAAGGCCGTCGGCAGCCAGGCCGTGAGGCTGGTGACCTGGCCCAGGGGCAGCGACAACAGCCAGGTCATCAGCGTCGAGGTGGCGAGGTAATCAGCATACGGCTGCCCGTACGTGGTGGGGAAAAACCCCGGCCCATGGCGCAGCATCTCCTGGGCAAACACCACGAAGCGTGAGTCGAAACCGATAATCGCCTGGTGCCAACTGCCGGCGATAAACAACAACAGCGCCAGCAATCCCAGGCCGAGGGATTGGCGGCGGATCGTTGGGCTGAGCAGGGACGACTGAGCTTTGTTCACGTATCAGGCTTCCACGACCTGCGGCACCCACTGCTGCTGGGGAATCGGCAACTGGCAGGAATCGCCACGGCCAATCGGGTAGTACTGGAAGCCTTTGCGCGCCAGGCGTTCACCGTCGTACAGGTTGCGGCCGTCGAAGATCACCGGGGTTTTCAGGCGCTGGTGGATCAGGTCGAAGTCCGGCGCCTTGAACTGCTGCCATTCGGTGCAGACGATCAGCGCATCGGCGCCGACCAACGTGGACTCCGGCGTGCCCATCAGCATCAGCCGTTGCTCGTCACCGTAGAGGCGCTGGGTTTCCTGCATGGCCTCCGGATCGAACGCCCGGACGTTGGCGCCGGCAGCCCACAGGGCTTCCATCAGCACGCGGCTGGGCGCATCGCGCATGTCGTCGGTGTTGGGCTTGAACGCCAGGCCCCAGAGGGCAAAGGTCTTGCCGCGCAGGTTGCCCTGGAAGAACGCATTGATGCGGTCGAACAGCTTGCTCTTCTGGCGCTGGTTGATGGCTTCCACGGCTTCCAGCAGGTCGCTGGAACAGTTGGCCTGCTTGGCGCTGTGGATCAAGGCGCGCATGTCCTTGGGGAAGCACGAGCCGCCGTAGCCGCAGCCAGGGTAGATAAAGTGGTAGCCGATGCGTGAGTCGGCACCGATGCCCAGGCGCACGGCCTCGATGTCGGCGCCCAGGTGTTCGGCCAGCTCGGCGATCTGGTTGATAAAACTGATCTTGGTGGCCAGCATGCAGTTGGCGGCGTATTTGGTCAGCTCGGCGCTGCGCAGGTCCATGAAGATGATGCGGTCATGGTTGCGGTTGAACGGCGCGTACAGGTCACGCATCACGTCGCGCACTTCTTCGCGCTCGCAACCGATGATGATGCGGTCCGGACGGCGGCAGTCGGAAACGGCAGAGCCTTCCTTGAGGAATTCCGGGTTGGAGACGATATCGAACTCCAGGTGCCGACCGGCCAGGTGCAGGACTTTTTCGATATGGGCGCGCAGGGTATCGCCGGTACCCACGGGCACGGTGGATTTCTCCACCAGGATCACCGGTTCGATACGGTGGCGGGCCACCGCATCGCCCACCGACAACACGTACTTGAGGTCCGCCGAGCCGTCTTCATCCGACGGCGTGCCCACCGCGATAAACAGCACTTCGCCGTGTTCGACGGCGAGTTTTTCATCGAAGGTGAAGTGCAGCCGCCCGCTTTCCAGGTTTTCCTTAACCATGGCCGCCAGTCCCGGCTCGAAGATGCTCACATGGCCTTGCTGCAGGAGCTTGACCTTGTTCTGATCGACGTCCATGCAGATGACATCGTGACCGACTTCGGCTAATACGGTGGCCTGTACCAGACCGACGTAACCACTACCAAATACACTGATTTTCATGGGGCATTCCTGGCGCTTGCAGCGCTAGCACGGCGAGAGTTAATGACCAGCACACCGAGGATGACCAAGGCCACCCCCAGGGTTTTCGAGAGGGAAAAATGTTCGTTGAACACCGGCAGGCTGGCGGCCAGCAGGTACACCAGCGCGTAGCTGATGCTCAGCAGCGAATAGGCGCGGCCCAGGGGCAGGTGCTTGAGGGCGCCGAGCCAGCAGAGCATCGACAGCGCGTAGGCCAGGATCGCCAGGCTCACCACCCCCAACGCCCCGAAGTCGATGGCGTTGCTGTTGAATGCCGTCAGCCATTCGGCGGGCAAGGGCAGGCGCGTCATGCTCCAGCGCATGCCCAATTGGGCGGCGCTGACCAGGCCAACGCTGCCCAGGGCCAGGGCGAAACCACGAATGCGGCTCATACCTGGCGCCCCAACAGCACCACACCGGCAATCACCAGCGCCACGCCCAGCCAATGCCGTGTGTCGATGGTTTCCTTGAACACGAAGCGCGCCACCAGCGTGACCAGAACAAAATTGAGGCTGAGCATCGGGTAGGCGATGCCGACTTCCAGACGCTGCAACACCAGCAACCACACCAGCAAACCAAAACCCAGGCACAGCAGGGCAGACCACAACCACGGCGAGCGCAGTTTCAGCGTCCAATCGTCGGGCTGGTCGCGCCAGCCTTCCACGGCGAATTTCTGCGAGACCTGGCCCATGCATGTCAGCAGGCAGGCCGCCAAGAACAGGAGCAGTGTGATCATGGCGCAACCTGCGGGAACACCAGGATCACGATATTGCCTTGCTCGTAGCGCTTGCCGTCTTTGGGCAGCAACGCCACTTCGGCGATTTCGTCGTCACCCTTGACGCGCATCACCACACCGACCGCGCCGTGTTTGCGCGCGTCGCTCATCCATTGCTGGACCTGCGTGGTGTCGACCTTGTGATGGGCCGCATCGTCGAAGGCCAAGCCATATTTCACTTCGCCGATGGTGTTATAGAGGGTCACGTCCGGGCGCTTAACGCGCCACGCCAGGGCGGAGGCCGCGCCCAGGTCGTTGCTCAGCAACGCGGTGGTCTGGCTCAGTTCCTGGAGGTGATCGATGATGAACTGGTCCGGGGTCTTGTTATAAACCACCGAATGGGGCAATGCGGCCGGGACCAACGCCACCATCAACCAACTGCCGATCACCGGCGCGGCCCACAGTTTCAAAGGCCGTGCGGCCTGCAGCAGGTTGACGAGGATCCAGCCAAACAGGAAGGCAAACACCAGTACCAGGCTGAGGGTTTCACTGCCGTGCTCATACACCGGTTTTTTCAGTTGGAACCAGGTCAGTGCGAGCAATGCCACGACACCGATGATCAGGTTCAGCCCGCCGTTGACCCGCAACGCACGGTCACGGCCCTCGGCCAATTTGGCGGACAACGCAGACCCCATCAGCAACGCCAGCGGCAGCAGGCACGGCATGATGTAGGAGGGCAACTTGCCTTTGGCCAGACTGAAGAAGGCCAGGGGCATCAACAACCACAGCAGCAGAAACGCGGTGGCAGGCAAGCGCTTTTGCTGCCACGCCTGCTTGAAGGTGGACGGCAGCAGGGCGACCCATGGCAACGAAAACGCGACCAGCAGCGGCAGGTAATACCAGAACGGCTCGGCGTGCTGTGCATCCTCGCCGGCAAAACGCTGAATGTGCTCGTGCCAGAAGAAGAAGTTCCAGTAGTCCGGCTCTTGCAGGTGCACGGTCAGGGCCCAGGGCAGGCTTACGACAATGGCGACGACCACGGCGACCAGGCCGTAACCGAGCAGTTCGCGAAAGCGCTTCTGCCAGATCGCGTAGGGCAGGGCAATCAGCACCGGCAACAGCCACGCCAGGAAGCCCTTGGTCATAAAGCCCATGCCACAGGCCAAACCGAGCAGCGCCCAGGCTCCCAGGCGGCCGTTGCGGGTGGTGCTGTCGAAGCAGAACCACAGGGCAACGCCGGTCAGGTTGACCCAGAACGTGAACTGTGGATCGAGGTTGGCATAGCCGCCCAGTGCCGCCACGCTGACAAAACTCATGTACAGCACGGTGCTGACCAGGCTCTTTTGCGGGTCATTCCACAGCCGGCGGGACACCAGGTACACCAGCAGGATGCTCAAGCCGGTGCTCAACGCCGAGGCGAAGCGTACACCAAACAGGTTCTGCCCGAAGATCGCCTGGCCCAGCGCGATCATCCAGTACCCTGCAGCGGGTTTTTCGAAGTAGCGAATCCCCATGAAGTGCGGCGACGCCCACTTGCCGGTCAGCAGCATTTCCTGGCTGATCTGCGCGTAGCGGGTTTCATCCGGAATCCACAGGCCGTGGGTGGCCAGCGGCAGCAAATAGAACGCGCCGAATGCCAACAGGAGCAGGGGCAAGGCCCAACGCCGGATCATGCCTGTTGCACTCCGAGCCAACCCTCACGGCCGCTCAATGCGCCGCGCACCAAGTGTTGTTGGGGCAGGGTGCTCAGGTCCGCAGGCAACAAGTCGCCCAGGGGTTTGAAATCGATGCCGCGCAGCCCTGCCTGGGCGAGCAACTGGCGAAAATCATTGGCCATCAGAATCCCTTCTACTTCTGCGTGGATCGTGTAGACGTTGAGCTTCGACTCGGCAAACCGGTCAAGAATGAAACCGTTGAAGTCTTTGGCGGCCACCACCGGCCCGACGACTTCGTCGAAGGTCGGCAGGTCCACCGGAATTTGTGGCGTACCCGCGCTGCCATCGGCCAATGTCGGCCGAAACAGGCTGGTACCCCGGCAATCGCTGTTGTAGCGAAAGTTGAACCCTTGCTTGGCTTGCACCACACGCTCATCGGCACGCCACCCGGCGGCCGCGGAACAGTCGATGCGTTCGCCGAGGATGTCGCTCAAAGTCTCCACGCCGCGTCGAATCTGCTCCACCAGCTGTGCACCGCTCCAACGCCCGGTGTTGGCCTGCCAGCCGTGGTGATCCCAGGCGTGCAGGCCGACTTCATGCCCCGCTGCCTTGGCCTGGCGCATCAAGTGCCCCAGGTCACGGCCGATGGGCTTGCCTGGCCAGGCGGTGCCGGCCAGCAGGATGTCCCAGCCGTACAGGCCGGCAGCATTGGAACGCAGCATTTTCCACAGGAACTGCGGGCGGATCAGGCGCCACAAGTGGCGCCCCATATTGTCCGGCCCGACACTGAAGAAGAACGTCGCTTTTACCCCGGCCTCATCCAGGGATTCGAGCAACCGCGGCACACCTTCACGGGTGCCGCGGTAGGTGTCGACGTCGATGCGAAGACCTGCCTGCATCAGCGCTTGTCCGCGATTTCGAGCATGGCTTCACGCAGGAAGAAGTCCAGCGTGTTGCCGATGGTTTCGCTCATCTCAACGGTCGGCTCCCAGTTCAGCAGGCGCTTGGCGTTTTCGATGCTTGGCTTGCGGTGGGCCACGTCCTGGTAACCGGTGCCGTAGAACGCCTTGCTTTCTACATCGCGGAAACCGGCGAACGGCGGGAAGTTGCTGCGCAGCGGGTGCGCTTCGAACTGACGCAGCAGCTCTTCGCCCAACTGACGGATGCTGGCTTCGTTTTCCGGGTTGCCGATGTTGATGATCTGGCCGTTGCAGGCATCGTTGTCGTTGTCGATGATGCGCGCCAGGGCTTCGATACCGTCGGCGATGTCGGTGAAGCAGCGCTTCTGCTCGCCACCGTCGAACAGGCGGATCGGCGTACCTTCCACCAGGTTGAGGATCAGCTGGGTGATCGCACGGGAGCTGCCGATACGCGCCGAATCCAAGCGATCCAGGCGCGGGCCCATCCAGTTGAACGGACGGAACAGGGTGAAGTTCAGGCCCTTGGCGCCGTAGGCCCAGATCACGCGGTCCAGCAGTTGCTTGGAGACCGAGTAGATCCAGCGCTGCTTGTTGACCGGGCCGACCACCAGGTTGGAGGTGTCTTCGTCGAAGTACGGGTCCTGGCACATGCCATAGACTTCGGAGGTCGACGGGAAGATCACGCGCTTGTTGTACTTGACGCAGTAGCGCACCAGCTTGAGGTTTTCTTCGAAATCCAGCTCGAACACGCGCAGCGGGTTACGGGTGTACTCGATGGGTGTGGCGATGGCCACGAGCGGCAGGACCACGTCGCATTTCTTGATGTGGTACTCGATCCACTCGGTGTGGATGCTGATGTCGCCTTCGACGTAATGGAAGTTTGGGTGGCTGCGCAGGCGCTCGATGGCGTCGGAGCCGATGTCCAGGCCGTAGACTTCATAACGGTCGTCACGCAGCAGGCGCTCGGACAGGTGGTTACCGATGAAACCGTTCACACCGAGGATCAGCACGCGGGTACGGCGCGGCTTGCGGCCGGACTCGGCACCGCGCAGCACGGAGCCGTCGACCAGGCCCAGTTCGTTGGCCAGGGACGGACCCGCCAGGTACAGGCCGTTGTCGTTGCGCTGGCCGAACTTGACCACCAGGGAGTCTTCACCGCAGGCGATGCGCAGCGGGTTGACGCTGATCACGCGGCCCGGCGCCAGGCCTTCGTTGCCCTTGACCACTTCGGCTTGCCAGACGATGAGCTGGTGCTCACCGACAGAGCAGAAGGCGCCCGGGTACGGTTGAGTCACCGCACGCACGAGGTTGAACAGTTCTTCAGCCGGTTTTTTCCACTCCAGCTTGCCGTCGGCTGCCGTGCGGCGACCAAAGTAGGTGGCCTGGCTTTCGTCCTGGGCAGTCTCGGGCAGCTTGCCCGCAGCCAGTTGCGGCAGGGCATCGCGCAACAGGCTGGTCGCCGCATCACGCAGCTTGGCATGCAGGGTCAGGCCGGTGTCGGTGCGCTCGATCACGACTTTTTGCTGGACCAGGATCGCGCCGGCATCGGCACGCTTGACCATGCGGTGCAGGGTCACGCCGGTTTCGGTTTCGCCGTTGACCAGCACCCAGTTGGCCGGTGCGCGGCCACGGTATTTAGGCAGCAGCGAGCCGTGCAGGTTGAACGCGCCTTTGCTGGCGGTGGCCAACAGCGGCTCGCTCAACAGGTTGCGGTAGTAGAAAGAGAAGATGTATTCCGGGTTCAGCTTGGCAATGCGTTCGATCCACAGCGGGTGGTTGGCATCTTCCGGCGCATGTACCGGGATGCCGTTGCGCGCGCACAGCTGGGCGACGGAACCGTAGAAATTGTTTTCCTTGGGGTCATCGGCATGGGTGAACACGGCGGCAATGTCGTAGCCGGCAGTCAGCAGGGCTTCAATGCCCGCACAGCCAATATCGTGGTAAGCGAAGACAACGGCTTTTGAATTCATGACGAAACCTGATCGGAAGGAGAAGTAGTGGTGGAATGGGAGGACACCAGGCCGTCAACGACGACCACGGGTGCCGGTGCTGCCGGTTGGTTGCGCAGCACTTTTTCAATAAAGAAACGTGGGCGGGCGCGGACATCGCTGTACATGCGGCCCAGGTATTCACCCAGCAGGCCCATGCCGATGAACTGGCCGCCGGTGAACACGAACAGCACCGCGAACAGCACGAACATGCCGTCGCCGGCCCATTCAGCACCGAAGGCCAGGCGCAGGATGATCAGTGCAAAGGCGAACAGCATGCCCAAGGCCGCCAGGCTGAAGCCGACGATGGACAGCAGGCGCAGCGGGGTGGTGGTCATGCAGGTCAGCAGGTCGAACATCAGGCTGATCAGGCGCATGGCGCTGTATTTGGATTCGCCGTGTTCACGCTCGGCGTGGTGCACCAGGATCTCGGTGGTGTGGCGGGCAAAGCCGTTGGCCAGGATCGGGATAAAGGTGCTGCGCTCACGGCAGGCGAGCATGGCGTCGACGATCGTGCGGCGGTAAGCGCGCAGCATGCAGCCGTAGTCGGTCATGGCCACGCCAGTGGAGCGTTGCACGGCGAGGTTGATCAGGCGCGAAGGCCAGCGGCGAAAGGCCGAGTCCTGGCGATTGTTACGCACGGTGGCGACCACGTCGTAGCCCAGGGCCGCTTGCTCCACCAGGCGTGGGATTTCTTCGGGCGGGTTCTGCAGGTCGGCATCGAGGGTAATCACCACTTCGCCCCGGCACTGCTCGAAACCGGCCATGATCGCCGCATGCTGCCCGTAGTTGCGATTGAGGATCACCGCCACCACGTTGCTGCCGTCTTCAGCGGCGGCGTCTTCGAGCAATTGGGCGGAGTTGTCGCGGCTACCGTCATCCACCAGGATGATTTCGTATTCGTAGGCCAGTTGCTTGCAGGCGGCGGTGGTGCGGCGCAGCAGTTCAGGCAGGCTTTCTTGTTCGTTGTAGACCGGGATAACGATCGACACGCAATGAATAGGGTAGGGTTTCAAAGATTCATGACCTCGGGGTTAGAGCAACTTGGAGCGTGAAAGCGGTAGTAATCATTGGGCGAACACCTGGCCCGCTGGTAAAAAAACGGCGCTAAAGATGAAGCGTAATCAACAGGTTAGCGGGTGTTGTGTGACTCGCTCTGAAGGTTCACGTTCAAGATTAAGCGCAAAAATGTGCAACAGATATGAAAGGCAGATGAAAAACTCGTTTATTTGACAGGTAGACAGCTAGTGTTCAGCTACTTAATTAAGGCGATAAAGGCGTTATAAATTGGGCGAAACACGAACGGTTTGTATGTCGTGGGCCGGACTTGCCGAATACCGGCCGCCGTATCGCCCCGTGCGACTGCCTGCTGTGCATTTATATTGAAGAATCTTCTCTGCAATGCGCCTCAAGTGCCGGTAAAGTAAGCCATCTCTTGCCAGGGTACTCGGATGAATAGCGTGCAGCGTGTAGGCGGCCAATGGCGGCCCGTCTTGATGGGATTGTTGATGACGGTAGCGTGCGTCCCCACCGGACGGGCAGATGACGGCGTGGCACTCACCACCCTCGCTCAAGTGCCTGAGGGCGTTGAAGTACGCGGCAGGCAGGTCGCCGCCTATACCTGGGATGACCACCAGGGCAAGAACCTGCTGGTGCTCGCTGAGCAAGTCAGTGAGCGTGAGGACGATGGTACCCAATCGGCATTTGTCTACGCGGCGCAATACCTGATCGACGGCGACCGCCCCAAGCGCATGTGGATGCTCTACGACGACGTACAGCATTGCGAATTCGATGCGGCGCTGCACTTCGACATGGCGGCGACCAAGGTCACTGACCTCAGCGGTGATGGCATCACCCAGGCCACCGTGGGTTATTCGCGCACCTGCACCAGCGATGTCAGCCCCAATGAATTCAAGCTGATCATGCATGTCGGCAAGTCGCAGAAGTATCGCCTGCGCGGTGTCGACCGGGTGGGCGCGGCCTGGTGGGATGAAGAGGCCGGTGCGCTGCGTGGCATGCCGCTGCCCAAGGATTGCAGTGTGGCCGGGCAGCAGGCGCTGGTCAGCCAATACAAGGAGCAGGGCACCGAGTTGCCATTGCCGGGCTGCTATGACAACGAGAAGGACTTCGCCAAGGCGCCGGAGGCTTACCTGACCTTTATGCGCCAGCACTGGTTCGCGCTGATGCAGAAGCAGGACACCGAATGGAACCAGACCCAGACCCAGTCGCAGGCACGGACGGAGGATGACGACACGGCCCCGTGATTTTGTGCCAGGACCCCTCCTGGGTTAGACTCGGTCTTCGCCAATTCACTAAATACCTCGATTAAACAATGGTTTGTTTGAGGTATTTAATCCAAAGGCTGATCTACCTTGACTGAGTCTATCCGCAACCCACTGACCCTCTACCTCACTCGCCTGGCCCCCTCCAGCCAACTGACCATGCGCTATGTGCTGCAGGATGCCGCCGACCGCCTGGGCTACGAGGACATCAACCTCGAAGACATCGACTGGCATCTGCTGCAACCCGAACACGTCATTGCCCTGGTCGCTGCTTTGCGCGAAGACGGCTACGCGCCGAATACCTCGTCGCTGTATGTGAATGCGGTGCGCGGGGTGATGAACGAGGCCTGGCGCATGAGCCTGATCAGCCAGGAACACCTGTTGAAAATGCGCACGGTCAAGGCCACGCCCGGCACTCGCCTGGGCCAGGGCCGCAATCTGCGGCGCACCTTGATCCGGGAAATGATGGAAGTCTGCGCCGCTGACCCGCGTCCCCAGGGCCTGCGGGATGCAGCGGTGATCGGCATCCTGTATGGCTCGGGAATGCGCAAATCGGAGTCGGTGAACCTCGACCTGGCGCAGATTAACTTCGCTGAGCGCAGCTTGCGGGTGATTGGCA
Source organism: Pseudomonas sp. B14(2022) (assembly GCF_012030485.1). NCBI lineage: Bacteria > Pseudomonadati > Pseudomonadota > Gammaproteobacteria > Pseudomonadales > Pseudomonadaceae > Pseudomonas > Pseudomonas sp. B14(2022). The sequence goes on from NZ_JAAUVM010000015.1 coordinate 129,880, forward strand.
AGGGCAATAAGGAACTGGTCAAGTATGCGCCGGACTGGGCTTTCGCCAAGTTGCAGGCCTGGTTGGCCTTCAGGCGCGAGCAGCTCAAGGATGGCGAGCAGGACGATAGCTTCCTGTTCAACCGCATACGCCGGGGCAGTCATATCACCCGCGAACGTATCACCAAGCACGCGATTTACTACATCGCCCGCCAACGCGGTGAGCAGGTTGGGGTGAAGATCATGCCCCACGATTTCCGCCGCTCGTTCATCACGCGGGTGATCGAGGAGCATGACCTGTCGATTGCACAAAAGCTGGCGCATCACACCAATATCCAGACCACCGCCAGCTATGACGTGCGTGACGACAACGAGCGGCGGCGGGCGGTGGATCGGTTTGATTTGTAGGCGATCAGCGCCGTTTTACGTAGCGCTCGCAAGAGGGGCCGGCTTAGAGAATGGGTTTGCCACCGGTGACCGCATAGCGCGAACCCGAGATGTAGCTGGCCTCATCCGACGCCAGCAGCACATAAATCGGCGCCACTTCCACCGGTTGGCCGGGGCGGCCCAATGGGGTTTCGCTGCCGAAGTTCTGCACGTCTTCATCGGTCATGGTCGCCACGATCAACGGCGTCCAGATCGGGCCGGGCGCGACGCTGTTGACGCGGATGCCCTTGCTGCCGAGTAATTGCGCCAAGCCACCGGTGAAGTTGGCGATTGCGCCCTTGGTGGCGGCATAGGCCAGCAGGGTCGGCTTGGGCATGTCGGAGTTGACCGAGCTGGTGTTGATGATCGAACTGCCGGCCTTCATATGCGGCAGCGCGGCCTTGCAGATGCGAAACATCGCAGTGATGTTGATATCGAAGGTCTTGACCCATTCCTCATCCTCGATCTCTTCGAGCGTCTCGTGGGTCATCTGGAACGCAGCGTTATTCACCAATACATCGATGCGCCCGAATTGTTCCACGGTTTTGTCGACCAGCGCCTGGCAGGTGGCTTTTTGCGCGATATCGCCGGGCAGCAAAAGGCATTGGCGGCCAGCTTCTTCAACCCAGCGTGCGGTTTCCCTGGCGTCTTCGTGTTCGTCCAAATAGGCGATGGCGACGTCAGCCCCTTCACGGGCAAAGGCAATGGCCACCGCGCGGCCGATGCCGCTGTCGGCACCGGTGATCAAGGCGATTTTGTTGGCCAACCGACCGGAGCCCTTGTAACTCTGTTCCCCGCAGTCCGGGTACGGGTCCATTTTGCGCTGGGTACCGGGCACGTTTTGCGCTTGAGGGGCAAAGGGTGGGCGTGGGTAGTCAGTCATTTCCAATCTCCATAGGTTTCGAGCGGTGCTATGGGATTAGTAGTTTCATGGCCGGCGATAGTTGTAATGGATGCCGGCCAGGCCCGACGAGTGGTACCGCTCAGGAGGAGGGCGGGGCGCTCGCCAAGTGCGCCGGCAGACGGCGCAAGGTCCAGAGGACGGTGAGCATCGCCGCCACGGCACACAACGCGATGCCTGTCAGCATCGGCGCCGGTGTATGGTCGGCAAACACCCCGACCAGTGTCATCGACACTGCGGCGGTAATCATCTGGATCGCCCCCAGCAGGGCCGAGGCGGAGCCCGCCACTGCGCCGTGATCCTCCAGCGACAACACCCCGGCCGCTGGCAACAGCAGGCCGAGAAAACCGAAGCCGATAAACAGCAGCGCCATCATCCAGGGCAGGCTATCGACCCACAGCGTGGTGGCCGACAGCACGATCATGACGGCGGCCACCGCCGTTACCGACCAGCGAATCAGCGGCGCCAGGCCGAAGCGGGCGCTCAGGCGAGCGGTGAGTTGGCTCATGGCGAAGAATGACGCAGCGTTCAGCGCAAAACACAGGCTGAATTGCGTCGGTGTCAGGCCGAAGTATTCGATATATACGAACGGCGCACTGCCAATAAACACAAAGAAGGTGGCCAGGCCAAAACCGCATACCACTGACAAACCGATAAAAACCGGATCGCGCAGCAACGCACCGTAGCTGGCGAACGCCGTGCCCAGGGTCTTGCCCAACCGCCGTTCGGCCGGATGGGCCTCAGGCAGTTGCACGATGGTCATGACCAGGCACGCGACGGACACCACCGCCAGCACGGCAAACACTTCGCGCCAGCTCCACAGCGAGATCACCAGGCTGCCCGCCAGCGGCGCGAGGATCGGCGAAACACTCATCACCAGCATCAGCAAGGCCATCAGCCGCGCGGCTTCATGGCCGGTGTACAGATCACGCACGATCGCCCGCGGAATGACCATCCCGGCACAGGCACCGAACGCCTGCACGGCACGAAAGCCGATCAGCACTTCAATGGTAGGCGCCAGCGCGCAGCCGATACTGCCCACGGCAAAGATCACCAGCCCCGCATAAATCGGCGGCTTGCGCCCGAACACATCACTGATCGGCCCGTAGAACAGCTGGCACACGCCGATGATCATGAAGAACACTGTCAGGCTCATCTGCACCGCCGCCGGCGATGCCTGCAGGCTCGCGCCCAGGGTTGGCAGGGCGGGCAGGTAGATGTCGATGGCGAATGGGCCGACGGCGGTGATCAACCCGAGCAGTAGGGCGAGGTGGGCGATACTTCGAGACATGGGCAGTTCCGGGCAGAGCAAAAGTCGATCAGATTAAGGGATTCGCGCAGATCTGCAAACTTAGGCTTCACTAACTGAGATTGATGCCGATAACGGTAAGAACGTTGCTTTGACTGTTGGGTATGGGGATGCGGGCATGACGATCAAATTACGCTTGATGTTATTGATTGCCACCGGGCTGCTCACGGCCTTGGTCATGAGCCTGGCCGGCTACCTGGGAAACGCCCGGATGAGCGAGGCGGTGCAGGATAGCGAGGTCAGCATGACGGTCCTGCGCAACCATATGGAAGCCGACATGATGCACGACGCCCTGCGTGCCGACGTGTTTTCCGCCATGCTCGTGGGGTTGGGGAAAAGCATCAGCAGCAAGGACGAGGTCAACACTTCGTTGAAGGAACACGCCGAGCACTTCCGAGAAGTACTGGGGGACAACCTTAAGCTGCCGCTGGAGGCCACGATCAAGACCAGCCTGGAAAAAATCAGACCCAGCCTGGACACCTACATCAGCGCCGCGGAGCGCATCGTCGCGTTGGCCCTGGACAATCCTGAAGCCGCTCGCGGGGAACTGGACACCTTCAACAAGGCGTTTTCCCAGCTGGAAGATCAAATGGCGGCCTTGAGCGAGCTGATCGAAAGCAATACCCATCTGACCAGCACCAGTACGCGGCAGACCATCAGTCACGCCAATTTAACCTTGGCCGCCGTGCTGATCGCCAGCCTGTTACTGCTGCTGGCGCAAGGGCGCTGGGTCATCTTGAGCATCATGGGGCCGCTGCAGGCTGCCAGCCGCATCGCCGCGAGTATCGCCCGTGGCAACTTGAGCGAGCCGATCGTCGAACCCAAGCGCAAGGACGAAGCCAGTTCGTTGATCCGCAACCTCGCCATCATGCAGCGGGATTTGCGCGGCATGATCGAAGTGGTGCGCAGTAATGCCCATGGCGTCAATGGCATGAGCGAACGCTTGAGCCAGGGCTGCCATGAAGTCGCTGGCAGCAGTCAGCAGCAAAGCGCGGCCGCCAGCACCATGGCGGCAGCGGCGAGTGAAATGACCGCCAGTATCGAAGAGATTACCCGACATGCCGGGCGTGCCCTGGACATGGCCAACCAGGCTGAAGCCTTGGCCAAGGACGGCGGCCGGGTGATTCACCAGGTGGTGAAGGACATGGACGGCATTGCCCGTTCAGCGCAGCAATCGGCCCAGGTCATTCGTACGCTGGACAAGGAGTCCGAGGCGATCTTCAGCATTATCCAAGTGATCAAGGGCATCGCGGACCAAACCAACCTGTTGGCCCTGAACGCCGCGATTGAGGCCGCCCGCGCCGGCGAACAGGGGCGCGGCTTTGCGGTGGTCGCCGATGAAGTTCGCAGCCTGGCGGGCCGCACCAGCGCCTCGACCCAGGAAATTGCCAACATGGTAGGGCGTATCCAGCAAAACACCCGGGAAGCGGTGACCAGCATGGAGGAGGGCGTCACCCAGGTGGATAAAGGCATGGCGGTGACTGCCGAGGTGGAGCGCGCGATCCGCGATATTCTGCAGGCCACCCTGAATACGACCGAGTTGGTGAACGACATCTCGCGCACCATCGGTGAACAGAGCCTGGCGAGCAACGAGATCTCCCACCAGGTGGAGATGATTGCCGGGATGTCGGAAAACAACAGCCGTGTCATCGGAGAAACCGCCTCGACCACCGATGAGCTGGCCGGGTTGGCCGGCAAGTTGTCGCAGTCCGTGGATCGCTTCAGCTTGTAACGCAGCGCAGACCTGATAACCGCTTAATGGACCGGCCCCCTGTGGGCCGGTTTTTTTTGCCCGTTGCACCGACTCACCCGCAGGACTTATAGATCGGCCATTGCAAAAAAAGATTGAATATTCACACCTAATGTTATTTAAATAACAAAACAAGAGCGCCACGACCTGCCTGGTCGTGCTGCAACAAGGTGGAACAGCAATGAGCAAGATCGCAGTCATCGGCAGCAATATGGTGGATCTGATCACCTACATCGAGCGCATGCCAGCCCAGGGCGAAACCCTGGAAGCGCCTGGCTTTGCCCTCGGGTGTGGCGGCAAGGGGGCGAACCAGGCGGTGGCGGCAGCCAAGCTTGGGGCGCAGGTGCTGATGCTGAGCAAGGTCGGCGACGACATGTTTGCCGACAACACCCTGGCCAACTTCCAGCGTTTTGGTATCGACACCCGTTATGTCCAGCGGGTGCCTGGGGTTTCCAGCGGCGTCGCGCCGATTTTTGTGCGGGCCGACTCCCACAACAGCATTCTGATCGTCAAAGGCGCCAATGCGCATTTGTTGCCGGCGGACATCGACGCGGCGGCCGCCAACCTGCGCGAGTGCACGCTGATCGTGCTGCAGTTGGAGATCAATCTGGAGACGGTCTACTACGCCATCGAATTTGCGCATCGGTACGGCATCGCGGTGCTGCTCAACCCGGCACCGGCCCTGGCCGGCCTGAGTAGGGAGCACCTGGCGTTGCTGGATTTCCTGATCCCCAACGAATCGGAACTGGCGTTGATCACCGGCCAGGTCGTGGACTCGCCGGATGCCGCCCAACGCGCCGCGCGCACGCTGGTGGCCAGCGGCATTCGCCACGTGATCGTCACCCTCGGCGAACACGGCGCGTTGTACGTGGGAGAGGAGGGGGAGTTCCGGGTGCCGGGCCGAAAGGTCGTGGCACGTGACACCACGGGCGCCGGCGATGCCTTTATCGGTTGCTTTATTCAGCACTGGAGCCGCGACGGCGGTATCCGACAGGCCATGGAACAGGCCGTGGCGTATTCCGCCTGCTCAGTCATGGCGCTGGGCACCCAGACGTCTTATCCCGACAGCCAAGCGTTCGCTCGTTTCCAGCAACAGCAGTAACACTCTCAAACCAGCCCGGAGAACAATAATGAACAAACCTGCGCTGCAACAGACACCCGATGGTTTCTACCTGAACCGCACGCCCTGGTTCGCCTTTATCCTGCTGTGCAGCATCTTTGCCCTGTGGGCCGCGGCGGCGAGCATGAACGATGTGCTGATCGCACATTTCAAGAAGGCGTTTTTACTCAGTGATTTCCAGACCGCCTTTGTGCAGTCGGCGTTTTACCTGGGCTACTTTTTCGTGGCCATTCCGGCGGCGATGGTGGTGCGTCGTTTCAGCTACAAGAGCACGATCCTGATCGGCTTGCTGCTGTACATGTTCGGCTGCCTGCTGTTTTTCCCGGCGGCGTCAACGGCCAAGTACGGCATGTTCCTGCTGGCGTTGTTTGTGATTGCCGCTGGCCTGTCGTTCCTGGAAACCGCCTGCAACACCTACTCGACCCTGATGGGCCCGCGGGAAACCGGGACGCGGCGCTTGAACATCTCGCAGACTTTCCACCCCTTCGGCGCGATGGCCGGGGTGTACGTCGGCAGCTTCGTGATGTTCAAGGACACTGACGCCACCACGGAACAACTGACGCAGATGAGCGCCTCCGAGGCCGCTGTGCAGCAGTTGCAAATGATCCAGTCCACGCTGTTGCCCTACAAGTGGATGATTGCCGTGCTGGTACTGATGTTTATCCTGGTCGCCATCACCCGATTCCCCGCCTGCAAGGGCAATAAACCCGCTGACAGCAAGCCTGGCAGCCTGCGCCAAAGCCTGGGTCGGTTGTGGCGTAACCCGCGTTTTACCTTTGGCGTATTGGCGCAGTTTCTCTACGTGGGCGCGCAGGTCGGCGTGTGGAGTTTCACCATCCGCCTGGCCATGCAAATGGGCGGAATGAACGAGCGCAGCGCTTCATGGTTTTTGCTGACCACCTTTGCCGCCTACTTTGTCGGCAAGATGATCGCCAACCTGTTGATGCGCCGCCTGCACCCGGCCAAGGTCCTGGCGATCTATGGTGTGCTGTGCATTGTGCTGCTGGCCTACACCATTCTGGTGCCGAACATTTCGGCGGTGTATGCAGCGGTCGGCGTGAGTATTTTCCTCGGCCCGTGCTGGCCGACCATTTACGGCCTGACCATCGATGGCCTGGGTGAAGACACCGGCGTCGGCGGTTCATTGCTGGTGATGAGCATCGTCGGCGGCGGGGTGATTCCAATCTTCCAGGGCCTGTTGTCCGACGCCAGCGGCGGCAACATGCAACTGGCTTACAGCGTGCCGTTGCTGTGCTTTATCGTGATAGTGATGTATGCGCTCAAATGCATGCGCCAATCCGCGACCTTGCCATCGGGCGCAGCAGCGGCGGTGGCCTCATGAACACGCGTATCCCGCTGTATCCCGCGGTGTTTACCGAGCAGGAAAAGATCCTGCTGCAGTCTGAGGATTTCAAGGTGAGCGCCTGGACCTACCCGTCCGGCGTGCTGGCCGTGAGCCTGGAGAACAGCCGTGGACGCCTGGTGGTGCTGCCTTATCAAGGGCAGATGATCTGGTCGGCGGTGTTCGACGGCTGCGACCTGACCATGAGCAACCTGTTCGAGCAACCTCGGCCCAGCCCGACGGTCATCGATACCTATGGCTGCTTCATGTTTCACAGTGGCCTGCTGCGCAACGGTTGCCCGGCGCCGGATGACACCCACGCCTTGCATGGCGAAATGCCTTGCGCCCCGATGGACTCGGCGTGGCTGGAAATCGGCGAGGGCTTTGTGCGCCTGGGCGGTCGCTATCAATACGCCAAGGGCTTCGGCGATCGCTACCGGGCGTGCCCCAGCGTGACCCTGCGCGCCGACTCGGCTTTGTTCGATATCGACATGGAGGTGACGAACCTGGCCGGCAAGCCTATGGAGTTGATGTACATGGCCCACATGAACTACGCCTTTGTTGCCGATGCGCGGTTTGTCGAGCCATTGGGCATGCAGCGCCTGCGCCTGCGTACCAGCATTCCTGACCACGTCAAGCCGACGCCGGACTGGAGCGCCTACATGGCGCAATTGGCTGAGCAGCCCGGGCAATTGGCGTGTCTCGATAAGCCGGAGTTGTACGACCCTGAAATCGTGTTTTTCTTCGACGGCGTCGGCACAGATGCCACCGGCCAGGCGCATTTCCTGCTGGATCACCCCGATGGCGCGGCGTTCTACACCCGCTATCGCCCCGAACAATTCGAGCACGCCGCACGCTGGATCCTGCACACGCCGGATCAGCAAGTGGCGGCGTTCGTGCTGCCATCCACGTGCGAACCCGAGGGCTATAACGCCGAGAAAGCCAAAGGCCACGTGCGTCTGTTGGCAGCGGGAGCCAGCGCCTCGTTCAGTGTGACCACGGGCTATCTGAGTGCGCAGGAACGGCAGCGATTGCTGGGTTAAACCAGCAATTGCGCGCCGTGGGCCTGGATGGCTTCCTTGTAGCTGCGGGGGATTTTCTTGTCGCTGACCACGTACTGAAAGTCCTCCAGGGTGGCGAAGTGAGCCGTGCGCACCGTGTCGAACTTGCTGAAGTCGGCGAGCAACACCCGTTGCTGGGCCTGGCGCATGACCTTTTGCTTGACCTCGACCTCGTTGAAGTTGAAGCACGTCACGCCGAATTCCTGGCTGACACCCGCGGCCGTCACGAAGGCCCAGGTCAGGCGCACGCTGTCGAGGATGCTGCTTTCGGCCGTGTTTTCAAACACCTGGTTCTTGCGGTGAAAGGTCCCGCCGCACAACACGATGTGGCAGTTGGGCTTGCCATGCAGCTTAAGCAGCACGTTCAGCGAGCTGCACACCGCAGTGAATTCCAGCTCATCGGGGATGAAGTCAATCACAAAGGGGGAGGTGGTGCCGCAGTCGAAAAACACCGTGTCACCGGGCTGGATCAGCCGCGCGGCGAGTTTGCCGATGCGGCGCTTTTCCTCGACGTGGCGCGTGTCCTGCTCGGCAACCCGGTAATCGCTGACCTCACTGCCGACGCGGGTGATGTAGCCACCCAGCAGGCGCAGGTGATCGCTGAAGTGGTTGAGATCGCGGCGCAGGGTCATCTCCGAAACCTCCAGCAGCGCCGCCATTTCCCTCAGGTGAATGGCGTTCTGGTCCTGCAAGGCTTGTTGGATAAGCTTGAGTCGCTCGGCTTTTCTACTGTCCACGAGTATTCCAGGGCTTGATTGTTTGTGTTAGATAAGTAACATTTAGTGTTATTATTGTAACGTATTAGTGTGGGCGCTGTGACAGGCGGCACACGATCATTCGCAACATACAGGCAAGGGCTCGTTAAATGAACACTCTTCAACCCGCAGCATTGGCCAAGTACATCGATCACACCTTGCTGGCTCCCGATGCCTCCCGTGAGCAGATTCGCACCTTGTGCGAGGAAGCCCGGGAGCACGGTTTTTATTCGGTGTGCCTGAACTCAGGGCAGGTGCCTTACGCCGCATCGTGCCTGGCCGATGACAGCGTGGTGATTTGTGCCGTGGTGGGCTTTCCGCTGGGCGCCGGCCTGAGCGACACCAAGGCCTTCGAAGCCGAACAGGCGATTGCCGCCGGGGCAGGGGAGATCGACATGGTGCTCAATATCGGCTGGTTGAAGGACGGTTTGCTGGAGGCGGTGCGCGAAGACATTGCGTTGGTCCACAAGGCGTGCGGCGCCGTGCCGTTGAAGGTCATCCTGGAAACCTGCCTGCTTGATGACGAAGAGAAGGTCCAGGCCTGTAAAATCTGCCGGGACTTGGGGGTGGCGTTCGTCAAGACGTCCACCGGGTTCAGCCGAGGCGGTGCCACCGCCGAAGACGTGGCCCTGATGCGTAAAACCGTGGGCGCCGGGGTTGGGGTCAAGGCTTCCGGAGGCGTGCGCGATTATCCGACGGCACTGAAGATGATTGAAGCCGGGGCAACACGCTTGGGCAGCAGTTCGGGGGTCGCGATTGTCGGCGGGGCGATGACGGCGGCGAGTGGTTACTGAGCTTCGGGCCGACGCTTGGTGACCTGTCGGGAAATCCCGACAGCCTTCGCAAATCATTAGAGCAATATCGGGATTTCCTCATGGCTCTTTGCTATATGTCACGCTAGAGTGATTGGAAGATTTAATGAAGTCTTGATTTCTCCGGCCTCGGCCGAGGCCGCAGGACACTTCATACCTGTGGAGTGCACCATGAAAGTTCTAATCGCCGATGACTCATCCATGTCCCGCAAGATGGTCTTGCGTTCCCTGCCTGAATCACTGACCGAAGATGTTCGCCAAGCCTGTAATGGTGCCGAGGTGATGGAGGCCTACCACGCCGGGCACGTCGATCTGCTTTTTCTCGACCTCACCATGCCCGTCATGGACGGTTTCCAGACGCTGGAGGCGCTCAAGCGCGAAGACGCCAATGTGGTCGTCGTGGTGATCAGCGCGGACATCCAGCCCCTCGCCAGGCAGCGCGTATTCGACCTGGGCGCTGCTGCATTCGTCGCCAAGCCAGTTACGGCAGAAGCCGTACTCAATGCTTTGCACGTCATAGGAGTGCTTTGATGGAAACCTTGGCCGAGCTCACCGAAGACCAACGTGACGCCCTGCAGGAACTGATGAACATCGCCATGGGACAGGCGGCCGAGCGACTGGCCCTGCTGACCAATACCATGGTGACGCTTTCGGTTCCTTTTATTCACCCGCTGATTCGGGAACAGAATAACCTGGCGATCCCGGAGCATCTGCGCCGAAGCTTCATGATTGTCACCCGTCAGTCTTTCCTGGGGGAGTTACGCGGAGAAGTGTTCGTGTGTTTTGGCGCCATGGGGGCAGATGAACTGGCCGAGCTGCTGGGCTACAAGGGCGGCGGCCTGGCCCAGCAGGACGAGTTGATGCTTGATGTCACCAATATCCTGACCGGCGCCTGCATCAGTGGGCTGGCAAGACAGGTGGCGACTCAAGTGAGCTATGACGCACCCTCCATTCTCGTCCACAGGGAGCAGGAAGCGAACGCACTGGATGAATTGAACCTGAATGAACACCTTGCGATGGTGTTGGAAATCCGTTTCGAGGTTCAGGCTCATCAATTCTCCTGCGACCTGCTGATCTGCATCACTGAACGTACAGCAGGCGTTGTCGTTCGGGCCATTGATCGTTTGCTGGACGAGCTTTGAAGGGGGCTCCCATGACAGACAATAAGGCAATCTCCCGGGAAACCCTTGAGTCGATGCTCAAGGCCATCAACATGGGCGTGCTGCTGGTCGACCAGGACTGCAAGGTGCTGTTCTCCAACCACTTTATGTCCATCAACAGCGGCCGCAGCGCTGAAGAACTGATCGGCCGTACGCTGTTCGAAGCTTTTCCGGAACTGCCGGAAGTCTGGACCCGGCAGAAGATCAACAGCGTCATGACTCTGCAAAACTTTGCTTTCACTTCGTGGCAGCAACGTCCGCACCTGTTCAATTTCGAAAGCACCCGGCCCATCAGTGGCATGGTCCGGCACATGTATCAGAACTGCACCTTCTTCCCCGTGCAAGATGCCGATGGCAGCAATCTTGGCGTGGGCCTGGCCATCAGTGACACGACCGATACCGCTGCGCGTCAAATCGAGCTGACGCACCTCAACCAGTTGCTGGAAGAAGAAAAGGGCGCCCAGGCGCTGCTTATCGCGCGGCTCGAAGAGGCACAGGCGCAGTTGCTGCAGTCCGAGAAAATGGCCGCGATAGGGCAACTGGCTGCCGGCGTGGCCCACGAGATCAATAACCCGATCGGTTTCGTTTGTTCCAACGTCAACAGCCTGCGCCGTTACCTCGTGGACATCTTCGCGCTGCTCGAGGCCCATGAACAGGCGACCGATGACACGCATGCCAGTGCTCATCCCGAGCTTGCGGTGATGCGGGACAAGATGGATTACACCTTCATGCGCCAGGACATCGACGACCTGCTGGCCGAGTCGGCCGACGGGCTTGACCGGGTCACTCGCATAGTCAAGGACCTGCGCGAGTTCTCCCATGTCGACAGTTATGAATGGCAGTTGGCCGATCTGCACAAGGGGCTGGACAGCACCCTCAACGTTATCTGGAACGAGATCAAGTTCAAGGCTCAGGTGATCAAGTGCTACGGCGATATCGAGCCCATCGAATGCATGGGCTCACAGATCAATCAGGTTTTCCTGAACTTGCTCATCAATGCAAGCCATGCCGTGGGTGCCGACGGCGAAATCACCATTAGCAGCGGGAGGGAAGACGGCGGCGTGTTCGTCGAGATCGCCGACAACGGTCATGGCATTCCCCTTGAAATCCAGAACCGGATATTCGAACCGTTCTTCACAACCAAGCCGGTGGGCATGGGGTCGGGCCTTGGCCTGTCGTTGTCGTACAGCATCATGGTCAAGCACCATGGACGGCTCACCGTCGAAAGTGAGCCGGGCAGGGGGAGTCGCTTCCGCGCGTGGTTACCATTACGCCAGCCGGTGATACAGGCTGTCTCTACTTGCGCCGTTGAAGGACGCTGATCATGGATAGGCTGTCTTCCAGCGTAAAACGGCATACCGTCATGCTGGTGGATGATGAAGAAAGTATCCTCAACAGCCTCCGACGCCTGCTGCGCGCAAAGCCTTACGACTTGCTTCTGGCCACGAGCGGGGCCCAGGCGCTGAGTCTTTTCGAACAACATCCTGTCGACCTGATCGTCTGCGACGCGCGCATGCCTTTCATGGACGGACCGACCTTGCTGCGCGAGGTGCATAGGCGCGATCCGCAATGCGTAAATATCCTGCTGACCGGTTATGCCGATATGAGCATGATCACGCAGGCGCTCAACGATGGGTACGTGTTCCGTTACATCAGCAAGCCCTGGAATGATGAAGAGCTCAAGCTCACTCTCGATCAGGCTCTGGAAATGAAGAGAGCGTCCGGTGAGCGTAACCCTCCGAATACGCCCCAACCCTATAACTCAACTAAATGACTATTTAGTTGAGTTATTCTTTTTGTTTTTTTTGTGGGCGGCATAGGGCAGTTTAATCGTTGTCACCCAACCGTGGACTGTTGGTATTCTTAACGTCTGAAACATTCAACTCGTAAAGGAATACCCGATGCCAATATACCTCGCTGCCGAATCAGAACTGCACGTGGGTCAAAACTCATTCACAGAAGCACCTGCGGAAGAAGGAACTTGCGTTGTCGTATTCGAAGACGACGAAGACACCGGCTATTTCTACGCTCTGGATACAGCGGCTGAAAGCAACCCGATTCAAGACGCGCTGCATATCTACAACGTTGCGGACGTTTCAGACAAACATAAACCCTCCAGTTTGAAGATCGGTTGGTCCGTTGATCACACCAAGGCCGTGTTGCTAATCAACGATTATCCGCATGCCATATTCGATTTCACGGCGAAACAAGGCTATTGCCGTACCGGGTTCCCACCGCAGACTGGCAATGGTTGGTCTGAACATGGCCACGATTGGGATGATGCTGCGCTTGAGCTGTTCGCATGAGTATGAGGATGAGCCTGGGTTAGCCAGGCTTTTTCTTCTGCGCAAAGGATCTACCAGGTTTAACGGGCAGGCAGCGCCACAGCGAGTGTCGTCATCGTGTTTTTCCATCAGGCGAGAAACAGGAGTACTCGGAACTAAAGCTTTGTAAATCTCTACTAAAAGTAAAAGTCTATAGAATCAATAAGATATGAAGATGCTCTGCATTGCACCCGAGATTTTTTCGCACGGTTGCTGACCATTTTTTTGCCAATAAAGAATAGAAATGGAGCACAAATGCTGCAAAGAATAGAAATGGAGAAGGTTGTCTAGTAAAGATTAGAAATGGAGAAAGAGTCAGCATGGCCCCTAGAGCATGAAGCACCTCGCACCTTCGTCGGCCTTCGCTTTGCCTGCCCCCGCTGACAAACGCTTCGAACCATTAACATCCGGCGTGCGTCGTTTGCGGCAGTGTTCGTAATAGCAAGGTCTTATGACTCTAAAATATGAGCAAAACAGATCAACCGCCACTTCTGAGCGGAGCTGATCGACTAACGCGAGCGCTTGTGCTCCTCGACTACCAAGATCGCGGTAGCCTTTCCCATTCCAAGCGATTGATGCGAGCTTTTAGTTCCAGGATTTTTTCTCCTAAGGCATCAGTACTTTGCTGGTCGGCGGTGACACCGCCACGTTCTTGCTGCAGTTGGCTCACACAGCGGCAAGGGGATGAATCAACCGGCCGACGTGCGTCATAACTATGCATTGGCCTTCCAGCAAGCTGGCGTCTACTCACTTGAGCCCAGGGGTATGGGTACGGCGTTGTTTTGTCATCAGACACCTCTCTATCGCAAGCATTCTCGCGCGAATGGGTGGCCAGCTTCGTTAGGCCACTACAACATAAAGCCCGGGCTAGGGCAGTCCAATACCAACGGGTTTGCAGGCACTAGCAGGAAGGGTGCCAGCCTTTTACTGGCTTGATGAGCCACCAAGGAGGCCACCGCTCCCTGACTGATATCTCAATGATTTAAAATAGGTTTCAAAGGGGGTAGTGCGGATGTATTGCGCTCAATATATGTCTAAGACAATTTCAAACTCTAGCTAAACACTGGGCATTATAAATATTGATCAGAGATTTTGCCGTCCTTCAATATAATGCTTAATGGTGCCAGCTATATCCGGTAAGAGATCTGATGATTTTTATTAGATGAAAAAGTTATTTGGCACATTCAGCCAAGCCAGTCTAAGGTCGCCAATGGGCATGAGCGGAGTTCCTGGGATTATCATGGCAGATAGAGGTGGTGATGGCGACACTCAAGTCGAAGCTTCGAGGGAAGTTGATGTCCTCCCATGGAGCCCGAAAAAATACCAGAAATGCTCTTTGGGTCGTGTATAGCCCGAAATCCCAGAAAGACCTTGCTCTAGCCAGCAATAATGAGTGCGTTTACTGGGTGACGCACTTGGAAACCGATCCAACAATCCGTAGCTTTCAGTTTGGCTATGAGGCGGAGTTGAAGCTAGAGGGCGAGGATAAGTTTCGTAATAGTGAGGTCATTCGAGTAGAGAGAATGAATGGTGACGTGCAAATTCATACTTTGTCCGCAGGTGATGGCGGGGTCAAAGAAAGCACTATTGCGCTGCGCGAACGTTTTGCTGGCAGGGCGGTAGTAGAGGAACGCCAAGTAACTTTTGTTAGGGTGTATTATGACCATCTCAGGCAACAGGCAAAAAAGGCTACTAGAACATTAACGCTGATCGGTTACGCGTCTCAAATCAGAGGGCGGAAACATAACGCGACCAAAGGCTCCGTAGAATTGGCACTTCTAGCTTTGAAGGCAGGGAAAGTTGAGCAAATCCTATTAGCGACATCCCGACATGATCCGATGGTGGTGTTGGGGATATTCGCAGAAAAAGTCTTAGCGGGAGGAGTGGGCATTGACCTGATGGAGCTCCCATTTGGTAACCACAGTTACTGGAAGCTTACATGAGCGCCAAAAGGAGTCGCTACGAGATTGTATCGGCAATTAGGTCAACGCGCCCTTGGCCACCTGTCGTGACTGATGGCATGGATCCGGATACTGAAGAACTATTCATAAGTCGCGTGAAGGCTGTTGACCTATATGCTGAAGGAGACAGCCTTTACGCAATCGAAGATGCAACAGAAATAAAAGCTCCTGAGCTGCACAGACTGATCAAAAGATGTCTGTCAATAGCGAGTAACGGTCTGGTTCGAGGGTATCAGGCCTTAATACCTAACGTTAGGGTGGAAGTGTATACGCGTACTAGTCCTATAAAGCCAAAATTCCCAGAGGGCAAAGGCGGATATGCCGGCGCGTTTGCTAACTTGCTGACTAAATACCCTGACCTAAAACTGGTGCTGGTCAGAAAAGTGCTCAAGCTTAAGCATGAAAGAACCGTATATGAGTTTCGCATCAAGCCCAAAAATGTACATAAGGAGATGATGGATTACCTTAAAGGGAAGAATCATCCTAAGGACGAGTGGCCCTATGGCACAAAGCTCTTGGGTTCAAGAAGCATAGGGAAGTTTGTCCAGCAAGTACTTGATCAAGATTTTGATCGCAATGTGACGGTGAACGGTGAAGTGGCTGCCAAGGCTCATCTTATGGTAGGCAGCGGTAATAACGCTTTGCTTACATTTGAATACATGATGGAGGCGGCGGAAATTGATAGCTACCATGTTGATGCGCATTTCTCCATTGGGTTCGATAATGGAGACGGTCTAATAAGCTATGTTCCGATACAACGGATCAATATCATGGCTTTGGTAGATCGGGCTTCAACGGCTGTTTGGTGGTTTATCGTCATCTTCAGTAGTGAGGTGAGTGCGGTCGACGTTGTCAGATTGCTGACCGAGAGTCTGAGGGTAAATCTTCCTAGACCTAGAAAAGAAGTTCTTGGAATGAATTTGAGTGGAGATGTAGGTTTTCCGGGAGAAATATTCCCTGAGCTTGCTCATACAATTCCAACAGTGCTGATGCCCGATAATGCGCTAGCAAACCTCTCTAGTGCGGTATCTGATGCCCTCCGCAAAAAGTTAGGATATTCACTATGCTACGGGCCCCCTGGTCATTTCGAGATGCGTCCAAATGTGGAGAGGTCTTTTAAAGAGCTGGCTAGTCAAATATTCCAGCGCCTACCAAGCACAACAGGTTCCAGCCCTGGGTCAGGGCGAGCCGAAGGTAGTTCTGAGGTATCAGCTCACCTCAAGATCGATGCTAGCTTGATTGAGGAACTCGCCTTTTACCATTTTGCTTTGAGCAATGCCACGCCCTCAGAGGGTATAGGTTTCCTCTCGCCGAATGAGTACATTCGACAAAAGTTGAATAAGGACAGCAGGCACTACATTCCTAGAACTGTGCTCCAAGAGAATGTTTCGAAAATGACTAATTATTCTGTTACCGAATCGGTCATTGTGAGGTGTTATCCAAAGCGAGGAGTCAGGCCTTATATTCAACTTGATCGTGTGCATTATTCGTCAGGCGTGCTGAGAGAGTCAGCATGGCTTGCGGATAAGAAAATCATTGTGGAGGTCGATGAGGATGATATGAGAATCCTCAAGGCATATTGGCCCGATGGTTCATTTATGGAGAATCTTACAGCCTGTGGGAAATGGTCGCTGACAAGGCATAGCCGAAAAACTCGAAAGTCCATTAATAGTCTTCTGGCCCAGAAGCTGTTAATTGTCTCTGAATTTGATGATCCAATTATCTTGTATATGAAATACTTGTCAAACGTCGCCCAAGGCATAAAAGATGGCGCAGCAGATGTTGTCATGAGTGTCGCCAAGGCAGCCACAGAGCATAAGAGGGTCGAGATGGAAGTCTTAGCGGGCATGGACTTAGAAGGTGAAGAGCTTAACTCGTACAAGCCATGGAACGACTCAAATGACGAAGTTACAAGCCCCCTAACAAGGAATGTCGAAGTATCTGAGTCGTCACCGAGCCCGGATAAAAATAATGATGAACCCAAGCCGCAAAAAACTGCGACCATTATTCCATATCCAATGCCAGACTTGAATAAAATGATCAAGGATTTTTGACTGGAGGAGTTAGGGATGCGTGGTTTTGATCCGTTAGACAGTGTTCGAAGGGATGAACTGCAGTCGCAACACCCACTTATGCTGAAAAATTACTTCACTCTTACTCCTACTATCGTAGAGATTTATCAGAAAGTTAGGGAGCTAATATTTCTTAGCGAACCCAGTGTCTATTTTTGGTCAACACCTCGAATGGGTAAGACTGAATGTGCCAAAGCTGTGCGGTATCTGATTTGCAAGGAGTTTCCGGACAAAATGGTAATTATGGCGTCTTGCGATCCCTCCAAAGAGATAGGCATCATTCCGACGATATTTAAAAGTATGGGCTTGGAAAAAGACACTTATCGTCTGTCAAAGTCAGAGGCGCGGGATCGCGTGGTTGATCACATAATTTGTGAGTTGTCGGGAAAAAGTGGAAAGCATTGTTTGCTAATGATTGACGAAATGCAAGCTATGGTAACCAAAGATTATCAAGCCCTTCAGGCTATTCAAAATGAGCTGAAACTCAATAATATCTCCCTCACCACCATCGGGTTTGCACAGCATGAGATTAACAGCGTACGAACCACACTGAGTCGGGGAGGGCAGATCGCGCTGGTCGCCAGATTTCTAAGCCGGAGGGAGAGATTCAAAGGTTGTGCGGAGGTTAGCTGGTTGGCTGCGACCCTTGAAAAATTTGATGAAGAGTTAATGTTTCCGGAGTTAAGCGCCTGCACTTTTACTAATTTTTTTGTGCCCAATGCTTTTGGTGCTGGCTTCAGGCTCGCGAACTCCGCTGAATTGATCTTCAAAGAGGCAAAAAAAGCAGTTTCTTCCTCGAAAGCAAAAATCATCCCTACTGCTCATCTGTTTACCGCCATTGGCTATATACTTGCTACCGCGAGGCCCGGAGATAAACCTGAATTTATTCTCACACAATCCATGGTGGTCAGTGCTATCCGAGTTTCGGGGATGGGTGAGTTCGCACAGCTCATAGATGTCACGGAAGAGGTCTCTAATGGATAAGGTCTTGTCTTACCCGAAGATTGAAACTCCATATCAATCTTGCTGGTTAATCATTGCAAAAACCTTGATTATTAATCGCATTAGCCTGAGTGCGGTATTGAAAGGTATTGATGTTAATGGCGGCAGTGCAATTGCATCAAGCTTAGGACGGCATCACGAAAAACTTTTGTTGGATCTGAATAAGCGCTTACAGCTTTCAGCGCTTACCTTGAAGCAAAGCTGCATAAGCTCAAATTTTCACTCGCCAAGCCAAGCCCGCGCCCAAACCATTCGGCATTGCCAGGATTGCATCACTCAAAATTTTCATTCATCGCTTTTTCAAAATCCATTGCTAGAGAAATGCCCAGTGCATCATAAGGTATTGACGTACTGCAGGGACTGCACAGTCGCCTTGATAAAGGGCGGAAGTCTTTATACTAAGCCGCTTAACAAAAGCAACTCTTGCGAGCACTTGAGGTCTCTGGCCCTTGAGCGTATACCGATCGTCAAATTGCCACTAGACGAAATCAGAGCATTTAAAATAATTGGCGATGTATATCAGGCTTGGTTAGAAGATATTGAACGCTTGGATTTGGGTGACGTTTGTAAAGTGATTTCGAAGATTTCCGGTGTGCGAGACCTTGAGATTAGTGAGTTTTATTTTGAATATGTAAGGGGGCGCGTAGGCCTTCCATTTGATCTATATTGGCAAGATAATAATTTTTCTCACGACGTTTGCGTTGTCAACTACGCCCCTGCGGCAATTGGCATCGATAATTTAAATGCTCAAGATGCTAGTACTTGCAAATTCAGCATAGGTAAATTGCCTAGTAATCAGCGACCTAGCTTCAATGTAAGGGACGTTGTAAGCTGTCTGAAGTGCATGCGGCGTCATTTCTTTAAAGAGTACATAAGGCAGCACCGAAAATGCTTCAATACTATGAAGTCACTAAGCCACAGTCAGCTTAATGTTCTCAGCCTTTCGGCTAGCTGCACCTGCGTGTCCGCTTACTGCTCATGGCTGGTGTCATCAGGGGGAGTTTCAACTTTTCCTGAGTACCAGGCGCTTAGATCTAGCTTACCTATGATTGAGGCTTTTAGCGATCTTCTTTCCCAAGACGCTGCTAGCCTGAGAGAAGCCCTAGTAACTCAGTTGGTTTCTTTTTTTGATATTTGGGGGGCATTGGAAAGGGCGAGTGCAAAACAGAACAAATGTTCTGGTCTAATCGTGAAGAGGGCTACGATTCCGACCCAATTCTTTGTGTGCATGAACGCTTCGTACACGCTGACCCATCGTGACGAGGCAAGTGGTCATACACAGAAAGAGAAGAGTTATATTATATCGCCGCTACAACTTAAAGCCCAATCGCAAGCGCGATGCTCAAGTAATAAGATGAATGCATATTCAAGGCTTTTTCAATTGCCTGCTCACAATGTATTTGTTCGAAATGCACATGGTGTCATGAGGTTCGTTGACGGCCAATGTAACTTGCACAACACGGCTGTCATCAGCATCTGGTGACACATTCGGGAGTGAGGCCACTTGATGTTAGTCTTGAACACTAGTGCGTCTGACGAGGCTACTGGCACGAGCTAGACCAAAGGGCCATGCTTTGCTCTATTGTTGGCCCTATGGTAAGTAAGTTTGTTGCGATATTGTGCTCCCCTCGGCTCAGCTCCGTTCATTCCAATATTTGCTAACTGTCGACTTCGCAAGCCCCAGAAGTTCCGCAGTCTCCTTCTGCGTCTTACCTTCAACTTTGCATTGAAGCACCGCTGTCCGATTGGCAGCGCCTGATCGAATGCGACCGTGCACTGACTGAAGCTTGCCGCCGGTGAACTCGCCGTCGAGCTTGTTTAGGACACCCAGCTTCTCAAGCTTGGTGATCTCGCCGGCCAAGTGTTTCAAAAATTCCGTCGGGGTCTGGCTACGGTCATGAGCGCTGGCCACGGCCACGAGCGCTACAAGATCAACGCCCAATCCGATGGCGATGTCTTCGAGCGATGACAGGGTAGGGCTGCTTCTCGCGCGCTCGATATTGTTCATATGCCGAGCTTCGACCCGACCATGAAAGTCTTCCTGAGACAGGTTTCGGGCGGTACGTGTCAGCCTCAAGACTGCGGCTAGCGGTTCTCTCAACGACATTTGGAATACCCAAAGCCGAGGATAAAGCCATATTGCGCGGTTCGACTCCATGCAATATAGTGCTGCGAAATGAACTGACTGGCACGCTTGTGCCGCGCTCTGATCGAGGAAGTGAAGGTCGGGATGCTCCCGTTCCATTGCGCCGAGTCCCGGCACGCGTGCGCTCTGTAAACCAGTCGGCGTCAATTTATAGCTAAAGCCTCAAGGCCAGCGTTTTGCGAATCAGAATCTACTCAGACCTCCACGCCGAGTTCCACCGTTTCGCCCCCCCATCCCTCGATGCGGGGGTTGACCTGGTGATCCTCGCCGGCGACATCAACAAGAAGGCCAGGGGCGTCCAGTGGGCCAACGATACCTTCGCCTGCCATGTCGCGTATATCGCAGGGAACCATGAGTACTACGACGGTCACATCGATCGTACCCTGCAAAAAATGAAGGGCGCTGCGGCCGGCCATGTCCACGTGCTAGAGAATGAAGCACTCATACTGGGTGATGTCAGGATCTTGGGTACTACTGCGTGGACTGACTACAGCGTCACAGGGGATTTGTTGGCGGCCAGCAACGCTGCCAGGCAAGGCATGAACGACTTCAAGTACATCAGGGCAGACTCGAACTACAGACGATTGAGACTGGACGACTTGGTTACCCGGAATCACATCGCCCGGGACTGGCTCACCCAAGAGCTTGCTCGACCGTTTGACGGCAAAACGGTAGTAGTGACCCATCACTCACCATCCCCTGTGGTGATTGGTGAGCAGCATGACGGGCATCTTACTGCAGCGTACACCAACGACTGGCCGCGTTTGATCGAGAAGGCCCATGTGTGGGTGTTCGGTCACACGCATGAGGCTACAGATGTTGAGCTAGCCGGCTGCAGGGTGGTCTCGAACCCAGGTGGCTACCCTGGAGAGAGCACTGGTTTTGACCCTTACTTCGAGATCCAAATCTAATGGCCACTTCGGCGATGAAGCACTTTTTTGACCGCGCCGTCGAGCCGATAGAGCTCGATCGGGATCTTCCCTCGGAGGTCATTCAGGCGCGGGGCATTTCCTGGGGTATGGTGGTCGACGCTTACCTTGTCAACGCAGCAAGGGTAGGGCAGAGCTATGCGGCGCTCGTTTACAACGATCAGTCAAACGTGAGCTCGAATGGAATGACGGTTGCTACCCCTCCACTTCAGTTGGTTGAGACAAGGGCGGGGTTCAAGCTAATGCGCAGCCTAAGTGGCAAAGACTACTACGTTATCGCTAGCGAGCTCAGCGAGCCGCGGTGAGCATCCAATTGGGTTGACTCACTCAGCCTAAAGGCCGCTTTCAAGCTGTAGTACTTGGCAAGGCGCGGCGAGCACCTTGGATTTAGAGCTTTATATATCCCGCTGACCAATCCGCTGGACGACTTCATGTGCGCTCGTATTCACGTAGCACTTCAAAGTGCACTAAGGAAAATGCATGTCTGATCTGAAAAAAATTGAGCTCACTGTCAAGAACTACAATGTTAAAAACTCTGCTGACATTGATACGCTCTATAGCCAAGTTCGGTGCGAAGACAGTGAAGGAAAAACTTTCTATTTCAAAGAAGTTTGCATGTTGGACTACTTGAAAAGGCACGGGGCGATTGTTACTGACAAGCCTCGTACGTGGTACTACAAGCATTTGAACAAGAAAACCATCGTTCTAGTGGCGTTCCAAAAGGCAGATGGAAAGGTTGAGTATGACCTTGATCACCTGAGACAGGTTGCTAAATCCAGCATTCTTAAAGGGATTGTTTTCGCGGTAGCGGCAATTCCTGCGGGTTTGATCATCGCAACAGCGACTTTTGGTATCGGGCTGCTGTTTACGCCTGTGTGCCTCTTCTATGCATACAGAAGTCTCTTTAAGATCCCCCGTATGCTGCGCCGGGATACGCTGCTAAACGAGCTCGCCGCGCATGGAGTGATTGTACAGTAGCTGTCAAGCTGGACTGCTGCGATGCAGAGCAAAGGCCGCGTGTCGATGAGGAGCAATAAATGACAGCAGTAATTTTGGATCTCTTCGGTACGCTTTTGGAGATTCGAAACCGGCAGAACCCCTTTCGACGGCTCCTCCGCCTAGGCTCACAGCAGGGACGCGCCGCTTCCCCTGGAGATCTGCGCTGGATTATGACCAACGCCTGTGGGTTGCAGGAGGCTGCTGATTTTTTTGGAATCAAACTTTCCTCCACTCAACTCACTGAGCTCCAGAGCTGCCTAGAGCTCGAACTTGAATCGATCACACTCTTTGAGGATGCGCTGCCGGCGCTCGCTCTGCTGCGACACCACCAAATAAAAATTGGCGTTTGCTCGAACTTGGGTGGCCCGTATTGCCCGGTAGCCCGGAATTTGCTGCCGGGGCTCGATGGCTATGCGCTCAGTGCCGAGGTTGGGCTGATGAAGCCTGATGTGGCCATGTACCAACACATCTGCACCCAGCTCGAGGTTGCACCCAGCCAACTCCCAGGATCGAACGCGCCTCAGGTCTTGATGATCGGAGACTCCCGGCGATGTGATGCTGATGGCCCCCGAGTGGCCGGCATCGAAGGTTACCATCTGGATCGTAGTGGAGCGGGTCGCTTTTGTGACCTGCTTGAGTTTGTTACAGGTAACAACACCAGCAGAGGTTGATGCCCACAGCCAGCCCTTCGCGTTCGACCTTTGAAGCGGGTGTAGGAGATGTGTGCCCGATCTCGACAGGAGTACATTTGTACTCAAGTGTATGCGAGGTAACCAACAGATCATTCCCGACTTATCCCGCTGCGCTTTCGCTAAACGCGAATAGGCCATTTAGAGTCAGTACCCGGACTGATGAGCGGAGTAATTGACACTCTCTAAGGTGCTTCAATTCAGGCGCCCGACCCTAACAGCGGTACTTAGGGGGTTGCTGGTGTTCAGCAACGTGGCTATGTTGATTGAGTGGCAAATACGAGAATCGATATGGACGATCAATCTTCAACGAAGCACACAAACGTGACGATCAGGATGAAGGTGCAGATTGCTGAAATCCTGCTCAGCATGTTCACGGCTGAGCTGCAGAGCATCGTGCGGGACTCTGACTTCAGAGACAATGCTGAGCATGGGATCGAAAATAGCCTGCCCGTAGATAGCGAAACCCCAATCCACGCTGCCTTTGGGTCGGGGAAAACGATTTTGAGTTCTGTCTGGATGAGTGCTTTAACCAAAGCAATGGATGAGGCTGAGCAAGCGCGCAAGGCATTGGATTTCATTGCCTCGTACTGTCGTTTTATCGGACTCACACCCTCTCTTCAACGGGAGGTCAAGTACTGGCTCGAAGTCTTGGCGTTCGCCCGGGCCACTGTGGCGAAGCTCCTTATCCTCTTTGCCTATTCTCGGTACTCCTTCCTGGAGGTTCCGCTGTTCGCTGACGGCCCTGAGCTCAACGGCTACAAGCACCGCCTTCGCTAACTCTTCCTTCGAATTGGTCATTTCCTTGTTCGATTGGGAGATTTGCTTGTGCCTGAAAAAAAGCGCTGTGCCTGCTCCAAATGCCCGCATACGGGCAAACTGGGGCGTCCGGTACCCGTGTCGCCTTCGAATCCCACCCCTGAGAAGCCCCAGAAGCCTGAGCGGAAGTGGGTCACCCGATTGCTGGACATCCTGAAAATCGTTATTGGCCTGGCCAACTTGATCCTCGGACTGTTCAAGCACTGATAGCGTGTCCCCCACTGATTTGGTGGGGGCACTCTACTCTGCAGCAGAGGGCTCCACACTGGCTGGCTTACCTGCGACCTTGAGGGGCTCGACAAGGCTAATTTGAGCCTTTAGTGCGAGAGTTAAGGAGAGCCTACGATTGGTCAGGGTTTCATACCTTCCACCTTGCATCGGTGCTGGCCGTGGTTCAGAAACTGAGTGGCGCCAGATCCCAAGCACTACCACCTCGTCGTCTTGCTCGAAGCCTTTGAACCATTCGGGCTGGTTCGACCAGATGCTCACCTCCAAACCAATGCCATTGGATGGATCATTTGGATCGGCTTGCACCTTGTTCATTACCAGGTTGATCACATTGCTCGAAGGCTTGTCTTTAACAGCGTATCGCACGCTCTTGATACGGCCCTGGATTGCAATAGGGTGCGACACGGTGTTTTGTGACACGGCGTGGTAGGCGTGTCTATGGCGCTCTTGCTCAAAGTAGAACTGATCCCACGAGACGGTGGTGTTGCCCTCGAAGACCAGCTCAATATGCTGTTCCATCTCCTCATTGCTTGCGCACAGTGCGCGCAGCTTCAGGACTCTGTTAGCCGAGTTGACATACGCCGGCAGAAGCCCCGGATTTGAGGTGTAAGTACGGCCGCCCTGGCGTCTTTCTCCATCGCCCTGCCTAGGCTTACCTGCATTGCCAGCCAATGCCTCCTGGATCATGACCAAGCGCAGGCGATATTTGTCGCGCTGAATGCTCTCGATGAGATCCTCTGAGGATTTCGCAATCTTTTCGATTTCTTCATCGACGCCGTAATCGCAGTGCGCGGCATGAGCCCCCTTGGGCTTCAAGCGGAAGTAACCAGGTACGAATACTGACTTGTCGTACATTTCCCTGGTGTAAGGAGGGTTGTGAGCCACGTTTGTCTCGCAATGCATGCACAGCAGCGGTTCTGCACCTAGCCCTTTCTGATAGGTCTCCGCATCCCAAAAATGGCCATTTTGGTCTCGTGCCTGGCTCATCTTGATGCCCATAGATGTACCTCCTGGTAACGCCTCATTTTGTTAAAGGCCGGCCGCGGGAGTTGGTTGAGTGGTCGCGGTCACTGCCCATTACACTGACGATGAGTGAATCGCCCCGGATTCTGTAGACACCTTGCAAGCTCATTGCGTAACGCTTTTCAAACTCTACCGGTGACAGCTGATTGTTGAAACCATGGCGGCGTTTTACGTTGTAGAACATCTCGATGTAATCG
>NZ_JAAUVM010000016.1:0-147881 GCF_012030485.1 Pseudomonas sp. B14(2022)
CGAGGCGTGATCAAGTCAGCGGCCTTAAGGATGTTGTAAATCGTCGTTTTCGACGGTGGATCCTGCCCCGGAAAACGTTTCATCAGATCGTTCTGGATCTTTTTAGGACCTGGAGTCGTTTCGCCAAACGAACGAAGTTCAATAATTGCCTGCCTCACAACAAGCGGCACCACATAAGTTTGGTTGTGCCGTCGGCGACTACGTTCGTCGAGCCCACTGGGTCCCTCCAGTTCATAGCGCTCGACCCATTTGTAGCCAGTCTTTCGGCTGATCTGGTAGTCCTGGCACAGCCGGCTAAAGCTGTGCTTTTCAGATAGATACTCAGCGATGAACATCACTTTGAGGTCCATAGGTTTCAGCTCTCTCCAGGGCATGGTCAGATCCTCGCGAAATCGACCCTGCCAGTTAAAAACTGTTACCTATGTGTGTGAACTGATTTGTAACCCATGTGGGTGAGTCATACCGGCGAAGGCCTTTTGCTTACTTTTGGGCCTTTCCAAAAGTGAGCCGCCGTAAGGGCGGAACCATAAGTGGCCGTTACCACAGGAACGGATATGTACTCACCCCCAAAAAAAAGCGATCGGCCCGAAGGCCGCCACGGAAGCAAGCTCCCTCGCCACAGACCGCTGAAAAAAAATGTGTAGATACTTATGCCCCGATGGCAGTGGGTCAGCTACAGATGTATCCACTGACACGGCCTCATCGGGAGCAAGCCCCCTCCCACATTTTTTACCGAGTACACCCGCCCTACTCCAGTTGGCTCCAACGCCAACCTCATGGCATTTGCTGCTGCCCCCCAACCCCAATTAAGTAGTAACTGTGGTCTCGCCCCACACACTACGAGGAATCTACCGAATATTCCCGCCCCCCTTGCCAGCCCCTGACCCAGGTGGGATACAAGCACCCTGACGCCACAAAAAACAACGCTCTACGGAGGCTTGCCATGTCCGCCCTGCCACACCCCGCTTACACCTACCGCCCCATGACCGTGGCCGACCTGCCGGCCGCCCACGCCTTGTCGGTGCAACTCAAATGGCCCCACCGCCAGGAAGACTGGGCAATGCTGCAACGGGTCAGCGACGGCTTCGTGGTCATGGATGGCGAGCGGCTGATCGGCAGCGCCTTCACCTGCCCCCAGGGCGACTACGCCACCATCGGCCTGGTGATCGTCAGCAATGACTACCAGGGCCAGGGCATCGGCCGGCGCTTGATGGAAAAGGCCCTCGCCGCTTGCGGCACGCGCACGCCGGTCCTCAACGCCACCCTCGCCGGCGCGCCGCTGTACACCAGCCAAGGGTTCGTCGAGTTCGGGCGGGTGCAGCAACATCAGGGCCAGGCGTTGGTGCCTGCCTTGCCGGCGCTGGCCGCTGGCGAAACCTGCCGTGCGCTTAACGCCGATGATCACGCCAGCCTGCTCGCGCTGGCCAAGGCCGCCAGCGGCCTGGACCGCCGTGAGGTCCTGCGTGACCTGCAGGTGGAGCACGCCGTGGGTATCGAGCGCGACGGCCGGCTACGCGGCTTCGCCCTGCTGCGGCCGTTTGGTCGGGGCCGCTGCATCGGCCCGGTGGTGGCGGAAAATATCGAGCAGGCCAAGTACCTGATCGCCACCTTGCTGGCCCAGGTGCCGGACACCTTTGTGCGCATCGATATTCCCGTCGCCTGCGGCCTCAGCGACTGGCTCGAACAGGCCGGCCTGAAGAACATCGACACCGTCGCGCAGATGGCCTTGGGCACTCCGCCCCAGGCCAGCCAAGGCGTCCACCCCTTTGCCCTGATCACCCAGGCGATCGGCTGACTTTCCTCCCGGAGCACTCCCCATGTCATCTCCCCGTATCCTGCTGTTGGCGCGTGCCGACGGCAGCCGCGTTGCCACGTCTTTCAACACCGGCGCACTCAGCGCACTGGACCCGTTCGGCGACAGCCGCCAAGTCGCCTGGATGGGCGACGATGGGGTGTCCGCCGGGCTTGTACCGTTCAGCGGCGAAACCGTGATCGAAGACTTCCCCCACAGCGAAACGCTGGTGGTGCATGCAGGCCATGTAGTGCTCAGCAGCGCAGAACAGACACTGGAACTGGGCGTCGGCAGCAGCGCCGTGATCGGCCGTGGCACACGCCTCACGGTACAGGCGAGCGCAGGCAGCGAATGGGCGTTCTGCGCGGTCGACCAGGCCGATTCCCCCCTCTGCCCCGGCCTGACCCTGCTCGCCCCGCACACCCTGCTCAACCCCTCCGCCGCGCCGGAACCCCAGATACTGATCGGCCCCACCCCGCAGTGCCGCGCATTCAACCTGTTCGACGATGCCGTGACCGAGCTGCGCGTCGGCATCTGGGACTCGACGCCCTACGCCCGCCACGGCCGCCCGCACAAACTGCATGAGTTGATGCACCTGCTCGAAGGCAGCGTCACCCTGCAGGACAACGAGGGTGGCGAAGTCACGGTAAAAACCGGGGACACGGTGTTCGTGGCCAAGGGCGCGCCATGCGCCTGGACCAGCACGGTGTACGTGCGCAAGGTCTACGCGGTGAAATAACTCAGGCCTTCAACGCCTCTTCCAGAAACGTCACCAACGCCTGTACACGCGGGCTGCGCAGTTTGCGCGACGGCACCAGCAGGAGGATCGGCGCGCTGTCGAAGCTCCAGTCCGCCAGCACGCGCACCAGGCTGCCGCTGGCTACGGCGTCACTCACATCCCACTGCGAACGCAGCACCAACCCCAAGCCTTGCTCGGCCCAACGCCGGGCAACGCTGCCATCGTTGCTCAACAACGCAGGCTCCACGCGCAGCGTCTTGCGGCCCTGGCCTTTGCGCAGGTGCCACAGGGTGACGTCTTCATCATTTTCGCGAATGCAAATGCAGCGATGAGACGCCAGCTCGTCCGGCGAAGTCGGCACGCCGTGCGCGTGCAGATAGGCCGGGCTGGCGCACAACCAGCGCTCGTTTGGCGTCAGTGGCCGCGCGGTCCACAGGCTGTCATTGAGCTGGCCGATGTGAATCACCGCATCGCTGTCATGGCGATCGGGCCAGGGCGTCTCGCGTAAATCCAGGTGCAGGCGCAGCTGCGGGTGCAGTTTGGCAAACCGCGCCAACAACGGTGCGATGCGCTGGCGACCATAGCCAAACGGCGCCGCCAACCTCAAGGTGCCCACCAGGGTTTCGTCCTGTTGCCGGAACGACTCCGGCAGCGCTTCCAACTGTTCCAGCAACAGCGCGCTTTCCCGCGAGAACCGCTCGCCATCCGCCGTCAGGCTAAGGCGCCGGGCGTCGCGATTGGCCAGGGTCAGCCCCAGCAGCGTCTCCAACTTGCGCAGGCGCATGGACAGCGCCGGCGGCGAGACATTCAGTGTTCGGGCGGCGGCGCTCAGCGATTCGGAGCGGGCCAGGGTGACGGCCAGTCGCAGGTCTTCGATGGAAATCATTCAATTTTACTTAATGATTGATGAACGTTGATTGAACCACACGTTAACAACGGCTGAGTAGAGTGCAGCCTGTACCCAGCCACGCGAGCTCCGCCATGTCCACGCCGATTGCTTCCCTCGACACGCCCGCCGCGCTCGTCGACATCCCACAGATGCAGCGCAATATCCAGCGTATGCAACAACGCATGAGCAGCCTGGGCGTGCGTTTGCGCCCGCATATCAAAACCAGCAAGTGCCTGCCGGTGATCCACGCCCAGATCGCCGCAGGGGCCAGCGGCGTGACGGTTTCCACCCTCAAGGAAGCCGAGCATTGTTTCGCTGCCGGTATCCGCGATGTGTTCTACGCCGTGGCCATCGCCCCGGGCAAACTGCCCCAGGCCCTGGCCCTGCGGCGCAAAGGCTGCAACCTGAGCCTGCTCACCGACAGCGTCCAAGGCGCCGAGGCCATGGTCGCTTTCGCAAAGCAGCATGACGAACGCTTCGACGTGTGGATCGAAATCGATTGCGACGGCCATCGCTCCGGCCTGGCCGCACAGGACCCTGTACTGATCGACGTCGCACGCCTCCTCAACGAGGGCGGCCTGCACCTGTGTGGCGTGATGACCCACGCCGGCTCGAGCTACGAGCTGGACAGCCTTGAACCCCTGCAAGCGCTGGCCGAACAGGAGCGTGCGCTCTGCGTCAGTGCCGCAGACACCCTCCGCGCAGCCGGGCTGGCGTGCCCCGAGGTCAGTATCGGCTCCACCCCCACGGCCCTCTCGGCGCTGAACCTGGACGGCGTCACCGAAGTACGCGCGGGTGTGTATGTGTTCTTCGACCTGGTCATGCGCAACATCGGCGTGTGCCAGGCCGATGAGTTGGCGCTGAGCGTACTGACCACCGTGATCGGTCATCAGCCGGACAAAGGCTGGATCATCACCGACGCCGGTTGGATGGCCATGAGTCGTGACCGTGGCACCCAGCGCCAGCGTCAGGACTTCGGTTATGGCCAAGTGTGCAGCGAAGCGGGCGACTGGATCGACGGCGCGCTGGTCACCGCTGCCAACCAGGAACATGGCATCGTCAGCCTGGGCGCTGCCCACAGTGACGCGCTTGTCACGCGCTTCCCCATCGGCAGTCGGCTGCGCATCCTGCCCAACCATGCCTGTGCCACCGGCGCGCAGTTCCCGGATTATCACGCGGTGGATGCCGATGGCAGCGTGCACACCTGGAGTCGCCTGCATGGCTGGTAATCGCATTCACTCGATTCATAGCCCCCACGCGGCACCGCCGGGCGGGCACTATTCCCAGGCGGTGGCGCACGGCGGCGTGCTGTATGTGTCGGGGCAACTGCCGGTACGCGCCAATGGCGAGCACAACGTCGGGCAACCGTTCGCCGTTCAAGCGTCGATCGCCCTGGATAACCTGGTGGCGATCCTTGGCGAAGCGGGCCTGAGCCCTCGTGACCTGCTCAAAGTGACGGTGTACGTCGTCGGCATAGAACACTGGCCCGCCTTTGATCAGATTTACGCGCGCTACCTCGGTGAACATAAACCGGCCCGCGCGGTGGTGCCCGTGCCGGTGTTGCACCATGGCTACCTGATCGAAATCGACGCCGTGGCCCGTACCGCACAGGAGCAGCCCGCATGACCTCGCAAAAAAGCGACGTGGTGATCATCGGCGGCGGCATCATGGGCGCATCGTCGGCGTTTTTCCTGCGCCGCCGCGGCTGTTCGGTCACGCTGCTGGAACGCGACCAGATCGGTCAGTACGCCAGCGGTGTGAACTTCGGCAATGTGCGCCGCCAGGGCCGCTACCTGGGGCAACTGGAGCTGGCCAATCGTTCGTGGGCGCTGTGGAAACGCCTGCCGGAGTTGATCGACGACGACCTGGAATTTATCCCCAGCGGCCACATGCGCGTGTGCTATCGCGAAGATGAAATCGCTGAACTGGAGGCCTACGCCGCCGCGCCGGAAGCTGCGCAACTGGACCTGAAAATCTATCGCGGAGCCGAGTTGCACCAGCGTTTTGGTTTCCTCGGCCCGGAGGTGAAAGGCGGCTCCTATGCGCCCCATGACGGCCACGCCAACCCCCGCCTGGCCGCGCCGGCATTCGCTCGCGCAGCTCGGCGCCTCGGTGCACGAATCGAGGAAAAGACCGAAGTCGCCGATGTGGAAAAGGTCAATGGCCTGTTCCACGTCACCACCACCGACGGGCAGTTGTTTGTCGCAGAGCAGCTGTTGATTACCGCCGGCGCCTGGGCCGCGCGCTTGTCCGAGCGCTTCGGCGAACCGGTACCACTGGAGCCCAACGGCCCACAGATGTCGGTCACGGAACCGGTGCCCTACGCCCTGCCCACCGTGATCGGCGTGTTCACCAAGATCAAGGAAGAGGTGATCTACTTCCGCCAGATCCCGCGCGGCAACATCATCATCGGTGGCGGCGCCCGCTGTACGCCGGACATGCTCAACCGACGCGCGTTTTTCAAGCCCGAGAGCCTGCTCAACCAGATGCGCCAGATGAAACGGCTGTTACCGGGCGCCGAGAAGCTGAACATCATCCGCGTGTGGAGCGGCATCGAAAGCTACACACCCGACTCCCTGCCGGTGATGGGACCCAGCGGCAGCGTGGACGGACTGTTTTATGCCTTCGGTTTCTGCGGCCACGGCTTCCAGCTCGGCCCTGGCGTGGGGGATGTGATGGCCGAACTGATCAGTACCGGCAGCACCAGCACGTTGATCAGCCCGTTCGATATCCGACGGTTTACCCAACCTTCGACGGTGCCGGCAAATGCCCCCACCACAGGAAAACTGATATGAGCCACGCCTGCCCGCCAGATTCAGCAGATTATCCCTTGCAGCGCTGAATAACGGCATCTTTGCGCGGGAGGCTTTTGCTAGCGTATCCAGACACCGGGCCGTGCCGTTCGCAGCGCCTATTACCGCTCCAGGGAGCCAGTTGGATGACCACCCACTCTTCAAATAGCTACAGCGTTGATCCGCAAACGGCTCACCAGTTTTACATCAACGGTGGTTGGACGTCCCCGGCGATCCCGGCAACGCTGCCGGTGGTCAACCCGGCCACTGAAGCCGTGGTTGCCCAGGTGGCGCGCGGGACTGCCGAGGATGTCGACCGGGCCGTCGCGGCAGCACGCGGGGCGTTTGCCGGTTGGTCTGCGACCCCGGCTGAAGCGCGAGCGCAGGTGCTGGGGAAAATCCACGAACTGATCCTTGAACGCAAGGAGCAACTGGCGCAGGCGCTGTCCCTGGAAATGGGCGCGGCCATCGGCTTCGCTCGCGCGATGCAGGTACCGCTGGCGGCCGAACACGTTCGGGTCGCGCGTGACCTGCTGTCCAGCTATCGCTTCCAGACCGTGGAAGGCGGTACCGCAATCGAGCGCGAGCCCGTCGGCGTGTGCGGACTGATCACGCCGTGGAACTGGCCGCTGTATCAAATCACCGCGAAAGTCGCCCCGGCCATCGCTGCCGGCTGCACCGTGGTGTTGAAACCGAGCGAACTGTCGCCATTGAGCGCCCTGCTGTTTGCCCAACTGGTGCATGACGCCGGCCTGCCGCCTGGGGTGTTCAACCTGGTGAACGGCAGCGGTGCCGAAGTCGGCGCGGCCATGGCGGCCCATGCGGATATCGACATGATTTCCATCACCGGCTCCAACCGCGCAGGCGCGTTGGTTGCCCAGGCAGCCGCGCCGACGGTCAAGCGGGTCACCCAGGAACTGGGGGGCAAGTCGCCGAATGTGCTGCTGCCCGACGCGGACTTCGCCAAGGCTGTGCCGCTGGGCGTGATGTCGGCGTTTCGCAACGTCGGCCAGTCGTGCAGCGCGCCGACCCGTATGATCGTGCCAAGAAGCCGCCTGGCCGAAGTCGAAGCCCTGGCAGCGGCCACCGCGAATGCACTGATCGTCGGCGACCCGCAGTCGGAAGAAACGCAGTTGGGCCCGATTGCCAACGAAGCCCAGTTCCATCGCGTCCAGGCCATGATCCAGGCCGGCCTCGACGAGGGCGCCAAACTGCTGTGCGGCGGGCTGGGACGGGCGGCGGGTTTTGACAAGGGTTTCTATACACGACCGACGGTTTTCTCCGAAGTGGACAACGCCATGCGCATTGCCCAGGAGGAAATATTTGGGCCGGTGCTGTGCATCATTGCCTATGAGACGGTGGATGAAGCCGTCGCCATCGCCAACGATACGGTCTACGGACTGGGCGCCCACGTTCAGGGGCAGGACCTTGATCTTGCGCGGGCGGTGGCCTCGCGTATACGGGCGGGCCAGGTGCACCTGAACCATCCGGCGTGGAATCCGATGGCGCCGTTTGGGGGCTACAAACGCTCAGGGAATGGCCGGGAGTATGGGGTGCAGGGGTTCGAGGAGTATCTGGAAACCAAGGCGATTATTGGGTTTGGTGAATGAGTGATGGGCCTGTGGCGAGCGGGCTTGTCGAATCGTCACACCGCCCGCGCGGGGCTGCGCAGCAGCCCCAAAACCAGGCACAGAGGAGTGCCTGATACACCGCATTCGTCTTCATCAGGGGCGCCCCGTTAAACCACGCTGGCCGGAATTCGATAGTGATTTTGGGGGGTAAACCGGCAGGGATGCCGGTTTAGCCGCCGTTACCGAAGCAACGGATATGTACTCGATCTGATCCAACATCCTGGTCGGCTGTCAGGCCGCCATCGGGGGCAAGCCCCCGCCCACATTTCAGTTAGCCGGCTTCAACAACTGCATCTGCTGGCGATAGTCATCCGTCACCTGCCGCGCCTGGCTGCTGCTGGTAATCACCCTCGGGGTAATCAGCACAATCAATTCCGTGCGGTCCTTGGACTTGCTGGTATTGCCAAACAACCAGCGCAACCCCGGAATTTTCCCAAGGTAAGGCACCGCACTGACGCTCTCCGCGTTGTCCTGCTTGATCAACCCGCCCAGTAACACCGTTTGCCCACTCTGCACCGCGACCTGGGTGGATACCGAGCGCGTGGAGATACGCGGGTTGGCCTGGGTGTCGTTGCTGGACGCCTGCTGGTCCTGGGCATCGCTGACCTGCTGCTGAATGTCCATGTACACCAAGCCACCCGGATTGATGCGTGGCACCACGTCGAGGATCACCCCGGTCTGCACGTATTCAACACTGCTCAACGTGGTGTCGGAGGTGCCCGTGTTAACCGTGGTCTGGCTGATCGGGATGTTGTCGCCCACCTGGATCTGCGCCGGTTGGTTGTTCATCACCACCAGCGACGGCGCCGACAGCACCTGGGTGCGGCCGTTGGTTTCCAGAGCGTGCAGGGCCACTTGCAGGTTGGAGCTGACGAAGGAGTAGAACAACGAATCCGTCGCGCCCAACCCTGCCCCGCCGCCGCCCAACGCGCCTTGGCTGCCGGCGGTGTTACCCACGGTGGTGCTGGTGGAATTGCCCGCCAGGCGACCGAGGTACCACTGCACGCCAAGGTCCAATTCGCCGGTGAGCTTGACCTCGAGGATGCGCGTTTCGATCTGCACTTGCAGCGGTGGGTTGTCGAGGCGTTTGATCGCCGATTCGATCTCTTTCCACTGCACCGGGCGGGTGCGGACCAGCAGTTGGTTACTGCTTTTTTGCGCGGTGATGCGGGTGCCGGCGTCGAGGCTTTTGGCCGGGGCGTCTTCGCTCGCACCCTGCTCAGCGGTGTCCTGCTCGGCGTCGGGCTCCTGCTCCTCGTCCTCAGCAGCGGGTGGGTTGCCATTGAGGTTGTTGCTCAGGCCACCCGGCGTGCTGCCGGAGGTGCTGTTGGTGCCCGGCGAGGACAGGGTCGCGGTGCGCAAACCGGGGGCGACCTTGGCCGGGGTGTCGTCCTTGATCGCGCCCGTGCCGTAGATCTGGCGCAGGTACTTGGCGAGGTCGGTGGCCTTCATGTTGCGCACGTCGTAGACGTACATCTGCGGCTCGTTGCCGCCGCCTTCGTCGATGGTGTGGATCCAGTCGCCGACTTCGCTGAGGTACTGCGGCTGCGACGAGATCGCCACCACCGAGTTGGTCCGCTCGATGGGCAAGAAGCGCACCATGCCCGCCAGGGGCATGCCGCTGTCGGGGCCGAACATTTTTTGCAGTTCGGGCATCAGCTCGGCCACCGACGCGCGCTGCAGGCCGAACACGCCCACCGACATGCCCTTGAGCCAGTCCACGTCGAAGGTGTCGATGGTGTCCTGGTAATTGGCCAGTTCTTCGGGGGTGCCGGCCAGGCTCAGCACATTGCGCGCCGGGTCCACCAGCAGGAAGGCGTTCTCGCGGGCGAACGGCTTGAGCAGTTTCTGCATCTCGGTGGCCGAGATATAACGCAACGGAAACAGGCGTGCCGACAAACCGCTGGACGGCTGTGACACGCGCATCTCCGGCACCAGCTTGCCCGCCACGGCCTGGTTGGCCGGCAGGATCACATACCGGTTGCCCTGTTTGATCATCGCGTTATCGGTCCACGACAACAGGGTCTCCAGAATCGACAAGGCCTGTTGCTTGTTCACCGGCTTGGACGTGGAAAAGCTGACATTGCCCTTCACGCCCTGGGCGATGCTGTAGTTCTCGTGCAGCAGGTCGCCCATGACGCTGTTGATCACTGCTTCGATCGGTTGGTCGGCGAAGTTGAACACGATGTCGCCGCTGCCCTCCTCCTTGGCGGCCGAGACCGCTGCCGGTTGGCGCACGAACTGCTGATTGCCGCGTATCAACTGGCGCTGGGGCGGGGTCTTCGCCTGGGGTTGGCCGCTGTCGACCGGTGCCTGTTCGCTGGCCGGGTCCACGGGTGGGCGTTGCGAACCGGTGCCCTGCATCGCCTCATGCAGCAGGGCCTCGTCCGGGTCGAGATGCTCGGGAAATGTGCCGCAGCCACCGAGGGAAACGGCGGTGGCCAGGCACAACGCAGTGGTGCGCAAGGCGCCAGGGAAGGTATCGATCAAGGGGTGGACTCGTGAGGAAGGGTAATCGGGGGTGTGGTGGACGGCGGCGGCAAACGCAGGGCCCGCAGGCTCAGGGTTTGAGTACGGCCGTCGAGTACAAAGCGGGCATCGCGGGGCGTCAGGTGTTCCAGGCGCCAGCCGTTGGGCAGGGTCTGGCCCTGGTGGACTTTGAGCGGTGGGCCATCGGCACGCTTGAGCAGCGCCACACGCAGGTCGCCGTCGAGGACGATCCCGGTCAGCACCAGGCTCGACAGGCTGGAGACGGCGGCTTGGCCCACCGCACGGTCGGGGCTGCGGTCGGGGCTGAACAGCGGCGCTTGCCAGGTGCCGGCCAGGCTTTCGAGGGTCGCGCTCGGCGCCACCAGCACCTTGGCAGCGGTGTTGGCGCGCGCATCGGGGTCCGGCGCCGGCAACCACTGCGGCGCATCGCCGATGCTGCTGAGGATGCCGACCATCAGCAGGCCCAACAGCCCGGCCACACCGAGCAACAGCCATTCCAGGGGACGCAATGCATTGATCATCGTTGCACCTGCCGGGCGGCGGCCGGTTGCAGGTAACCGCGCACCAACAAGTGCACCACCAGTTGCCCGGCGCCGCCGCTGGCGGGGGCGTTCGGTGGGCGGCGGATGCTCATCTCATCGACGAACAGAAACGGCCGCTGGTACTCCAGCTCATGCAGGATCGCGGTCAAGGGTTCGATGGCGCAATTGAGGGTCAGGCTGACCTTGACCTGGCGATAGGGCTCGGCGTCGTCCTGCTCAGGGGTGATGGGCATGCGCTGGGTCAGGCTGCAACCGCCACCGAGGCCCGCGCGGCTGTTGATCAGGTCGGCGATGCGTTGCATCAGGTCCGCCGCCACCGCACTCGGGTCGTCGCCGGGCAACAGGCTGGTGCTGCTGGCCGGGTCCTGCCGCGCTTGCTCCAGTTGCTGGCGCAGGCTGTCGCCCTGGCGCAACACACCGGCGTAGCGTTGCTGCTGTTCACGCAGCTGCTCGGCTTGCTCGCCCATGGAGCGCAACGGGCCGGCGAACCAGCTGTCGATCAACAGCCAGTAACCAGCGCCGAGCACCAGGGCCAGGGCGATCAGGGCCGCGCCACGGCGTTCACGGGGTGTCAGTGGTCGGCGCATCAGCGGCCTCCTGGTGCAGGTGGGCGCGCAAGGAAAATTGATCCTTGCCGGTTTGCGCATCGGGTTGGATCACCCCTTCGAACTGGGCGTTTTCCAGGCTGTGGCAGCCCTTGATCCGGGTGATCAAGGCGCTGGCCTTGGCGCTCTGCCCAGAGAAGGACACGTCGGCGCCGTCATTGACTTCCAACTGGTCGAGCCAGGTGTCCGAGGGCAGGCACGCGGTCAGCTCGTTGAGCAGCGCCGCCAACGGCGGTTGGGCAGCCTTGCGGCGAATCAGGTACTGGGCGGCGCCACGGGTATTGAGCAGTTGCTGGCGCAGGGCCTGGATCTCGGCGACCTGGGCTCTCTGCTCGCGCACGCTGTGCTGCATGGCATCGAGCACGCGCTGGCGGTCGTTGAGCCACAGCAGCATCGCCGCAATCAGCAAGGCGCCGCACAACCACGGCAGGCTGCGTTGCAGGCCCTTGCCCTGGGGACGCTGGCGGGGACGCAACGGCGCAGGCAGCAAGTCGATGCCCATGGGTTTGCCTGCGCTATCGGCGACATCCACGGCATGGGGCTGCAAGCCGAGGGCCGCGCAGTCATTGAGGATCTGGTCGAGGCGCTCACGCAGGATCGCCACCAGCGTGACGTACAGGTGCGTGGGGGTGCGGCGCTCCTGGCGCGCGACAAAGTACAGCTGGGCGGCGTCGAACGGCGTGAAGCGGTCCAGTTCATAGCCGACCACCGTCGACAGGTTGCGCGCCGCCGCCGGGGGCAATTGCAGGGTTTGCACCAGCACTGTTTCAGGCGGCAGCACCAGCACCTGACGCGCTTCGCCAGGCAGCTTTTCGACCGGCGCGGTCAGCGGCCAGGCGTAGACATGCTCGGGAATATCGGCAAACGACAACCACGCCGGCAGGCAGCCACGCAGCTCCTTGAGCCACAGGCGCCAGCCCAGTTGCAGCAGGCTGCCGCGCCAGCGCTGGATGATGGGCTGCGCCAGCGCCTGAAACCGTGCGGTTAACTGTTCGTTCATTCTTGCCAACGTAGGACTCGATAAGGTTGTGCGCTGCCTTGCGCGGGGCTCAATAACACGGTGGCTTGCACCTGGGCGTGGTAACCGCCGGGGCGTTGGGCACGGCTGCTGACCACCAGCACGTCGCCGGGATCGGCACCCACCGCGCTCTGGTGCGGCAGGTTCAGTGCGCGGCGCATCAAGGCACTGGCGAATGCCGGATCGGGCCGGTCCAGGCCGCTCCACAGGCTGATCTCGGGCACCAGCTCGCTGTACAGCGCCTGGGTCATGCCCGGCAGTTGGCGCACCTCTTCCACCACCCGAAACGGCGCCAGGCCCTGGTTACGCCGCACCTCCAGGGCTCTGGCGAGTTGGTTGGCCTGGGCCTGGGTCGCACCGCAGGCCAGGGCCAGGCGGGCAAAATCACCCACCTCGGCGCTGTTCAAATACAACTTGCCGCGCTCGCTGTGCAGGCTGACGTGCAGCTGCGCATCGTCGAACACCAGCGGAATTTCACGCCCATCGGCAATCCACTGCTTGCGCTGCAACGGGTCCGCCACGGCCTGCATCACCAACGCCACCCCGGCCTCGGCCGCCAGCACCGCCTGGGTATGCTGGCGGTGCCAGGCGGCCTGGCGGGTTTCCAGTTGCACCCAGCCGGCCAAGCCGCCGAGCAACAGGCTGAGCAAGGCCAGCACCCACAGCACCAGCAGCAGGGCCACACCGCGTTGATGCCGGATCATTCGGGCGCCCCGCCGGACAGGTTCAGGCGCAAGGCAACCACCTGGGTTACCCACGGCACCGGGCCATTCACCCGTGCGTCGATCCGCACCGTGTAAGGCAGGCGCTTGGTCCACGGCCACGTACTGATCCAGCCGGTGGCCTGGCCCTTGGGCGACACGCCGCGATAGCTGAATTGCAGGTCCTCGACATCCTTCAACAACACCTGCGGCTCACTGCGCGCCGCCGGAACACTCACCTGTGCCTCAGACTCAAACCGCGCGAACGCCACCTGCAAGTCGCGCTGCGATTCGGGACCCACCAACTCCAAGGTGAAGCGCTGGATACCGCCGCCGAGCACACCCGGCAAGGTCGCGACAAACTGCATACGCTGCGGCCCACCGGCAAAAAAGCCATCGGTCTGGCTGTCGTCCTCGGTCACATCCAGCGGTAACGCCTCGCTGATGGCCGTGCGCAAAAACTGCTGCGCGGCACGCATTTCATCCAGGCTGACCGTGTAGCGCTGGGCCTTGAGCACGGCGCGATTGGCCCCCAGCAAGGCGCCGCCGACCAGGGTCAGCAACACCCCGAGCAGGCTCAGTACGATCATGATCTCAAGCAAGGTAAAGCCCTGCTGACGCGCCTTCACAAGCCGGCCCCGACGCCGGCAGCGCGCAGTTTCAAGGTGCTGAAACTGGCCTGGCGCGGGCCTTCGCTGACGGTCAGGTCCAGGCGAAACAGATGCGCCTGGCCGACGCGGCTGGGCTGCTGGGCGATGCGCAGTTGCCAGGCGATACCGTCCAACTCGCCCTGGCGTGTGCCGCTGGCCAACGGGCCCATGCCTTCCTGATCCATCACACTCAAGGCGGCATGGGTCAGGCGGTCGCTGTGGGATACCTGCAACAACGAGCGTGCGCTCTGGCCGAAGGCGACCAGCAGCACCGTGCTACAGATCGCCATCAGCGTCAGCGCGGCGAGCATTTCCAGCAGGGTAAAACCCGCCTGGCGCTTCATGGCAAGGCCTTGGACTGCACGCTGCCGGTCAGCCAGCCAATGTCGATACGCCAACGCCGACTGCCGTTGGCCAGCAACACGTGGCCGCCGGTGGAGCTGCCATCGGGGTAGAAATCCACCGCAGCGCCGGCTTGCTCGGCGGTGTGCAGGGTCACTTGCAGCCCGGCCGGCCAATACTTTTTCGGACGGCCCGGCGCCTGCACGCTGAGGTTGCGCAAATCGAACACGGTGCTTTCGGTGGTGCCGCTGACAATCGCCCGCGCCCGGGTGCTGCGCAATGCCTCGACCACCTGCCCGACGGCCTGGCGCTCTTTGGCGGCGCGCAAGCCTTGTTGCAGGCCAAACCCTACCAACCCGGCCGCGATGCTGATCAAGACGATCACCACCAGCATTTCCATCAAGGTAAAGCCGCGTTGGGCGTTGGCCATGGTCGTGGGTTATTCCCAGTTGCCCAGGTCGGCGCTGTAGCCTTCGCCGCCGGGCTGGCCGTCCTGGCCGTAGAAAATCAGGTCGAACGCACCGTGCTCACCGGGGAAGCGATAACCGAAGGCATGGCCGAACGGGTCCTTGAGGTCCGACGGTTTGGCATACGGCCCGGCCCAACCGGCGCTGTTGCCCGGCTTGTCGACCAGTTGCTGCAGGGTCTTGGGCGGCGAGCCGACGTCCAGGCCGTAGCTTTCAATCTTCATGCTCAGGCTGGCCAGCTGGGCCTTGCCCGCGCCGTATTTGCCCTTGTCCACATTGCCGCCGACCTGGCGTACCACGATGGTCGCGACGATGCCCAGCAGCACGATCACGGCGAGCATTTCCAGCAAGGTAAAACCGCCCTGGCGGCGGGCGGGCTTGAATCGGGTATGGCGCATCAGCGTGTTTCCTTAAGGGTTCATATATTGCTGGTCAGGCTCATCAGCGGCAGCATGATCGCCAGCATGATCACCGCCACCAGCACCGCCATGACCACGGTCAGGGACGGCACCAGCGCGGCGAGCAGGCGGTCGATGCCGCGTTTGGCTTCGACGTCGAACACCTCGGCGACCTTGAGCAGCATGCTGTCGAGTTCGCCGGCCTGTTCGCCGACTTCAATCATTTGCAACGCCAGATCAGGCAGCAGCGGCTCGCTGCCGAAGGCGCTGGCCAGGGTGCCGCCGCCCTTGACCGACTCGGCGGCCTGGGCGACCTGGGCTTGCAGGGCGCGGTTGGTGCAGACCTGGCGGGCAATCACCAGCGCTTGCAGCAGCGCCACACCGTTGCTCAGCAGCGTGCCGAGGGTGCGGGCCAAACGGGCGGCTTCGACCCGTTGCAGCAACGGGCCGATGATGCGGATGCCCAGCACGCGGCGGTCATAGCGTTCGCGGCGCTGGGGATCGCGCAACCGCGCGGCCAGGGTCCATGCGCCGACAATCAACCCGGCCAGCACCGCCAGGCCGTAGGCCCCGAGGAATTGGCCGAGGCCCAGGATCACCTCGGTGATCAGCGGAATCGGCACGCCCAGGTCCTTGAAGATCGGCACGAACTGCGGCACCACGTAGGCCAGCAGCAAGGCCAGCGAACCGAGCACGCCGACCACCAGGAACGCCGGGTAGATCAGCGCGTTGATCACTTCGCCCCTGAGCAACTGGCTGCGCTCCAGGTAGTCGCTGAGCTGGCGCAGGGTGTCTTCGAGGGCGCCGCCCGCCTCGCCGGCGCGGACCATGCTCAAGTACAGCGGCGAGAACTGGCCGCCCTCCGCCTCCAGCGCCTTGGATAACGGCTGGCCGGCCTTGACCTGTTCGCGTATGCGCTCGATCAACGCACGGGTCTGCGGCTGGCCGGGCTGCTTGAGCAGGATGCCCAAGGAACGCTCCAGCGGCTGGCCAGCCCCCAATAGCGTGGCCAACTGTTGAGTGAAGCTGACCAGCGCCGCGCCGTTCAACTGGCCCCGGCCAAAGGCCTTGCGCAGGCCCTGGGCACCCGCCACTTCGATCTGCAACAGCAACAAGCCGCGCTTGTGCAGCGCGGCGACGGCGGCGTCCTGGTCCTTGGCTTCGAGGGTGCCGTTTTGCGCCTGGCCCTGGCTGTCGAGGGCGCGGTATTTGAACAGGCTCATGCGCCCTCTCCCCGGGTGACGCGCAGCACTTCTTCAAGTGACGTGACACCGGCCACGGCCTGGCGCAGGCCTTCTTCATGCAAAGTGCGCAGGCCGCCACGGCGGGCGGCCTGTTCGAGGGTGGCGGCGTCGGCCTGGCGCATCAACAAGCTGCGTAGTTCGTCGTTCATCACCAGCAGTTCGGTGATCGCACTGCGGCCGTGGTAGCCACCGCCCGGCGCATCGGCGCGGGGGCGATAAAGCATGATCGGGCGCTGCTCGGTAAACCGGTCGAGGCCGTGTTCGGCAATCAACTCCGCAGGGGCTTCGAAGGCTTCGCGGGTGGCCGGGTCCAGACGCCGCACCAGGCGCTGGGCGAGGATGCCGTTGACTGTCGAGGCAATCAGGTAGCTTTCGACGCCCATGTCCAGCAAGCGCGTGATACTGGCCGCCGCGCTGTTGGTGTGCAGGGTGGAGAGCACCAGGTGGCCGGTGAGGGACGACTGGATCGCGATGCGGCAGGTTTCCAGGTCGCGGATTTCACCGATCATGATCACGTCCGGGTCCTGGCGCACGATGGAGCGCAGCGCGCCGGCGAAGTCCAGGCCGATGGCCGGTTTGACCTGGATCTGGTTGATGCCCTCAAGCTGGTATTCCACCGGGTCTTCCACGGTGATGATCTTGCGCTCGGCGGTATTGAGCCGCGACAGCGCGGTGTACAGGGTGGTGGTCTTACCCGAACCGGTAGGCCCGGTCACCAGCAGGATGCCGTGGGGCCGTTCGAGCACTTCGAGGAAGGTTTCCAGGCGCTGGCCATCAAAGCCCAGGCTCTGGAAATCGAACTGCACGGTCTGGCGGTCGAGCAAACGCATGACCACCGATTCGCCAAAACTGGTGGGCACGGTAGACACCCGCAAGTCCAGCTCCTTGCCCTGGATGCGCAGCATAATGCGCCCGTCCTGGGGCAGGCGCCGCTCGGCGATGTCCAGGCGCGCCATGATCTTCACCCGCGAAATCACTGCCGCCGAAGAACTGGACGGTGGGGCTTCGGCTTCGTGCAGCACGCCGTCGATGCGGTAGCGCACCTTGAGCTGGTTTTCGAAGGGTTCGATATGAATGTCCGAGGCGCGATTCTCGACTGCTCGCTGCAGGATCAGGTTGACCAGGCGAATTACCGGCGCTTCGGAGGCCATGTCCTTGAGGTGTTCGATGTCTTCGAGGGCGCCGCCCTGCTCGTCGAGGTTTTCGATCAGGGTGCCCATGGCCGAACGGCCCTGGCCGTAGTAACGCTCGATCAGGGTTTCGACTTCGTTGCGCGGCCCTACCGCCAGCCACACCGGCACGCCGCAGGCATAGGCCATGGCCTGGAACGGGTAGACCAGCGACGGGTTGGCCGCCAGCACCCGCAGGCCGCCCCGGCTCCAGCCCACGGGCACCACTTGATAGTGGCGCATGAAACGCTCGGTCAATACCGGCAATGGGTCCAGCAGCGGCGGCGCAGCATCGGCCAACAGCAGCGGTGCGCCGAGCAGGTCGGCCCAGGCACGGGCCAGTTCCACTTCGGAAACCAGCCCCAGGCGCGTGAGCAGACCCAGTAATTCGGTGTCACCGCCCTCCTGGGACAGGCGCCGGGCACGCTCCAGGTCAACGGTTTTCAACCCAGCGTGTTGCATCAGCCACGCGCAGACCTGTTCGGTGTGCGGGATGTGCAGTTGGCAGGCATCGATGGGCGTTGAAGGGCTGGGCATGGGTAAAAATCTGAGGGGCGATGCTCTAAAGGGCTATGGGAAACTCTTGTGGGAGGGGGCAAGCCCCGTCCCACAGGGGAGCGCATTTCCCCGTTAGTTCGAGGTCTTCGGCGCGGCCTGGCTGCTGCTCAGCGGCCGCCCACCCTTGGTGGTTTCAGCCTTCTGCTTTTTAACCGCCTTGGCATCGTGAGCCTGGGTCAACACCGTGGAATCGGCAGCCCCGGATTTCGCATCGGCGTCGGTGGACTCCGCCGCCATCGCCGCGCCACTTAGCGCAACGCCCAGTACAACACCGGCACCCAACAGGGAAATCTTCATCAACTTTCTCCAGATCAAAAACAGCAGATAGCCCAAGTGGCGCCTTGAACTCGATCAAGACCCTACACCAAAGCGTTGTGTATGACAGCTTGTGTAAACATGGCACTTTAGAACTATCGAGCAATGCCACTGGTTGGCCATGACTCGACAAATTTTCTTAAACCAATCGACTGGTAGGTTTAGCCTTAGTTCCTGAACGTAAGAAATTATTTCTTATTTCACGCAAAAATTAGCTTTTGTTTGACTTCCAAGCGCAAGAATTGCCTTAATTATGCGGTTTTCGCGGTTCAAAATGCTATATCGTGATATCGCTTAGACACTACCCACAACAATAACTAATACAATTTTTACACTAATAAAACTGCGAAATTCGCCAAATAGTTGCAATTAGCCATCGGTTAAAAATTGCGATCACGGGCAACTATTGCCCAGAAAAAAGTGACGAGGTGCGGTTCAACTCGCACTTCTCGGCGCGCCATGTTTACTGAACTGTTGTCGGAGAGACCCATGAATAAACGCAAAATGATCGGTGCACAGTCGGCATTCGCCCTGCTGGCACTGGCCGTGTCCCAGGTGCATGCGGCCACCAGTCCTGCCCTGGATGAAGGTCGGGTAAGCCGCGCGGAAAAAGCTGCGGACAAGACCCTGGCGAAGATGACCATGGAAGAAAAACTCGCCTACA
Organism: Pseudomonas sp. B14(2022); assembly: GCF_012030485.1. Classification (NCBI taxonomy): domain Bacteria; kingdom Pseudomonadati; phylum Pseudomonadota; class Gammaproteobacteria; order Pseudomonadales; family Pseudomonadaceae; genus Pseudomonas; species Pseudomonas sp. B14(2022). Next base: position 19,007 of record NZ_JAAUVM010000016.1, read on the forward strand.
TCGGCGGCACCGGGGGCTGGGACGTCAAGCCACTGACCCAGTACGGAATCCCGCAGATTCACGGCGCCGATGGCGGTGTGGGCGTGCGCTACACCAGTGAAGGCAACGCGCAGGGCGTGGTTTACCCGTCGGGGCCGAACCTGGCCGCCAGCTGGAACCCGCGTCGCGCCATCGACCTGGGCCGTGCCCTGGGCTACGACACCGCCAGCGGTGGTTATCAGTTCGTCACCGGGCCAGGGGTGAACCTGTACCGCATGCCATACAGCGGCCGGGCGTTCGAGTACCTGTCCGGTGAAGACCCGTTCCTCGGCGCCAGCCTGGGGCCGGCGGTGATCAACGGCATTCAGTCCCGTGGCGTGTGGGCCAACGCCAAGCATTTCGCCGCCAACGACCAGGAAAGCAACCGCTTCCACCTCGATGAAATCATCAGCGAGCGCGTGCTGCGCGAGATGACCCTGCCGCCGTTCGAGTCCGCCTCGAAGAACAGCAAGGTCGCGATGATGATGTGTGCGTTCCAGAAGGTGAACGGCGAGTTCGCGTGCCAGAACAAGCACCTGATGCGTGACATCCTCAAGACCGAATGGGGCTACCCAGGCTTCGTGCAGAGCGACTACAACGCGGTGGTCGACGGCTTGCCGGCGGCACAGGCGGGTACCGACCTGGACATGATGGGCTACCAGATGAACAGCACCATCCTCAAGCCGTACCTGGACAGCGGCGAGCTGAGCAGCGCGACCATCGATGACAAGGTGCGCCGCATCCTCAAGCAGATCTACCTGTACAAGTTCGACAGCAAGGCGCCGCTGACCAGCCACAACATGAACAGCGCCACCAGCAACCGCGTGGCCCTGAACGCCGCGCGCGAAGGCATCGTGCTGCTGAAAAACCAGAACAGCCTGCTGCCGCTGGACGCCAAGAAGGTCAAGCGCATCGCCGTGGTCGGCACCCTGGCCAAGTACGCGCCGCCTACCGGTTTTGGCAGCGCCAACGTCATGGCCGCCAACTACATCAGTGAGCTGAGCGGCTTGCAGCAACTGGCGCCTGGCGCCAAGGTCGAGTTCATCGACGGGCTGTCCCTGGACCCGGCCACCTCGACCTGGACCCATGCCGACAGCAATGGCAACAGCGTCAAAGGCTTGAAGACCGAGTTCTTCAGCAACACCAACTGGTCCGGCGACCCGGCCGCCAGCCGCACCGACACCCATGTCGACCTGGACTGGTCCACCGACAGCCTGCCGGTGAACGGCGATACCGCCGCCACTTCGATCCGCTACAGCGGCCAGATCACCCCGACGGTCAGCGGCGAGCAGGTGTTCAAGGTGCGTGCCGACGGCGCCGTGCGCCTCTACGTCAACGGCAAGAAAGTCCTCGACAACGGCGACGGCAAGCCGCTGCCGAACAACAGCATTCCGCCGACCATCCCGGTGTTTGCCAAGGTCAACCTGGAAGCCGGTAAACCGGTCGACATCAAGCTGGAATATTCACGCCGCAACGGCTACCTCTCGACCATGGGCGGCCTGGTCGGCGTGCAGATGAGCTGGGCCTCGCTGGTGGCACCGCAGGACCTGGCCAAGTACGACGCGGTACTGGTCGCGGCCGGTAACAGCAATGAATACGAAGGTGAAGGCTTCGACCACAGCTTCGACCTGCCCGAGTACCAGAACCTGCTGATCCAGAGCATCGCCAAGGTCAACCCGAATACCGTGGTTACCCTGCACGGCGGCACCGGCCTGAAGATGAGCGACTGGATCGACCAGGTACCGGCCGCGCTGCATGCGTTCTACCCTGGGCAGAACGGCGGCCAGGCCTTGGCGGAGATCCTGCTGGGCAAGGTCAACCCGTCGGCCAAGCTGCCGATCAGCATCGAGCGCAACATCGAAGACAACCCGATCTACGCGACCTTCCCCAAGTTCGACAACCAGGAAACCCTGGCAGAGATGAGCTACAAGGACGACCTGTTCCTGGGCTATCGCGGCTACGAGAAAAAGGGCATCAAGCCGCTCTACCCGTTCGGCTACGGCTTGTCGTACACCACCTTCGGCTACAGCAACATCAGCGTGACCCCTGGGGTAGCGGTGGCTGGTGCGCCGATCAAGGTGTCGTTCGACCTGGCCAACACCGGCAAGGTCGCGGGCGCTGAAGTGGCCGAGTTGTACGTGGGCCAGAACAACCCGAAAGTCGAACGTGCGATCAAGGAACTCAAGGGCTACAAGAAGGTGTTCCTCAAGCCGGGCGAGAGCAAGCGCGTGACCATCGAGCTCAACGATCGCTCGCTGGCCTACTACGACGTGGCGAGCAAGCAATGGGTCGTGGATGCCGACAGTTTCAACCTGTCGGTGGGCGCGTCGTCCCAGGATATTCGCCTGAACGCCAAGCTGGTCAACCCGTTCCGCCAGGAACTGTCGACCACCACGAGCAACCCGCTGCCGCGCTCGGCGCTCAACTCGACGCTGCGTGAATCGACGGTGAAGACCGGCGGTGTGCTGCATCAAAATGAAGGGGATAGCGGCACCAGCGACGGTGATGGCTATGACATGAGCGATGACAGCAGCCAGGGCAGTGCCACCGGCAACTGATCCTTGTGGGAGGGGGTTTGCTCCCTCCCACATGTTGACTGTGTTCGACTCAGGTTCTGATGGCTGCCTCGACCCGTGCGATGTAGCTGTCAAACCGCGCCACCAGGTCCACCTGCTCCGGAAAGCGCAGCCACTGGATCTGCAGGCCGTCCATCATGGCCAGGATTTCTTCCACCAGCCCGGCGATGTCCACATCGCTGCGCACCTCCCCCGCTGCGACCAGGTCGGCAAACTGCCCCTGCAAGCGCCGCTGGATCCCCGCATAACGCTCCTGGAACCACGCCCACGCCGGTTGGGTGTCGAGCAGACTTTCGGCATTCAAAATGGTAAACGCCCGCACCACCCCCGGTGCGGTGGCGTTCGAACGGTTGATCGCACGCAGGCTGCCGAGCAACCCGGTCAGGGACTTTTCGGCGCGCACTTCATCGGCGATTCGTTGATTGACCTCATCGCGACGTTGCAGCACGCCCATCAATAATGAAATTTTGCTGGGAAAGTGATGCAGCACACCGGCCACGGAAATACCGACGATGGCCGCCACCTTTGCCACTGAAGCGCCGCTGTAGCCCTCCAGGGAAAATACCTGCAAGGCCGCGTCCAGCAGCTCTTCGCGGCGTTTTTCACCTTTGGGGGCGCGGCGGGTCTTGGGGGTGGGCTCGGTCATGGGGACATCCTTGTGGGCAGGCTTGCACCGTATCCAAATTGCCCCTGGGCCGCAAATAAAGCTCAGGCTTGAGGTCGGGTACTTTTCTCGACCAGGCACATGGGGGTGCCGGCCACCGGCTCCCGCATGATCTGCACCTGCACCTCAAACACCTGGCGCATCAACTCCGCACTGATCACCTCCCCCGCCGCGCCATCGGCCACCAGCTTGCCAGCGTGCATCACCGCCAGGTGGTCGGCGTAGCGGCAGGCCTGGTTGATGTCGTGGAGCACGGTGATCACGGTCTTGCCTTCGGCGGCCAGTTCGCCCATCAGGTCGAGCAGTTCGACCTGGTGGCTGATGTCGAGGTAGGTGGTGGGTTCGTCGAGCAATACCACAGGTGCGTTTTGCGCCAGGACCATCGCCAGCCAAGCGCGTTGGCGTTGGCCGCCGGACAGGTCCGCCAGGGCGCGGTCGGCCAGGTTGTCGAGTTCAAGGCGTTGCATGGCTTGGGTCACATGGGCCTGGTCATTGCCGCTCAGGCGTCCCCACAGCGAGTTGTGCGGGCTGCGGCCATAGGCGACCAACTGGCGCACGCTGACGCCTTCGGGCACCGGCAGCACTTGGGGCAGGAATGCAATGTGTCGGGCCAGTTGGCGGGCGGACAGGCTGGCGTAGGGCTGGCCGTCCAGGCTCAGCTCGCCTTGCGTGGGCTTGAGGATGCGCGCAAACGCCTTGAGCAAGGTGGACTTGCCGCAGCCATTGGGGCCGATCAACGCGGTGACCTTGCCCGCCGGTGGCGTGAACGACAACCCCTGCACGATGGGGGTGGCGCCGTAGCCGATATCCAGCGCGCGTGCTTGAAGAATACTCATGTGATCAGCCCTTGAACCGTGCCAGCAACCAAAGAAAGTACGGTGCGCCAATCACCGCTGTAAGTACCCCGGCGGGGATTTCGCTGGGCGCGATCAGCGTGCGCCCGAGGGTGTCGGCCAGCACCAGCAACAGCGCGCCGATCAACATCGACGCCGGCAGCAAAAATGGATGATGCCCACCGACCAGGCGCCGTGCCATATGCGGTGCGACCAGGCCGATAAAGCCGATCGGCCCGATCACGCCCACGCCGAGGCTGGTGAGCAGCACTGCGCAGGCCATCGCCAGCCAGCGCGTGCGGTTCAGTGCGGTGCCCAGGCTGTGGGCCGCCTCATCACCGAGGGCGATCAGGTTCAACGGCTTGGCCAGGCACAACCCCAGCGGGATCAGCACCAGGAACGGCAACACCAGCGCCACATGGTGCCAGTTGCGGCTCCACAGGCTGCCGGTGAGCGCGAGCAAGGCGGTGTTGATGTCCAGCGGGTGGGACAGGATCAGAAACTCGGTAACGCTGGACAAGGTCACCGCAATCGCGACCCCGGACAACGCAAAACGCACGCCGGAAAAACTCACGCCGGTGTTGTACAGCGCCAACAGCAACGCACCACCGGCGCCGCCCAGGCAGGCCACCAGGGGCAGCCAGGCAATCGGCAAATGCGGCCAACTGATGATTGCCACCGTCAGCGCGAGCCCCGCACCTTGGGTGACACCGAGGATCTCCGGCGAGGCAAGCGGGTTGCGAATCACGCCCTGCACAATCGCCCCGGCCAGGCCGAATGCGCAGCCGGCGAGGATCGCGATCAGGCTGCGTGGCAGGCGGTGGTTCCAGACTTCAAAGTCGAGGGCGTCATGGGCCAGCAGGCGCTCCAGCACCGTTTCGGGCGTGAGCCACAAGGTGCCGGCACTGAGGCTGACGAACGTCGCCAGCAGCAACAAACCGAGCAGCAGCCAGAGGCGCAATCGTGGCTGGGTCATAGGGCACGCCTGGCGAGAAAGAGGAAGAACGGGGCACCAATCAATGCAGTGACCACCCCGGCCGGGGTTTCCACCGGGAACGCCACGGCGCGGCTGAGCAGGTCGGCGCCCAGCACGATCACCGCACCCAGGGCGGCACTCAGCGGGATCAGCCAGCGGTAGTCGTTACCAAGGAACTGGCGAAGGATATTCGGCGCGATCAACCCGACAAAACCGATCGGCCCGACCGCGCAGACACTCGCCCCCACCAACAACAGGCTGGCGACGAACACCTGCAAGCGCAGGCTGGCGATGCCCACGCCCAACGAGCGCGCGGCGTCTTCGCCGAGGTTGATCAGGTTCAGGCGTGGCGCGCACCACAACGCCCACACGCCGCCGATCAAGGTGCACGGCCAGAGCAATTGCACCTGCGTCGCACCGACGTTGGCCAGGGAACCGGCCAGCCAATTGAGCACGCTTTGCGCCTGGGCTTCGACCAGGATCACCGTGAGCCGGGTCAAGGCAGCACACAACGCGGCGACGGCCACCCCGGCCAACACCAGCCGACCTTGGGCCGTGGTCGGCGACCAGGCACCGCCGAGGCTGAACACCGTGACCCAGGCCAGCGCGCCGCCCAGGCAGGTCATCAGCAAGGCACCGCCGGCAAACGGCGGCGCGACCAACCCCGTGGAAAACAACGCAAGCCCCAACGCCGCGCCCGCCGTCACGCCGAACAGCGACGGCGATGCCAGACGGTTGCGGGTGATGCCCTGCATCAGTGCCCCGGCCAAGCCCAGGCAGGCGCCCACCAATGCCGCGCACACCGCACGCGGCACGCGCAACTGGGCGACGATATAGGCCATATTGCCGCCCACGCTGCCCTGATGCATCAGGCCATTCCAGGCGTCGGCCGCCGTGAGGGTGAACGGCGACCAGCTGTACAACGACAGCCAGAACAACACGGCGCCCAGCACTACGATGCCGACTGCGGCCAAACCACGGCCCATGCTTATTGGCTCAGTACGGCTTTGCCGCCCTTGAGGATCGCCAAGGCGTCCTCGGCGATCTGCTCCGAGGCCAACACGCCACGGTTGCGCGCCCAGCTGTCACCGTCCACTTCGGCCACCTGCTGGTGACGCACCGCGCCCAGCACTTGCCACAGCGGCTGCTTGCTCCAGCTGTCGACGATGCTCGGGCGGCGATAATGGCCGACCAGCAGCCAACCCGGATCGAGGGCGAGCAGTTGTTCAAGGCTGACGAATTCGGTCGGGGCGGCGTTGGCGCGCACCGATGGCACTTTCAGGCCGATGGCTTGCAGCACGCTGCCGGCGTAGGAGTCGGGGCCGTGCACGGAAAAGCTGTCTTCACGGGCGACACCGAACAACACGCTGGCACCGGCGGGGATCTGCTGGGCGACTTTCTTCAGGTTTTCACGGTTCTGCGCGATGCGGGCTTCCATCTGCGGGCTTTTGCCCAAGGCCTTGCCGATCAGCTCGGCGGACTTGAGGCTGCCCTCGTAGTCCTCACCACGCGAGGGCAACAACAGGGTCGGCGCGATGCTTGCCAAGTCGCTGTACAGCGCCTGGTGGCGGTTGAGGTCGGCCACGATCAGGTCCGGCTTGAGCCGCGCGATTTCTTCGATGCTCGGCTGCGAACGCAGGCCCACGGATTTCCATTGGCCGATGGCCTGGCGCACACGCGGCAGCACGCGGGTGGCGTCGCCATCATCGGCGGCGCCGACGGGGGTCACGTCAACGGCAGCGAGGCTGTCGAGAAAAGAGAACTCCAGCACCACCACACGCTTGGGCGCATCGGGTAGATGCACCGCGTGCTGGCCGTCATTGAGGTCGATAGGGGCAGCGCTTAGCAGGCTGGAAGAGAACGCCAGCAGGCAGGCGGCAAGGGTGGGGATGGAGCGCAGCAATCGCATGGAGGTACCTCGGCGTTAAAACACCCCAACTGGACGGGCTGGGGAAAACGGCGGGTACTATTCCATATCGGTGCGGCGTGATCAAAAAACATTCTCATTTGTGGGAGGGGGCAAGCCCCCTCCCACATTTTTAACCGCGTCTAGAAGTCGACGGTGGCAGACAGCAGGTAGGTACGTGGGGTCGACAAGGTCAGCCCCGGCTCGCTGTCATCCGACGCGCCGGCCGAACTCCAGTAGCGCTTGTCGGCGACGTTCTCCACGTTCGCCCGCAGGGTGATGTGCTTGTCATCGACCTTGAAGGCGTAGCGGGCGCCCACGTCGATGCGGTTCCAGGCGTCGATTTCCTTGACGTTGGACTGGTCCAGGTATTGGGAACTGGAGTGGATGCCTCGGCTGGTCAGGGTCAGGCCTTCGAGGGTCGGTACATCCCACTCGGCCCCGAGATTGACGTTGTACTTGGGCGTGGCCGGCGCGCGGTTGCCGTCCCAGGCGCCATTGGTGGTGTCCTTCAATTTGCTGTCGATGTACATCACACCGCCGAGCAAACGCACGCCCTTGAGCGGTTCGCCGAATACGCTCAGCTCCGCACCGGTGTTCTGGCGCTTGCCATTGGGGCCGAACAGCCGCGACGTGGCGTTGGTCTCGTAGGCCGGTTGCTTGATGCGGAACACGGCGGCGGTGACGGCGAAGGCACCGGCATCGTACTTGGCGCCCACTTCCACCTGGCGGCTGATAAACGGCGGGAAGATCTGGTCTTCGTTGCGCGACGTGGACGGTGCGATCTTGCCCTGGCTCAACCCTTCCATGTAGTTGGCGTACAGCGACAGCTTGTCGGTGGCCTTGAACAGCAGGCCACCCGAAGGCGAGATCTTTTCTTCGTCGTAGTTGGTCTTGCCTTTGATGCCGTCGCTCCAATCGTCCACGATCACTCGCTGCCAGCGCGCACCGAGGGTGAGCAACAGGCGGTCATCGAAGAAGCCCAGGGTGTCGGACAAGGCCACGCCGCTGAATGTGTTCTCGGTGTACACCTTCGCATCCTGGCGTGTGGCCACAGACGGCGTCGGGGTTTGCACGGGGTTATAGAGACTGCTCGATGCGTTGGCATAACGCGCACCGCCGTTGGTGAAGTCCATATAGAAGTAGCTGGCGGCCAGGTTGACCTCATGGCTCACCGGCCCGGTGTGGAACCAGTTACGCACGCCGGCCGTGGCGGTGCGGACGTTTTCATCGCGGGTGAAATCCCGTGGCGATACGGTGAACGCGCCCGCTGCGTTGCTGACCGACACCGCATGGCGCAGGAACTCGTGGTTACTTTTACGCGCGCCGACACCGCCGTAGAGCATCACCGAATCGCTGAGGTCATATTCGGCGTTCACCGTACCGAAAGTGTCCTTGGTGCGCGCCTTGCTCCAGGACTGCGCGTAGTTGCGGCGTACATCGTTGGCGCTGGGCACCGGCGCCGCAGCGGCGACTTGCACACGTTCCTGCGGCGCATCGGTATCGCGCTCGGTGCGGCCGATATCGGTGGAAAGGCGCAGGCGCTCGCCACGAAAATCCAGGCCCAGCACGGCCATCTCACGGTCGACGCTCTGGTGGTCCCATTCGGTATCGCCGGACTGCTTCACGCCGTTGAAGCGCAGGCCGAATTTGTTGTCCTCACCAAAGCGCCGCCCCACATCCACGGCGCCACCGGCCTGGCTGTCGGAGGCCCAGGTGCCGGTGAACGAGGTGATGTCCTTGTCGGTGGCACGCTTGGGCACCACGTTGATCCCGCCGCCCACGCTGCCGCGCGGCGAGATGCCGTTGATCAACTGGGTGGGGCCTTTGAAGATGTCGACGCGGTCGGCCATTTCCATGTCGATGGTGTAGGTCGGCAGCACGCCGTACAGGCCGTTGTAAGACACATCACTGTTGAACAGGCTGAAACCGCGAATGGTGAACTGTTCATAACGCCCGCCGGCCGGGTTGGTGGCGCGTACCGACGGGTCGCTGGCGATCAGGTCGCCGAGGGTGCGCGCCTGCTGGTTTTTCACCGCGTCCTGGGTGTAGGTGGTCATGCTGAACGGCGTTTCCATGAAGTCACGGGTGCCCAGCAGGCCTTGCGAACCACGTCGCGCCACCTGGCCACCGGCGTAGGTGTCGCCGTCGTACAGGCCAGTGGTGCCGAGGATGGACGTGGGCGCCAGCTCCAGGCTGCCGCCCTCCGGCACCGGCACCAGCATGTAAGCCTGCTCCCCCATGGGCTGCAACTGCAGGCCGGAGCCTTGCAACAGGCGGGCAAAGCCCTCTTCCACGCCGTATTCGCCGGATAAACCGCTGCTGCTGCGCCCGCTGACCAGCGCCGGGTCCACCGACAGGTTGACCCCCGACAGCCCGGCAAAACGGGTCAACGCCGCACTCAGGCTACCGGCAGGTACTTGGTAGCTGCGGCGCGCGGCGCTGTCTTCGGCATAGCTGACGGGGACGAACAACGGGCTGGCGCTGAGGCTCAGCATCAGGCTCAGTTTGAGCAACGGGCGCAAGCGCAAGGGTTGGACTGCGGGCATTGGAAGAAGCTCTCGATTTTGTTCACTTGCCTGTAATGACAGGCGAGGTGAAAAAAGGGGACAGGCTTCAACCAACTTTTTTCAAAATGGCAGGGCAATGGCGGCGCCATGCCCTGCTTTGGCTACCATACCGCGATATGGGAATCCGCACGCGGTTCGGTGCCGCCGCACAGCACGCCGCTGACCGGGTCGCGCAGGATGATCTGCCCACGGCCGTAGTCAGTGAGGTCGCTGGCGATCTGCACCTGGTGACCACGCCGGGCCAGGGCATTGGCCAGGTCGCGGGAGGCGCCCTGCTCGATGCCGACCTTCATGTCGCCCAGCCATTGCCAGCGCGGCGCATCCAGTGCGGCCTGGGGGTTGAGGCCGAAGTCCACCAGGTTCATCACCATCTGTACGTGGCCCTGGGGCTGCATGTAGCCGCCCATCACGCCGAACGGGCCAAGGGCCTGGCCGTCCTTGGTGAGGAAACCGGGGATGATGGTGTGGAAGGTCTTCTTGCCTGCCGCCAGGCAGTTGGCGTGGGTTGGGTCGAGGCTGAATTCCTGTCCACGGTTCTGCAGCGCAATGCCGCTGTCGGGCAACACCACGCCGGAGCCGAAGCCGTGATAGTTGCTCTGGATGAACGAGACCATATTGCCTTCGGCGTCCGCCGTGGCCAGGTATACCGTGCCGCTGGCGTGCGGGTCACCGGGCTTGGGCGCCTGGGCCTGCTCGCCGATCTGGCTGCGACGGCGGGTGCTGTAGTCGTCGCTGAGCAGGTCGGCCACTGCCATGCGCATATGCAGCGGGTCGGTGATGTAGTGCAGGCCGTCGCTGTAGGCGAGCTTCATGGCCTCGAGCTGGCGGTGCCAGGTCTGTTGGCTGTCGCGGTGATCGAAGGTGAAGCCTTCGAGGATGTTCAGCGCCATCAGCGCCACCAGGCCCTGGCCGCTCGGAGGGATTTCCCAGACGTCGACACCGCGATAATTGATGTGGATGGGGTCCACCCACTGTGCGCGGTAGTCCTTGAGATCACTGGCGCGCAGGTATCCGCCGGTGGCCCGTGAGTGGGCGTCCAGGCGTGCGGCCAGGTCACCGCGATACAGGCTTTCGCAACGGCTGGCGGCCAGTTCTTCCAGGGTGCGCGCCTGGGCCGGGTTGCGGAAAATCTCGCCCGCTTGGGGTGCGCGCCCATCGATGAGGAACGTGTCGAACCAGGCTTGCAGCACTTCATCGCGGTGCGGGCTGAATTCGTTCAAGGATATCTGCCATTGGTGGGCAACCACCGGTGACAGCGGGAAACCCTCGCGGGCCAGGCGGATGGCAGGTTGCAGCAACTCGTCAAACGCCAGCTTGCCGAAGCGTTGCGACAGCTCCGCCCAGGCCGATGGGCAGCCGGGCACGGTCACCGGGGTCCAGCCGTACAGCGGCATCCGGTCGTGCCCGGCAGCCTTGACCGCCTCGACACTCAAGGCGCCCGGCGCATGGCCGTTGCCGTTCAGGCCATGCAACTGGCCCTTGCACCACACCAGGGCAAACGCATCGCCGCCCAGGCCGCAGCCGGTGGGCTCCACCACCGTGAGCGCGGCCGCCGTGGCGATGGCCGCGTCGATGGCGTTGCCGCCCTTTTGCATGATCTCGATACCGGCCTGGGCGGCCAGGGGCTGGGACGCCGCGACCATGCCACGGCGGGCAAATACGCTCTGGCGCTGCGACGGATAGGGATACTCGTGAGCAGAAAATTTCAACATGGCAAAGGCTCTTCAAAAAAAGTCATAACACACGGCTGAGAAACGCCCGGGTACGGGGATGACTGGGGTGGCTGAAGATCTGTTCCGGCGGCCCTTGTTCGATGAGTTCGCCCTGGTCGAGTACCACCACGCGGTCCGCCACTTCCCGGGCAAAGCCCATTTCATGGGTGACCACCACCATGGTCATGCCCTCCTCGGCCAGCTCTTTCATCACCTGCAGCACTTCACCGACGGTTTCCGGGTCGAGGGCGCTGGTGGGTTCGTCGAACAGCATGGCCTGGGGTTTCATGGCCAGGGCGCGGGCGATGGCGACCCGTTGCTGCTGGCCGCCGGAGAGCATCGATGGGTAATGGCTGGCCTTGTCCGCCAGGCCGACCCGCGCCAACAGGCCACGGGCCTGTTCCAGTGCTTCGGCACGTGGCGTGCCGAGGACCTGGATCGGTGCTTCGATGATGTTTTCCAGCGCCGTCATGTGCGGGAACAGGTTGAAACGCTGGAACACCATGCCGATGTCGCGGCGCTGGCGGGCGATGTTGCGCTCCGAGTCGCGTACCAGGCTGCCGTCGCTGCGCTCGCGGTAGCCCATGGCGCGGCCGTTGACGCGGATGCGACCGCCCTGGATGTCTTCCAGCAAATTGATGCAGCGGATAAAGGTGGTCTTGCCCGAGCCCGAGGCGCCGATCAGCACCACCACTTCGCCGCGTCGTACTTGCAACGAGATGCCCTTGAGAATCTGCAGCGCGCCGAACGACTTGTGGATATCCAGCGCTTCGATGATCAGTTCGTCACTTTGGTGCGCCATGGTTATCGTCCCCTCAGCAGTTTCAGGGTGCTGCGCCCGAACATGCGACTGGCTGCCGGTGGTGGCGCGGAAGGCCGGTCGGATTGGCTGAAGCGGGTTTCGAGCCAGCGCTGGAAAAAGCCCCAGAGGGTGGTCAGCGTCAGGAAGTACAAGGCAACCACCAGGTACAGCTCGAACACCCGGAAGGTGGCCGAGGTGATCATCTGGGTGCTGAGCAGCAGTTCCTGCACACCGATCACGCTGACCAGGGTGGTGTTCTTGAGCATCACGTTGAACTCATTACCCAGCGGCGGCACGATCACCCGGAACGCCTGGGGCAGCACGATGCGTCGCATCAACTTGGCGAAGCCCATGCCCAGGGAGCGCCCGGCTTCATATTGGCCCTTGTCCACCGCACCGATACCGGCACGGATGATCTCGGCCATGTAGGCACCTTCGTTGAGGCCCAGGGCAATGATCGCCGCCTGGATATTGCCGGGGACGATCAAACCGAACAGCTCGATATCCTCAAAGCGGAAAATCCCGCCCGCCGCCAGCGCCGTGTACAGAAACACGATCTGCACCAGCAGCGGCGTACCGCGCATCAGCCACACATAAAAACGCACCGGCAGATGCAACAGCGGGTTCTTCGACAAGCGCAACAACGCCGCCGCCAGCCCCAGCGCGCAGCCCAACAGCATCGCCAGTACGCTGATCAGGCACGTCAGCCACAGCCCCGTGAGGTAAACCCCACTAGGCTGCAGCAGGTACTGCCAGAACACATCCCAATTGAAATTCATTGTTGTAGAACCTCAGTCGAGTGTGTCGCTGCTGACATGCCATTTGTTCAGCAACTGCACATAGCTGCCATCACTGCGCATGTCGCTGATCACCTGCTGCACGGCGGCGGTCAGTTGCGGGTCGTCCTTGCGTATGCCCAGGCCGGTGAGGATGCGGCTGAACGCCGGCACGCCCTCCTGGAACAAGTCCGGGGCCATTGCTGCGTAGTAGCCGGCGGTTTCCACGGTGGTGCCGTAGGCGTCGACCTGGCTGATACGCAGGGCCTGGAAGGCATCGGTGTCGGTGTTGTAGACCACCAGTTTCATCGGGGGCTTGCCGGCCTTGGCCAGGCTTTCATTGTGGGTATCGAGCAGGGTCTTGATGGTGGAGCCGTTGAGCACCGCGACCTTGTGTGCGGACAGGTCATCCAGCGCCTTGATGCCCTTGGGGTTGCCCTTGGGCACCACCACCGACTGGCTGGAATACATGTAGTTGACGATGTCGATCACCTGGCGCCGCTCGGGTTTGTCGAACAGCTGGTCGACGATCATGTCGCACTGCTGGGCGAGCAACGCCGGCACCAGCCCAGAGAACGGAATCACCCGCCATTGCACCTGCTTGTCGCCCAGGCGCCTGGCGATTTCCAGGCCCAGGTCGACGGTGAGCCCTCGGGGTTTCTGGGCTTCGTCGAAGGACACCAGAGGCGGGGAATCCATCCCCGAGCAATAGACAAGTTTGTCGACTTTTTGCAGACGATCCGGCACTTGAGGCGCAGCAAAGGCCCCTTGTGCGCAGAGACCGAAGGAGACAGCCACCAGCAAGGCGCGGCATTTATGCATGACCAGACACTCCAGTTCGTTGAATAACGGGGCAGGGCTCAACGTCAAAACACAGCGGGTGTTTCTTATTGTTCGGTTTGCAGGAACTGGATCAGTGCCGGCACGGTGCCTTCGATGTGTTCGCGTACCACTGCTTCGGCACGGGCGGCGTCACCGGCACGAATCGCGTCGAGGATCACCGCGTGTTCCTGGCGGGCGCTGAGGGGTTTTTCACCGTGCTGCAGCCACAGGCGCATGGGTGCCTCGACCAGGGAGTACAACGCCGAAATCTGTTTCATCAGGCGCGGGCGGCCGCTAAGGCTGCATAGGTATTCATGGAACGCGCGATGGCGGCTGACCCAGGCGGCGCTCTCATCGCGGTAGTCGTCCATCGCGTCGAGCATGCGCTCCAGGGCCGCGAGTTGACGCTCACCGATACGGCCGACGGCCACGCGCATCGCCAGGCCTTCGAGGGCGCTGCGCATCTCGAACACTTCGTGCAGCTCATCGATATCCAAACCGCTGACGATCGCGCCACGGTTGGGTCGCAGGGTCACCAGGCCCTGGGCGTCCAGGCGGCGGAAAGCTTCACGCACCGGCATGCGGCTCATGCCGATCTCGCTGGCGATGTCTTCGGCGATCAGCCGGTCACCCTTGCGGTAGCGACCGCTGCAAATGGCATCAAGCAGAAAGTTGTAGGCCTCCTCCTCGGCAGTGAGGGGCTGGCGGTCAACGTAAGCGGAAGCGAATTGCATCGGCAGCACCTTTTGAATTTTTGTATCCAATTATCCACGAATACAAAAAGCAGGATGCGTGCCAACGGCTTCGGAGAGGAGCCAAGTGATTGATTCAGATCGGATAGAAGGGAAAAAGCTGGCGCTGGCGTTGAAAAGTCGCGTGGGAATTTGCTACCCAATGGCGCAGAAGACGCCCCATTGGTGGGCGGAAGTACCCAGCGGGACGTGGGCGAGATGCTTTTGCTTGAGGCGAATGCAGCCCACCGTTGGCGTTATGGCTCGGCCGAATAGATGACGGTTTGCGCGCTGTTTTCGGCAACCGCTCGGCGGGTGAAATAGGTGTCGCCTTCGTCGGTGAGGATCTCGTAGTCGGCCTTACGGGCCGGGCTGGCGTGTTTGATGATTTTCAGCACGCGCTGGAACTTCACGCTTTGCGTGCCGTTCTGGTTAGGCCCGGTGAGCACATTGACGCTTTGAAACCAGCCGGCGTGCTGCTTGTTACTCACCAACGTGTGGGTCATCGCCTCGAAACGTTCCAACCGCGTGAAGCCCCACAGGGTCTGTTCCTCGACCGTGGCGCCCGGGGTAGCGGCGCCGGTAAACACAAACAGATTGATCGCCGGGCTGTCTTCGCAAAAGAAGTCGTAAGGGACCAGGCCGTCGACCATTTTCCTGCCGGGCACAAAGCCCTTTTTATGCACCTGAAACATCGCCACCTCCACTCAATCAAGGGTGACAAGTCTAATGAGGCGCGACGTACAGGGCGGTCAAGCCAATGTAATGTCGTGTAAAGATCGCGCACTGTGCAGGGTGATCTCCACCGTCAGCCCACCGCCCGGCTCGTTGCGCGCGAGGATGTTGCCACCGTGCATTTGCACGGCCCTCGCAGCAATGGCCAGCCCCAGGCCAAACCCCACGCTGGCGTCGCCCACTCCACGCTCGAACGGCTGGAAAATGCTGCGCAGCCGGTCATTGTGGACGCCCGGTCCTTGGTCGGTGATCTGCACCGTGAGGCGGTTCGCGTCAGGGTTGACCTGCGCCGACACGCCCACGGTGGTGTCCGGCCGGGTGTAGCGCACGGCATTGCGGATCACGTTCTCGAAGCAGCGGTACAACAACTCACCGCTGACGCAGGCGATAAACGGCGGGCACGCCTGCAGGTGCACGCGACAGCCTTTGATGCCCGCTTCGAACTGGGCATCGTCGACGATCATCGCCAGCAATTCGACGATATCCACGGGCTCGCGCTCAATACTTTCCGGGCGGCCCTGCAGGCGCGCCAGGGTCAGCAACGCTTCGATCAGGGTGTCCATGCGCTCGGATTCACGCTCGATGCGTTCGAGCATTTCCAGGCGAGCGGCGTCCTGGCGCAACAGGCCGATGGCCGCCTGCATGCGCGTCAGCGGGGAACGCAGTTCATGGGAGATGTCGTGCAGCAGCTGTTGCTGGGCCTCCACCAGCACCTTCAACTGGTTGGCCATGCGGTCGCAGTCTTCCGCCAGGTCGACGATTTCGTCGCGACGCTTGCCCATGGCGGGCTTGACCCGGGTTTCGAAGCGTCCCTGGGCCGCATCGCCCATGGCGCGCTTCAGGTAAGCCAGGGGCCAGGCCAGGTAATAGGCCATGTAGCCGCTGAACAGCGCACTCATCAACGTGCCGATGATCAGCGGGATCTGGTGCCAGGGCCGGTCGGGCGGGTTACCGGGTGCGTGGGTCGACCTGATCGAAAGCGCCAGGCCTTCCTTGCTGACGACCGCTCGCTCATAGACCGGCTGCGCCACGGGCCCACCTATCAGCAATTGACCGGCACTGTTGTAGACGCCGATGGCCTCATCCGCCGGGCGCTCCCACACCGCCAGGAGCTGGCCGCCCGCCTCGACACCGAATTGTTGCAGCAGCTTGTCTTCGGCCGCCAACATGGCTTCAACATGCGGGTCATTCGGCTGGAAACGGCCCAGTTCAAGCACGCCGACGCCCACCAGGAAGGTCAAGGTGGTCGCCAGCCAGAAGGCCAGGAACAGTTTCCAGAACAGCAGGCTGGGCCGGGTCATTCGGCAATCAACAAGTAGCCGAGGCCACGTACGCTCTGGATCCAGGCCTTGGTGTCCGGGCGCGGCCCGAGTTTTTGCCGGATGCTGCTGATATGCACGTCAATGCGCCGGTCGTAGCGGGTCAGCGGGCAACCGAGGGCATTGAGTGAGAGGTCCTTTTTACTCACCACCTGGCCGGCGCTGCGGGCCAGCTCTTCCAGCAGGCTGAACTCGGTGCTGGTCACGCCCAGCTCGAGGCCGTTCCACAGCGCTTGGCGCTTGCCGGGCCACAACACCAGCGCGCCGGTCGTGATCACTTCGGTGGTCGGCTGGCCCATCGGCTGCACCCTGCGCATGATGGCGCGCAGGCGCGCGACCAGTTCACCGGGGGAGCTGGGCTTGGGCACGTAATCATCGGCGCCGAGTTCCAGGCCGGTGATGCGGTCGATGTTGTCGCCACGGGCGGTGAGCAGCACTACCGGCACCTGGCTGACGACGCGGATGCGCCGGAGCACCTCGATGCCCGAGCGCTGGGGCAGCATGACATCCAGCACCACAATGTTGTAGCGCCCCGACAGCGCCTCCACCTCGCCCTCCTCCCCCGTGTGCACAGCCGTGGCCTCAAAGCCTTCGCGCGCGAGGTATTGGCTCAGCATGTCAGTCAATTCCTGGTCGTCGTCGACCAACAGTACGCGGATCATCTCGGGCTCGTCAGTGGGGGGGTGCGCATTATCGGCCCGGCATCGGTATCCCAGGCCAAACTTTACCTAACTTGACATTCGGTTAACCGCACCAAACGCCCCTCGCTCGTATGCTGGATGTTCACCAGTCTGGCCGCGCGGCGAGTTGTCCATGCGTGCCGGCGCTGCTTGTCGATGTGTTCTGGAAAAGATCTTGATGAATTTTTCGCGCCTGCTCTGCTCGGTTGCGCTGCTGCTCAATGCCTCACTGGCACTCGCCCAAGGCTTCAAAATCTCGGATATTCGAATCAACGGCCTGCAACGGGTCTCTGCGGGCAGCGTGTTCGGGGCGTTACCCCTGAACGTCGGCGACGAAGCGGATGACCGGCGCCTGGTGGACTCGACCCGCGCGCTGTTCAAGACCGGTTACTTCCAGGACATCCAACTGAGCCGCGAAGGCGATGTGTTGATCATCAATGTAGTCGAGCGTCCTTCGATTGCCAGTATCGAGTTCGAGGGCAACAAGGCGATTGCCACCGATGACCTGATGAAAGGCATGAAGCAATCGGGCCTTGCCGAGGGCGAAATTTTCCAGCGCGCCACCCTGGAAGGGATACGCAACGAGTTGCAGCGCCAGTACGTTGCCCAGGGCCGATACTCGGCGTCGGTCGACGCGCAGGTGGTGGCTCAGCCGCGTAACCGTGTGGGCTTGAAAATCAAGATCGATGAAGGTGAAGTGGCGTCGATCCAGCACATCAACGTGGTGGGCAACACGGTGTTCCCCGACGATGCCCTGATCGACCAGTTCACCCTCAAGACCAGCAACTGGCTGTCGTTTTTCAAGAACGACGACAAATACGCACGGGAGAAGCTGTCGGGGGACCTTGAACGCTTGCGTTCCTATTACCTGGACCGTGGCTATATCAACATGGATATCACCTCGACCCAGGTCTCGATGACGCCGGACAAAAAGCACGTCTACATCACCGTGAACATCCAGGAAGGCCAGAAATACACGGTGCGCGAGGTGAAGCTCAGTGGTGAGCTGAAAGTCCCGCAGGACCAGGTCCAGTCCTTGCTGCTGGTGCAGAAGGGCCAGGTGTTCTCACGCAAACTGATGACCACCACCTCGGAGCTGATTACCCGCCGCCTGGGCAATGAAGGCTACACGTTCGCCAACGTCAACGGCGTGCCGCAGGCCCACGATGAAGACCACACGGTTGACGTCACGTTCTCCGTCGACCCCGGCAAGCGGGCCTACGTCAATCGCATCAATTTCCGCGGCAATACCAAGACCGACGACAAGGTGCTGCGGCGGGAAATGCGCCAGATGGAAGGTGGCTGGGCGTCGACCTATCTGATCGACCAGTCCAAGGTGCGCCTGGAGCGCCTGGGGTTCTTCAAGGATGTGAACGTCGAGACACCTGCGGTGGCGGGCATCGACGACCAGCTGGATGTGAACTACGCCGTGGAAGAACAGGCGTCCGGTTCGATTACCGCCAGTGTCGGCTTTGCCGAGAGTTCGGGGCTGATCCTCGGCGGCTCGATCACCCAGAACAACTTCCTCGGCACCGGCAACTACGCCAGCCTGGGACTGACCCGCTCGTCCTACCAGAGCAAGTACAACATCGGTTTCACCGATCCCTACTTCACCACCGACGGGGTGAGCCTGGGTTACAACGCGTTCTACAGCAATACCGACTACAACAAGTACTACGATGACGGGGTGTCCTATTACGCCATCAATAGTTTTGGCCTGGGCGCCACCCTCGGTTACCCGATCAATGAAACCTCGCGCTTAAACTTTGGCCTGACCGTACAACACGACAGCATCGAACCGGGCACCTACAGCGCCGACGAGATCTACGACTTTATCGAGCGCGAAGGCAAGGAGTTCACCAACTTCAAGGCCAACCTTGGCTGGTCGGAGTCGACCTTGAACAAAGGCGTGCTGGCGACTCGCGGGCATTCGCAAAACCTCAACCTGATGGTGACGGTGCCCGGCAGCGACCTGAGTTTCTACAAAATCGACTACACGGGGCAGACGTTCCTGCCTGTCAGCAACAACACATCACTGCGCTTTCACACCAAGCTCGGCTACGGCAGCGGCTATGGTTCCACAGACGGGCTGCCCTTCTATGAAACCTACACCGCCGGCGGCGAAGGCACGGTGCGCGGCTTTGAAAGCGGCACTCTCGGCCCGCGCAACACCCCGGCTACCGGTGCCTACGCCAGTGCCGGGCAGGCGTACTACTCGGATCGGGACACCGAGTCGCTGGGCGGCAATATCCTGATTACCGGCGGCGCGGAATACCTGTTCCCGGTGCCCTTCATCAAAGACAACAAATCCGTGCGCACCTCATTGTTCTGGGACGTGGGGACGGTGTATTCGGACAAGTGCTACCTCAGCACGACACAGGGCTGCGGCAGCGTGGACCTGGGCCAGATGGCCAGTTCGGTGGGGGTTGGAGTGACCTGGTACAGCCCGCTGGGACCGCTGAGTGTGAATTTGGCCTATCCGATTCGCACGCCGGAGAACGCGGACAAACAAGTGTTTCAGTTCTCCATGGGGCAGACGTTCTGAAGGTTGTTGCGTGTTGATGCGTTTCCCCTTCTGGGAAAGGCCCTACACAGATACCGAACGTCTGGTGAAGCCGCGGTTAGGTATTCTTTTTTATAAAGGAACTCTGCTGTCGAGCCCTGGTCGGCTGATGTATGTATTTTCCTTTCACTACGCGGATAGATCGGATGAAACAGACGCCCTTCGTCGAGGCCAAGCCTGTTGCCGACAAAAAGCTGGCTGTGTTTGCACCCGTGTCAGCGCCGTGGCGTTCAAGCGTACCCTCACTGACCCTGCACGATTTTGCTGCCTGTCGGAATGCCGAGTCAGGTGCGGTTTTTATTATTGCTTCCGGCCCGTCAGCCAAATCATTTCCCCTCGAAAAATTTGCACACGTCCCCATGATTACCATGAATGGGGCGATTTCGATGTTTATGAATACCGACATCAAACCGAGTTTTTACGCCTGCACGGACAGAAGCTTTTCCACACAACAGCCGGATTTATTCAACTACGCCATGGCGGTCAGCCAAAGGGTCGCGCTATGGGAAGACCATGCGCGATCATCCCGCGTTCCTCCAACCGGGGAGTTCTACCCGTTATCCAAGGCTACAAAACCGTCGTGGCTCGATGTGGCGCTCGGGAGACAAAAAGAGTTGGTAACCGATCACTCCTTGATCACCTTTCGGAAACGGCCGATCGGGTTCAGCAAGGACATGAGCCAGGGCTTTTTTGATGCTCGAACCGTGGCCTACCTGGCGATACAGCTGGCATTTCACGTCGGGTTCTCCAAGGTTTTTCTGGTTGGAGTCGACCTGAACGAAAACTCGGGAAGGTTTTACGAAACGAAAGACTCCATAAACTCTCCCTGCGGGCTCGACCAGCACTATGACACCCGCATACTTCCGTCGTTTGAGTTGATGTCCAAGAAAGTCATGGGGGATGACTTCATGGTTTACAACTTATCCGATATTTCGAAAATTCCGGACAGCGTCATTGCGCGTGTAACCGTTGCGCAAGTGGAAGCGATGCTCCAAAAGCCATGAAGCAAGGGAGGTTGATGATTAGGAGCTGCCTTGAGTGTCGCCGGAATAGAACTCGACATTGCCACAGTCAATTATCCACGGTTGACGCGAGCCCTTAGCGACTGGCGCCCTTTCACATACCTTTCACAGTCGAGCGTCTAGGGTTAACCCAGCTCCTGGTGAACATCCCTTTAAGCCCGCACTCCCCATCGCGGGCTTTTCTTTGCCTGGGATTTAATCGTGTAAAACCAAGTCAATGCCGGGCCTCCAAATGACATTTGTATGACGGCGACGCCCTTGATGACGTACTGACGTTTCATCGGTCAAACAGGCTCCTTTCAAAGCGCCTCGGCCCAGCCGCGCAGCACGAACTTCTGGATCTTGCCCGTCGAGGTTTCCGGCAACGGGTGGCTTCGGGATTCTTCAGGTAGCCCTTCATTACTGTGTTGCCGCGCATGAGGATTTCACCAACGCTGACCCCGTCGCAAGGCACCGGTTCCGGGGTCTGCTGATCGGCGGCAGCCTGTGGTTTGATACTGCACTGGAAAAATGCCGCTGCCGTTGATCTAACTTACAGCTAAGACCGTACTAACGCAGCGGCACGTTATTGAATGCAGATTTAATTAAGACTCAACTTATCGGCTGAACCGAATCATCTATTTAATCCGTGAAATACACTACAACTCGTGAGCGACATTATAAGCAGGGTGAATACCCGCACAAAAAAGCTATGAACCTTACTGTTTCACCGCGTTAGCCATTAGTCGAATACTGCCTCCCGCGAGCAGGGCCTTATAGTGCGCAGCCTAACCCCCCCTATTGAAATAGTTTTGAGTATTTTTAATGTCCCTCAAGCCCCCCACACCGAATGCACTTGCGATTAATGAGGAGCTATTGCATTTAATACAAGCAACCGCTAACGCCCAAACG
This sequence comes from Pseudomonas sp. B14(2022), assembly GCF_012030485.1. Lineage (NCBI taxonomy): Bacteria > Pseudomonadati > Pseudomonadota > Gammaproteobacteria > Pseudomonadales > Pseudomonadaceae > Pseudomonas > Pseudomonas sp. B14(2022). The sequence goes on from NZ_JAAUVM010000016.1 coordinate 40,603, forward strand.
GCCTGGATGACAACCGTCAACCATTTGGAAGCAGCCTGTGATGACGTCTGGCTCGCGCGCATGTGGGAAGTCGAGAACCTGGAAAACCAATACAGGGCCTGCCAGGACCATTTGTTTTCCTACCTAAAAAAAACCATAAACCTTTAAATACCTGGTGACTGCCTCCTGTCTTTCGATAGTTAGCCGCAAACATTCTGGCCAGCCAGAACTCGGTCCTTCTGGATATTCGACTAAAGCACAAGACAACATTGTGGGTCTCAGAAAACCAACTTAGTTTACTAACCACCATCCCCGCCAACGCCTGAAAAACATAAGGCTGTATCCTTTCAGTAACACTACAGCCCATGAACACCACCTGGCTATATTTTTTCACACAAGGTCCAAGTTGAGGTGTGGAACATGCTGAAAATTAAAGCACTGGAGGTCTTGGTCGACACTCAGGGGATCAATAATCAACCTGCGTTATTTTCGGGAGTCTGTATGTTTGGCTGGATCAGCAATATCCGAGTCAGTGCTAAATTAAGTTGGGGGTTCGGCCTGGTGCTGGGGCTTGCGCTCTTGCTGGCCGCGACCGGCTGGTACGCCGTTGTGACACTGACCGAGCGCGGGCTTAAGGTTGAAAAAATTGCGCAGATCAGCAACTACACCAAAGACTTGCGAATCATCCGTTTGCGCATCGGTACCAACGCTCCAGCGGATGCCTATCAACCCTTGCAACAAACCCTGGATCAACTTGCAGCCCATCTGCACAGTATCCGGGAACTGTTTATCGAGCCGATGGATGAAGACCTGATCCAGCAGCAGGAAGATGCGGTCAACGAGTACGGAAAACGCCTGCACGACCTGTCCACGCCTGACATTGACCAGGCGGCGCTATTTAAACGGATGGGGCAGTTGGGTGACCTGTTACTCGACACCACGCAAACCCTCATTCAATCGCAAAATACCAAACGCGATGCCGATGCCGCCTCTGCCAAGACGCTGCTGGGACTCGTCGCGGCCCTGGCACTGTTGCTGGGTACACTCGCCGCCTGGGTCATCACCCGCCAAATCGTGAACCCACTGCAACACACGCTCCAGGCAGTGAACCGCATTGCCCAGGGTGATTTGACCGAGCCTGTAAAGGTCGACCGGCGTGACGAGTTGGGCCAACTGCAATCAGGCCTTGCGCAGATGATGCACAACCTTCATGAGCTGATTGACGGTATTCGCTCCGGTGTTATCCAGGTGGCCAGCGCGGCCGAGCAGTTGTCGGCAGTCACCGAGCACACGAATTCCGGCATCAGCAATCAAAAAGCCGAAACGGATCATGTGGCCACCGCGATGAACGAGATGACCACCACTGTTCACAACGTCGCACGCAATGCTGAAGAAGCCTCTGCGGCCGCGTCCAGCGCGGATCAACAAGCCTGCGAGGGGGAGGAAATCGTGGGTGAGGCGATTGCGCAGATCCAACGCCTGGCGGCAGAACTCAACCAGTCGGCCGAAGCGGTGCGCCATCTCCAGGAACAAAGCGACAAGATCGGCGGCGTACTGGATGTAATCAAAGCCGTCGCCCAGCAAACCAACCTGCTGGCGCTGAACGCGGCCATCGAAGCGGCCCGCGCCGGAGAGGCTGGCCGTGGCTTCGCAGTGGTGGCAGACGAAGTCCGCAGCCTCGCACTGCGTACCCAGCGCTCCACTGAAGAAATTGAAAGCCTGGTCGCCGGGGTACAGAGCGGCACCCACGCCGTGGCCTCAGGCATGGAAAGCAGCCGGGTACTGAGCGAAAGCAGCGTGGAATGCACCCATCGGGCGGTCAATGCGCTGGAGAACATCACGGGCAAGGTCTCAATCATTCAGTCAATGAATCAGCAGATTGCCACGGCAGCGGAACAGCAAAGCGCCGTCACCGAGGAGATCAATCGCAGCGTGATCAACGTTCGCAACATCTCCGACCAGACGGCCAACACCTGCGAAGAAACCGCAGCGTCGAGTAACGAGCTGGCGCGCTTGGGGCATGAATTGGAGCGGTTGGTGGAGCGGTTTAAGGTTTAAGGGGCGCAAGGGCGGCTGCCGGTTTACGGTAGCCGTTCGCCCATTAGCTTCAAGAATAGTCTCCAACGGGCAACCCCATAAATCCTTCTAACTGGTTAGCTCAGTCGGAACCGGCTAACAATTACACTAAGATATGTAGCTTTCGCGGGTTTTGCGCAGGCACAAAAAAGCCGATCTATCTGATCGGCTTAAGAGTCTGATTTTACTCAGGAATAATGGTCGGGACGGAGTGATTCGAACACTCGACCCCTAGCACCCCATGCTAGTGCGCTACCGGACTGCGCTACGCCCCGACTAGGCGTGTTACTGGATTCGCTTCGTAACGAAGCGATCAGGAATATACCGCAAGCTTTTGAAATGTGGAAGTATTTTAAAAGCCTGAATCATTTTTTCAAAACCACCAGCACATCTTCCAGTTCGGAGATCATCTGGCGGATCAGTTGCTTGTACTGGGTGGTGTCGTCTTTGGCCTCATCACCGGACATACGCTGGCGCGCGCCGCTGATGGTGAACCCCTGATCGTACAGCAATGCACGGATCTGTCGGATCATCAGCACATCCTGGCGCTGATAATACCGACGGTTCCCGGTGCGTTTGACGGGGTTGAGTTGAGGAAACTCCTGCTCCCAATAGCGCAATACGTGCGGTTTTACCGCACAAAGTTCGCTGACTTCACCTATGGTGAAGTAGCGTTTGCCTGGGATGACGGGTAGCTCGTCGTTATGACTTGGTTCCAGCATAAGCCTCAACTCGGGCCTTCAACTTCTGCCCTGGACGAAAGGTGACCACACGGCGAGCCGTGATCGGGATTTCTTCTCCCGTTTTTGGATTGCGGCCAGGCCGCTGGCGTTTGTCCCGCAGGTCAAAGTTGCCGAAACCGGACAATTTGACCTGTTCGTTGTCTTCCAGAGCGTGCCTGATCTCTTCAAAAAACAGCTCGACCAATTCCTTGGCCTCGCGCTTGTTCAGACCCAACTCTTCGTACAGACGTTCCGCCATCTCAGCTTTCGTCAAAGCCCCCATACGTCACTTCCTTAACGTGGCGTTCAACCTTTGTTCGAGCGAGGTGAGGATATTTTGTGTCGTGGTATTCACCTCATCGTCATTAAGAGTGCGCGATGGATGCTGCCAGGTCAAGCCAACTGCAAGGCTTTTTCTATGCGGATCAATGCCTTTACCCTGATAGACGTCAAATAGCCTGAGGTCTGTCAGCCATTCCCCTGCATTTTCACGGATTACATCCAGAACGGCAGTGGCGGCGACTTCACGATCGGCGATCAGGGCCAGGTCGCGACGCACTTCAGGGAAGCGCGACAACTCGCTGAATTTAGGCATCTTGCCCGAGGCCACTTCGGCCAGGACCAGCTCGAAGACGAAGACCGGGCGGTCGAGCCCAAGGGTTTTCGACAGCTCTGGGTGGATGGCGCCGACGAAGCCCACCAGGCGACCGTCACGTTCGATACGCGCAGTCTGGCCAGGGTGCAACGCCGGGTGGTTGCCTGGCACAAATTTGAAGTCGTCCAGCGCACCGGCAAAGCCCAGTACCGCTTCCACGTCAGCTTTAACGTCGAAGAAGTCCACGGCATCACGGCCTTGCGCCCAGCCTTCCGGCAAGCGGCTGCCGCAAACAACACCGGCCAGCATTGGCTCTTGCTTCAGGCCGTCGAGTTGACCGACAAACCGCAGGCCGCTTTCGAACATGCGCACGCGGTCTTGCTGACGGTTCAGGTTATGGGAAAGGGCTTTCACCAGGCCTGGCCACAGGGACGAACGCATGGCGGCCATGTCGTTGGAGATCGGGTTGGCCAGCAGCAGCGGTTCGACGCCCGGGTTGAACAGCTCGAACTGCTTGGGATCGATGAAGCTGTAGGTCACCGCTTCCTGATAGCCACGGGCAACCAGCAGACGGCGCAGCTCAGGCAAATGCGCACGCGCTTCTGCCTTGGGTTGCGGTGCCAGGCGCGCTTGCGGGTAACGAACCGGCAAGCGGTTGTAGCCGTACAGGCGAGCCAGTTCTTCGATCAGATCGACTTCCAGGCTGATATCGAAGCGATGGCTTGGCACTTCAACATGCCACTGCCCTTCCCCACCCGCAGAAATGTTCAACCCGAGGGCCGACAACAATTGCTCGATTTCAGCCGGAGCGATGACCAGGCCGAGCATTTGTTCGACGCTTTTGGCGCGCAGGGTGATCGGCGCAACAGACGGCAGATACTGCTCGCTGACGGTTTCAGTGATCGGGCCGGCTTCGCCACCGGTGATTTCCAGCAGCAGGCCAGTGGCGCGCTCCATGGCTTCACGGGCGAGCTTCCAGTCCACACCACGCTCATAGCGGTGCGAAGCATCAGTGTGCAGGCCGTAGGAGCGGGCCTTGCCAGCGATGGCAATCTGGTCGAAAAAGGCGCTTTCAAGAAATACATCGCGCGTAGTTGCAGACACACCGCTGTGCTCGCCTCCCATCACACCGGCAATCGCCAGGGCGCGGGAGTGGTCAGCGATCACCAGGGTGTCGGCGCGCAGGCTGACTTCCTGGCCGTCGAGCAGAACCAGCTTCTCGCCTTCTTCGGCCATACGCACGCGGATGCCGCCATTGATTTCAGCGAGATCGAAAGCATGCAGCGGTTGGCCCAGTTCAAGCATCACGTAGTTGGTGATATCGACGGCAGCGTCGATGCTGCGCACGTCGGCACGACGCAGGCGCTCAACCATCCACAGCGGGGTTGACTTGGACAGGTCAACGTTGCGGATCACGCGCCCCAGGTAACGTGGGCAGGCGTTTGGCGCCAGCACTTCGATCGGACGCACTTCATCGTGCACCGCAGCCACTGCAGCAACCACTGGACGAGTCACTGGAGCGTTGTACAGCGCACCTACTTCACGGGCCAGGCCAGCCAGGGACAAGCAATCGCCACGGTTCGGAGTCAGGTCGACCTCGATGCTGGCGTCTTCCAGTTCCAGATAGACGCGAATGTCCTGCCCCACTGGCGCATCGCCCGGCAGCTCCATCAGGCCATCGTTGCCCTCGCCTACTTGCAACTCCGCCTGGGAGCACAGCATGCCGTTGGACTCGACCCCACGCAGCTTGGCCTTCTTGATCTTGAAGTCGCCCGGCAGTTCGGCGCCGATCATGGCGAACGGGATCTTCAGGCCCGGGCGCACGTTAGGCGCTCCGCACACGACCTGGAACGTTTGCGCGCCATTGCTGACCTGGCACACACGTAATTTGTCGGCATCGGGGTGTTGCTCGGTGCTCAACACCTCACCCACGACCACGCCACTGAAAACACCGGCGGCCGGCGTAACGCTATCGACCTCAAGACCGGCCATCGACAGACGCGCAACCAGCGCATCGCGGTCTACCTGCGGGCTTACCCAGCCACGCAGCCATTGTTCACTGAATTTCATCCTGCTCTCCTAAAGATTCGTTACGACTAGCGAAATTGCGCGAGGAACCGCAAGTCGTTGTCGAAGAACAGACGCAAGTCGTTCACGCCGTAACGCAGCATGGCCAGACGCTCAACGCCCATGCCGAAGGCAAAGCCCGAGAACTCTTCCGGATCGATCCCGGACATGCGCAGCACGTTGGGGTGAACCATGCCGCAGCCCATCACTTCCAGCCAGCCAGTCTGTTTGCAGACGCGGCAGCCTTTACCGCTGCACATCACGCATTCCATGTCGACTTCTGCGGACGGCTCGGTGAACGGGAAGAACGATGGACGGAAACGCACCGCCAACTCTTTCTCGAAGAACACCCGCAGGAACTCTTCGATGGTGCCCTTGAGGTCGGCGAAGTTGATGTCGCGATCAATCAGCAGGCCTTCGACCTGATGGAACATCGGCGAGTGGGTGATATCGGAGTCGCTGCGGTACACACGGCCTGGGCAGACAATGCGGATCGGCGGCTTGTTCGCTTCCATGGTGCGGACCTGTACCGGAGAGGTATGCGTGCGCAACAGCATGTTTGCGTTGAAATAGAAGGTGTCGTGCATCGACCGGGCCGGGTGATGGCCTGGGATGTTGAGCGCCTCGAAGTTGTGATAATCGTCTTCGACCTCAGGGCCTTCGGCAATGCCGTAGCCGATGTGGGTGAAGAACTGCTCGATACGTTCCAGAGTCCGGGTGATCGGATGCAGACCGCCCGAGGCCTGGCCACGGCCAGGCAAGGTCACATCAATGGACTCGGCGGCGAGCTTGGCCGCAAGATCGGCCTCCTCGAGCGACGCCTTGCGCGCATTGAGCACCTCTGTGACACGCTCCTTGGCGACGTTGATCAGCGCACCGACTTGCGGGCGCTCTTCAGCCGGCAAATTCCCCAGGGTCTTCATCACCTGAGTCAATTCACCCTTTTTGCCAAGGTAGTGAACCCGGATTTGCTCCAGGGCATTGATATCTTCAGCGCTTTGCACAGCCTCAAGAGCTTGAGCGACGAGCGCGTCCAGGTTTTCCATGTACAGACTCCAGATACAAAATAGGGGAAGAGCTTGAAGGCTCTTCCCCTATTTATGACGTTTACCACCTTGGGCTACAGGAGCAGCCCAGGGTGACTGTCGGGGGTACTTAAGCCAAGGTGGCTTTAGCTTTCTCGACAATCGCAGCAAACACCGCTTTTTCGTTCACAGCCAGTTCAGCCAGAACCTTACGGTCGATTTCGATGGACGCTTTTTTCAGGCCAGCGATGAAACGGCTGTAGGACAGACCGTTAACACGTGCACCAGCGTTGATACGAGCGATCCACAGAGCGCGGAACTGACGTTTTTTCTGACGACGGTCGCGGTAGGCGTATTGGCCTGCCTTGATTACCGCTTGCTTGGCAACACGGAATACGCGTGAACGCGCGCCGTAGTAGCCTTTAGCGAGTTTCAGAATTTTTTTGTGACGTTTACGGGCAATGACGCCACGCTTTACACGAGCCATGAGTTACTTCCTCTATTCTTGATCCAAAATTAACGAAGGCGCAGCATGCGCTCGACTTTTGCCACGTCAGACGGATGCAGCAAGCTGCTACCGCGCAGTTGACGCTTACGCTTGGTCGACATTTTGGTCAGGATGTGGCTCTTGAAAGCGTGCTTGTGCTTGATACCGTTAGCAGTTTTCAGAAACCGCTTAGCAGCACCACTTTTAGTCTTCATCTTTGGCATGTTCGGATACTCCGCATTCAGTTGATAAACATAATCAGAAGGCCTGCCGTGCCCTGTTGATTACTTCTTCTTTTTCGGGGCGATGACCATGATCAGCTGGCGTCCTTCCATCTTAGGATGCTGTTCGACCGAACCGTACTCGAGCAGGTCAGCTTCAACCCGCTTGAGGAGTTCCATCCCCAGCTCCTGGTGGGCCATCTCACGGCCGCGGAATCGCAAGGATACCTTGGCCCTGTCCCCATCACTCAGGAAACGTACCAGGTTGCGCAGTTTTACCTGGTAATCCCCTTCCTCCGTCCCTGGACGAAACTTGATTTCTTTTACTTGAATCTGCTTCTGGTTCTTCTTCGCCGCGGCAACCTGCTTCTTCTTTTCGAAGATCGACTTGCCGTAGTCCATCACCCGGCAAACGGGTGGGATTGCATCGGCGGAAATTTCCACCAGGTCCAACTTGGACTCTTCTGCAATACGAAGCGCTTCATCAATCGAGACGATGCCAATCTGCTCGCCGTCAGCGCCAATTAACCGAACCTCGCGTGCCGAGATATTCTCGTTGATCGGGGCTTTCGGTGCAGCTCGTTTATCTTGTCTCATTTCACGCTTAATAATAATTACTCCGAATCTGGGCGACCACGCCGGGAAACCGCTTGCGCGAGGAACTCAGCGAACTGGGCGACGGGCATCGAGCCCAGGTCAGCACCTTCACGAGTACGCACAGCGACAGTCTGCATCTCGACTTCCCGATCTCCGATAACCAAAAGATAGGGAACCTTGAGCAAAGTATGCTCGCGGATTTTAAAGCCGATCTTTTCATTTCTCAAGTCGGACTTGGCACGAAATCCGCTTTCGTTGAGAGTTTTTTCAACTTCAGCAGCAAAATCTGCCTGTTTATCAGTGATATTCATGATCACTGCCTGAGTCGGAGCCAGCCACGCAGGGAACGCACCCTCGTAGTGCTCGATCAGGATCCCGACGAACCGTTCGAACGAACCGAGGATCGCCCGGTGCAGCATAACCGGGTGTTTACGGCTGTTGTCTTCGGAGACGTATTCGGCTCCCAAACGGATCGGCAGGTTAAAATCGAGCTGCAAGGTACCACATTGCCAGACACGGCCAAGGCAATCTTTCAACGAGAACTCGATCTTCGGACCGTAGAAGGCACCCTCGCCCGGCTGCAGGTCGTACGCAAGGCCCGCACTGTCTAGCGCTGCGGCCAGTGCCGCTTCAGCGCGGTCCCACAGTTCGTCGGAACCGACGCGTTTTTCCGGACGAGTGGACAGCTTCATCTCGACTTCGGTAAAGCCGAAATCGCGATAAACGTCCATGGTCAGCTTGATGAACGCGGCGGATTCGGCCTGCATCTGCTCTTCGGTACAGAAGATGTGGGCGTCGTCCTGGGTGAAGCCGCGCACACGCATGATGCCGTGCAGCGCACCCGATGGCTCGTTACGGTGGCAGGCGCCGAACTCGGCCAAACGCATCGGCAACTCGCGGTAGCTCTTCAAGCCCTGGTTGAACACCTGCACGTGGCAAGGGCAGTTCATCGGCTTGATGGCGTAGTCGCGGTTTTCCGATTGTGTAGTGAACATGTTGTCGGCGTAGTTGGCCCAGTGCCCGGACTTCTCCCACAGGCTGCGATCAACGACCTGTGGGGTCTTGATCTCCAGGTAACCGTTGTCGCGCTGAACCTTGCGCATGTACTGCTCAAGCACCTGGTACAGGGTCCAGCCGTTCGGGTGCCAGAACACCATGCCCGGCGCTTCTTCCTGGAGGTGGAACAGGTTAAGACGCTTGCCGATCTTGCGGTGATCGCGCTTTTCGGCTTCTTCAATGCGCTGGATATAGGCGGCCAGCTGCTTCTTGTCAGCCCAGGCGGTGCCGTAGATCCGTTGCAACTGCTCGTTCTTCGCATCGCCGCGCCAGTAGGCACCAGACAATTTGGTCAGCTTGAACGATTTGAGGAAGCGCGTGTTCGGCACGTGCGGACCACGGCACATGTCGACGTATTCTTCGTGGTAGTACAGGCCCATTGCCTGTTCGTCCGGCATGTCTTCCACCAGACGCAGCTTGTAGTCCTCGCCACGCGCGGTGAACACGTCGATCACCTCGGCACGCGGGGTGACTTTCTTGATGACGTCGTAATCTTTTTCGATCAGTGCGTGCATGCGCTGTTCGATGGCGGCCAGATCGTCCGGAGTGAAAGGACGCTCGTAGGCGATGTCGTAGTAAAAACCTTCGTCGATGACCGGGCCGATCACCATTTTCGCAGTTGGGTACAGCTGCTTGACCGCATGGCCAATCAGGTGCGCGCAAGAGTGGCGAATGATCTCCAGCCCCTCTTGATCCTTGGGCGTGATGATTTGCAGGCTGGCATCGGAGGTGATCAGGTCGCTGGCGTCAACCAGCTTGCCATCGACCTTGCCGGCCACGGTGGCCTTGGCCAGGCCGGCACCAATGGAGGCGGCGACCTCGGCTACGGAAACCGAATGATCGAATGAACGTTGACTGCCGTCGGGAAGAGTAATAGTTGGCATGGCGCCTCCTCTCCTAGTGGTGACCCCTACCAAAGGTCACGTGGGTTGGGATGAGCCAGTACAAGATCCAACACCAGGCCGTTCAGTGATGAACGCCTGCCTTACAGCGGCAGGAGCCTTTCGGCCAACCGATAATCGAACCACAGTGACTGGAGTGAGCTAAAAAGAAACATGGCAAGGCGGCAAATGGCGCACCCGGAATTAGCCAAGCGGAAGATGCTAGCACAGATGAACGGTCATCGCGCCGGGCACACCTGATGTTAAAGACAAATTCCAGCCTTTATAGCTGCAAAAGTGAACTTGGGCTGTACGCCATGCCTCAAACCCACTGAGAATCGCCGTTCGTCCTCGACCCAAAGGAGCATCCCATGATGCGTTTCACCTCTACCCTCGCTCTCGCCGCTACCCTGAGCCTCCTTTCCCTCGGCGCGCAGGCCGCCGCCCCGTCCAATTGGCCAGCGGGCGCCCGCGACAGCTTCGTCAGCGACTGCAGCGCAGCTGCCAGCCAGAACGTTGATGCCAAAACTGCCAAGGCCCATTGCGAATGTGGCGCTGACAAGATCAACGCCGAATTGAGCACAGCAGAAATCAAGGAACTCATGACCAACCAGAACGCCAGCCCGGAGCTTAAAAACAAAGCGGTCGCGGCTATTTCGTCCTGCAAAGTCGTGAAGAAAAAGTAAGATCGGGCCCTGATCAGACGTCCGTTTTGCCGGAAAAACAGCCCGAAAACTGCCATTTCTCACAAATTACGCAGCTTTTACGGCTTTTTTTACCAGCTTATATTTCGTGCCGAAGCCCCGTAGATCGGGGCTTTCAGCCGACACAAGCACCAAACGCAACGCTATTGATTAGCAAACAATGCCTTGGGGGGGCTCCCAAGCCGAACATTTCGACTATGATAGCCCAGTGTGCCCAGTTGGCCTGAGCAGCACAGCACTACTGAAAATATATGTTTCTTGGAGATACACCATGTCTAATCGCCAAACCGGCACCGTTAAATGGTTCAACGATGAAAAAGGCTTCGGCTTCATCACTCCTCAAGGTGGCGGTGACGACCTGTTCGTACACTTCAAAGCTATCGAAAGCGACGGTTTCAAAAGCCTGAAAGAAGGCCAAACCGTCTCCTTCGTGGCTGAGAAAGGCCAAAAGGGTATGCAAGCTGCACAGGTTCGCGGCGAGTAATTCTCCGCTGAGCTAAAAAAACCCCGTCCATGTGACGGGGTTTTTTATGGGCGTTGCAAAAGCCTGGAAACGATCAGCCGCAATTAACGCGCGTGACCACCAGATTGTCATCGGTATTCAGGTTCAAGCGGTCGGAGCGGTATTCCAGCGTGATCATATCGTTGGGCTTGAGAATCCGTGCGTTCTGCGCGCCAGCGCGGGTACGGGCCTGCTCCAGCAACTGCGGCGAGGCTTTCTGGCCAATGCTGAATTCGGCGGCCTTCGACTCACAGCGGCTATGACCGGCATCGGTCACGGCGGCGTCTTTGGCTGGCTCAGAGGCACCCGGGGTGCTGCAACCCGCCAACGCGAGTGCTGCCAACAAAGTACCGAATGATGCGAGCTTCCAAGGCATGAAGCCTCCTATTGAAAAATGAACAGAGATCTTGCGACAGCGGTCTGGATGATAGGTTTCAAAACGTAAACCGCCGATAGGCAAGTCTGCCCGACTATCAGCAAGCATTCGCCCGATCAATCGTGACCAAATATGAACGTAATCAGTAGATGTCGATGTAATCAAATGGCGGCTTCGGCCAGTTTTGCTTCAGCGCATTAAAAATCTGTGTGACCCAGACCTCGTCGCTGGCTGCGACGTTGCCGACATAACCGGAGCCCTTGGCCCAGGTCTCCAGGCGAAACAGCAGGCCGTCGATATCAGTGCCTCCCACCACCCCCGAAGATATGTAGGCAATCCCAGCCTTGGTCACACGCAACTGGGTATGTTCGTCATCACTGGCACTGGCGATCAGTTGGCGCACGGCGGCCAGGGTCAGGTTCTCGGGGTTACTCAAATCGATCTGCACGCGGGGTCCCCCGGCAATTAAACAGGGGGACAGTGTCGCACAGCGCCTGCTTCATGCCTAAGTAGCAGTGCCAAACCCCGCGCAAAATGATTAACTGCGCCCGTTAGAGCCGCGTTCCAGCGCACTGCCCAGTATTTCAACCCGTGAGACTTCCATGACCACCGTAACGCTCCAAGCCGACATCAAAGCCAAGTGGCCCCAAGGGCAAAGTTCCTACAGCCCAGGAAGCCCGGAGGAACTGGCAATCATCGGTATCGACCTGCTGGTCAAGGAACTCGGCACCCAGGCGGCGCAAGCATTCATCGGCCAGGTATTCGAAAAATACCCGGCCGACCACATGGGGGCACAAGACCCCGAGCGGGAATGAGAACCAGCTGACGAACGTCGACCGGGTTACTTCAAGCGTGCAAGGCGCTCGGTGAGCAGATCGAAGAAGCCCTGGGCGTCGCCGTTCTCAACCCAAAACACATTCTTTGTCTGCTTCAGGCCGTCGTACCAATCAACGATGGTCTGGCCGAAGGTCGGGCCTTCGCGACTGTCCACCACCATATTGGCCTGACGCCCCGTGAACAAAGACGGCTTGAGCAAGTAAGCGATAACAGTGGCGTCATGTACCGGTCCGCCCGGGATGCCGTAGTGCTCCATATCGCCCTTGACGTACTCATTCAGAATATCGCCGACAACCTTGCTCGCGTTGTTGTTGATGTCGGCGATCTTTTTCAAGCGCGCCTCACTGGTCAGCACCTTGTGGGTCACGTCCAGCGGCAGGTAAGTCAGCTTGACGCCACTCTTGAGCACAATCTCGGCTGCAATCGGATCGGCGAACAGGTTGAACTCGGCAACCGGGGTGATATTGCCGCCGTTGAAGTGCGCACCACCCATCACCACCACTTCCTTGATGCCTTGGGTGATTTCCGGGTCCTGAGTCAATGCCAGCGCCAGGTTGGTCTGCGGGCCGAGCATGGCAATGGTGATGCTGTGAGGCTTAGCCGCACGGAGGGTCTTGATCAGGTAATCAACGGCGCTGCCTTCAGCCAGGCCCTTTTTAGGCTCATGGACGGTGACGCCGGAAATACCTTCTTTGCCATGGATGTTCTCGGCATAGATCGGTGTGCGCAACAGCGGCTTGGGTGCGCCGGCGTACACCGGGATTTCCTCGCGCCCGGCCCAATCGCGGGCCAGGCGCGCGTTACGCGAGGTCTTGTCCAGGCGCACGTTGCCGGCGACGGTAGTCAGCGCACGAATGTTCAATTCGTCCGGGGAAGCCATGGCAAAGAGCAAGGCCACCACATCGTCGGCGCCTGGGTCGGTGTCGATGATCAAGTCGATTTTTTCCGCCGCTTGGGCGCTGGCAGCAGTGAGTGCGGACAAAAGCAGGACACTCCGAAACAGATTTCTCAGGGTTGGGAGACCACGTTGCATAAAACACTCCTTGTCGTTGGGACACTCTAGAAGGTTACGCCGGACACCAGCGCGATATTGCAGTAAGGCTGGCACTCGCCGGTACGCACGACAGCGCGCGCGTTACGGCTCAGTTGCTTGAATTGTTCATGGCTGAGCAGACGTCGCTCGCCGAGGGCGGCCTGTTCAGTCAACGCGTTCAGCTCAGTCAGCGCGGGAGGCTGCTTGAGCAGGATTTCTTCCGCCAGTACGTGGCTTTCCACCTGCATTTCACTGAGCACGATACGCAAGGTACTGATGAAGTCGGGAATGCCCTGGGTCAGCGCCAGGTCAATCAACTCAACCCCCGGCGGCACTGGCAGGCCGGCGTCACCGATCACCAGGATGTCGCCATGGCCCAGGGATGCGATCAACCGCGACAAGGCGATATTGAGCAGAGGGGTCTTTTTCATAAAGGTACAAAACCTTGAACGTCATGCAGCGTAGGAATGGAGGGTTGGGCACCGGCACGGGTGACTGACAATGCTGCCGCGACCTGGCCGAAACGGATGGCCTCGGCCTCACTTTTGCCACTGGCCAGTGCTGCGGCAAAACCACCGACAAAGGTATCGCCGGCAGCCGTGGTATCCACCGCCTTGACCTTGGGCGCCACCAAGTGCTCAAAGCCCTGGCCATCGGCAAACAACACACCTTGGGCACCCAGGGTAATAATGACCTTGCCAGCTCCCGCCTGGATCAACCGAGTCGCCGCGACCTTTGCACTGTCGAGGGAGTCGACTGTCACGCCGCTCAGTGCGCTGGCTTCACTTTCGTTGGGAATCAGGTAGTCGACCGAGGCGTACCAGTCAGCGGGCAACGGGCCGCTGGCCGGCGCGGGGTTGAGGATCACGGTCTTGCCCAGTTCACGACCGCGCTTGAGGGTGTAGCCCACGGTATCCATCGGCACTTCAAGCTGACAGATAATCACATCGGCGGCCTGCAACACCGCATCAGACGCCTGCAGTGAGACGGGGGTCAGCTCGCCGTTGCTGCCGGCAACAATCACAATCGCGTTCTGGCTGCTGTCGTCCACCACAATCAAGGCGACGCCACTGGAACCGTCCACGGTGCTCACCGCCTGGCAATCGATACCTTCCACCAGCAAGGCGCCACGCAGTTCAGTGCCATAGGCATCGCTACCGACACAACCGATCATTGCCACATCGGCCCCCAGTCGCGCCGATGCCACGGCCTGGTTGGCGCCCTTGCCGCCAGGCACCGTGGAAAACGTCTGGCCGATCAGGGTCTCACCGGCACGGGGCAGCCGACTCGCGCGGGTGACCAGGTCCATGTTCAAGCTGCCTATTACCACTACTTTTGCTGGCATACATCAGTACTCATCAATTCGATTCAGCGGTATTGGGCGAATACGCTGGCGACTGGCGCCGTGGACTCGCGCAATACGATGCTCGGCGTCACGATGCGTTGATCGATCAGCAGTTGGGGTGTTGCAATTCGTCGCAGTAAAAGCTCGGCCGCCGTCTCACCCAGTTGCAGGATCGACTGCCCGACCGTGGTCAGCGCCGGGTACACGTAGCGGCCCATTTGAATGTCATCGAAACCGATCACCGACAGTTCACCGGGCACGCGGATATTGCGCTCCGCCGCAGCACGCAACACGCCGAAACCGATCATGTCGTTGCTGGCAAAAATCGCGCTGGGCGGGTTTTCCGCCAGCAGTTGCACGGCAGCAGCATAACCGCCGGTGCTGGTGAAGTCGCTCTCCAGGGTGCGATTGGCCACCACTTCCACTCCCGCTTCACGGAGCGCGCGGTGGTATCCCGCCAGGCGCATTTGCGCGACGCGAGTATGGGCCGGGCCACCGATGCAGGCGATATCCCGATGCCCCAGCTCAAGCAAGTGCCGGGTCGCCAGGTAGGCGCCGTGCTCATGGTCGATGCGCACCAAGTCGACATCTATACCGTCCAGCGCCCGGTCGACAATCACCATGGGCGTGCGCACCGCGCTCAAGCCTGCGGCGAGGCCGCTGTCATCACCGCCTACCGAGGTCACGATCAAGCCGTCGACGCGCTTCTCCAGCAACACCCGCAAATAGCTACGCTGTTTTTCTGCGTTGTCGTCGGAGTTGCAGAGAATCACGCAGTAGCCATTACGCTCACAGTAGTCCTCGATCCCCCGGGCCAGCTCGGCAAAATACGGGTTGAGGCTGTTGGGCACCAGCAATCCTATGGTGGCCGTGGTCTTAGCCTTGAGCGAACGCGCGACGGCGCTGGGCACGTAGTCGAGCTGCTTGATCGCCGCTTCAACCTTGATCCGTACCGGCTCGCTCACCGGGCGCGTCTTGTTCACCACATGGGACACGGTGGTGTAGGAAATACCTGCAATCGCGGCCACATCCTTGATCGTTGCCATGGTTCAGCCTCGCCGACTGGCGCGGCGGCTGCGGTAAGTATCCAGGACCACAGCGATCACGATCACGGCACCGGTGATGATGCGCTTGGTGGGCTCCGTGGCACCGATTTGCGCCAGGCCGGCGGCCAATACCGAAATAATCAGCACGCCGAAGAAGGTGCTGATCACCGAGCCACGTCCGCCCATGAGGCTGGTGCCGCCGATCACCACTGCGGCGATCACTTGCAGTTCCAGGCCCGAACCGGCATTCGGGTCTGCCGCTTCCAGGCGCGAAATCTGGAACAACGCCGCCACACCGGCCAGCAGGCCCATGAGACTGAACACCAGAATCTTGTACGGCTTGGGATTGATCCCGGCCAGGCGTACAGCTTCTTCGTTGGTGCCGATACCGATCAGGTAACGACCGAATACGGTGCGGGTCAATACCAGTTGGGCGGCAATGATCACCAGCAAAGCGATGATAAACGACGGCGAAATACCGAAGGCGATCGGGTTGGAGAGCCAGGCAAACGAATCGCCGATGTAAGCCGTACGCGAACCGGACATCTGGTACGCCACGCCACGGGCCATTTCCAACACACCGAGGGACACGATAAACGATGGTATGCGCCAGGCCACCGTGATCGAACCGGTGATAGTGCCGGCCAACGCGGCGCAACCCATGCCGAGCAAGGCAGCCGGTAAGACACTCCAGCCCCAACCGAGAATCGCCACGCTGACGGCCGATGCCGCCAACGCCAGCACCGAGCCCACCGACAGGTCGATACCGCCGATGATCAGGATGAAGGTCATGCCCACAGCCAGCACCATCAGGTCAGGAATCTGGTTAGCCAGAGTGCTGAACGTGTCATAGGACAGGAAGTGATCACTGAGCACCGAAAACAGCGCGATCATCGCCAGCAATGCACCGGCCAGCCCCAGGTAGGTGCCCAGGCCGTAGAAGTTGCCGCCGGTTTTACCGGGGGAAGTTGTTAGTTTCATGGGGTATCCCTAAGCACTGCGTCGTTGAGCAGCGCATCACGTTTCTGATAGCCGGCAAAGGCGGCAGCGAGCAATTCGTCCTGGGTCCAGCTGTCGCGCTCGAAGGTCTCGATCAAGCGCCCGGCGGACAGCACGCCGATGCGGTCACAGATCAGCATGAGCTCACGCAGGTCACTGGATACCACCACCAGCGCC
This sequence comes from Pseudomonas sp. B14(2022), assembly GCF_012030485.1. Lineage (NCBI taxonomy): Bacteria > Pseudomonadati > Pseudomonadota > Gammaproteobacteria > Pseudomonadales > Pseudomonadaceae > Pseudomonas > Pseudomonas sp. B14(2022). The sequence continues at coordinate 57,328 of NZ_JAAUVM010000016.1, forward strand.
TTGCCCTGGCGAGTCAATTCACCCAGTAAGGCATAAATGTCGAACTTGGCACCGACGTCGATGCCGCGAGTAGGCTCGTCGAACAGCATCACCGAGCAGTCGCGCTCCAGCCAGCGGCCGATCACCACTTTCTGTTGGTTACCACCGGACAGTTCGGACACCAATTGCGCCGGGCTGGAGCTGCGGATCCGCATGGCGTCGATCTGGCGCTTGGCCAATGCCGTCTCATCTCGCGTATTCACCACCCCGGCGCCGGAAATTTCCGGCATGTTGCCCAGCGCGATATTCGCACTGATCGACTGGGTCAGCAGCAGCCCTTCGCCCTTGCGATCCTCGGTAATCAGAGCAATACCATGACTGACTGCATCCACTGGCGAGCGGATACTCACCACCTGGGCCGGCGAACCCAGGGCCACAGTGCCGCTGTCGGCCAGGTCGGCACCGAAGATAAGGCGTAGTAACTCTGTACGACCGGCGCCGATCAGGCCGGAGATGCCATAGATCTCACCGGCACGCACTTCAAACGATACATCGCGGACCTTGTCCGAGCGCGTCAGGCCCTTTACGGTCAGGGCCGGGCCGCCGATGCTGCGCGGCCCCAGGTCGATGTGTTCACCCAGCTCCCGGCCGACCATCAAGGTGACCAGTTGTTCGCTGTTGTAATTGGCCATCGGCTCGACACAGACCAGCTTGCCGTCGCGCAATACCGCAATGCGCTGGGCGACACGGGCCAACTCTTCGAGCCGATGCGAAATATAAATGATCGCCACGCCCCGAGCCTGCAGGCGGGTGATTTGCTCAAACAGCATCTCGACTTCGCGGGCCGTGAGCATCGCGGTGGGCTCATCGAGGATCAGCACATGGCAGTCACCGATCAGGTTGCGGGCGATCTCGACCATCTGCTGATGGCCGATGCCGAGGCTGCCGACCAGGGTGTCCGGATCGATGGCGTCGAGACCGACCTGGGCCATGGCCTCGATCGCGGCTTTGCGCAATTGCTTGCGGCTGATCCAGCCACAATGGCTCGGCAGGTTATCCAGGAACAGGTTTTCGGCCACGGTCAGCGTCGGAAGCAGATTGAGTTCCTGCATGACCATGCGCACGCCCAACGATTCAGCCTGGGTGCGGCTGGCCGGACGGTAATCCTGCCCCTTGAATTGCATGTGCCCAGTAGTCGGCGTGACCAGCCCGCCGACAATCTTCGACAAGGTACTTTTGCCCGCGCCGTTTTCACCGGTCAACGCCAGCACTTCACCACGGTTAAGCGTGAGGGTGATGTCGGACAGAACCGGTTGGGCATAGGTCTTACCGATACCGCTGACCGAGAGGACAGCGTTCGGGGCGGAAGATGACATAGGAAAATCTCCAGGCGTCCGCCCAGGGCGGACGGACGCTGTTGGGTGCTGCCAGGATTACTTCTTGAGGACGAGTTCGACCGGGGTTTCGATCATGCCGTCCTTGGCATCGACTTTCTCACCCTTGACCAGCTTGAGGGCGTTCTGGATACCGAACACCGCTTGCTGCGCCGCCGCCTGGTCGGCGGTCGCCAGCACACGACCGTCCTGCAGCATCGGCTTGATGGCGTCGATGTTGTCATAACCCACCACCAGGACCTTACCGGCCTTGCCTGCTGCACGTACGGCGGAGACGGCGCCCAGGGCCATGTTGTCGTTACCGGCCAGCAACGCCTTGAGGTCCGGGTGTTCGCTCAGCATGGCCGAGGCCACTTTCTGGCCCTGGTCAATTTCCCAGTTGCCGGATTGGGTGGAAACGATCTTCATACCGGCAGCGTCCATCGCATCCTTGAAGCCCGCGGTGCGCTGCTGGGCGTTGGTGGTGGTCGGTACACCTTCGATGATGCCAACCTTGTCGCCGGCAGCCAGTTGCTTGGCCAGGTAGTCGCCCACCAGTTTGGCGCCTTTGCGGTTGTCGGGACCGACAAAGGGAATATCGAGGTTTTTGCTTTTCAGCACGCCCGGATCCAGGCGGTTATCGATGTTGACGATCTTGATCCCGGCTTTAGAGGCATCCTCCAGCACTTTTACCAGTGCCTTGGAATCAGCGGGCGCGATAACGATGGCATTGACCTTGGCCAGGATCATCTGCTTGACGATACCGATTTGCGCGCTGGTATCGGTTTCGTCCTTGATGCCGTTGGTGATCATGTCGAAATCGGCGGCATGGTCTTTCTGGTACGCCTTGGCACCGTCCTGCATGGTCACGAAAAATTCGTTGGCGAGGGATTTCATCACCAGGCCGACCTTGGGTTTGGCGGCAGCGTCATCAGCGAATGCAGAGGAGAAAGGTAAGGCGGCGGATGCGGCAGCAAGCACAGCGACAGCAAGAAGACGTCCAGCGAATGGCAGCTTCATGGGTTCACTCCGATCTTATGATTATTGTGGGCAACGCTTGCACCGAAGTGTGCTTCGGGCGCCCTCCCACCCGGGGGGCTGATACGAGCTGACAGGAGACTCAGTGAGAGCCCCATGAAACATCTCGCAAACGTTTGCGTTAACAAACTATGAGAACCTTGTCGAGATTTGTCAACGCTAGAATATGGCCTTTCATGCAAGGCCTCTAGCCCCGGCTCTCGCGTCCTCCGAGAGCCGCTCTTAAACATCTGCCGCGTTCGGTCGTTCTCTGAAACGACAGGTTTTGGCGCAAGACACAGGATTCTTTCGTCATAACTTTCGGACAACCGAACGCCACACCCCAGGTTGTTCGGAAAGCCGGACATCCAGTGATCTAAAAACCATCACAAAACAGATAAAAACCAATACATATCAACAGTTTAATTTATATACGCAAACATATTCAGCATGGTACAGATCCTGCTCCTACACAGCGCCTGGCGGCATTCAGCACTGCCCAGGTGTTCTAGATGAACCTGCTACAGCACTCATCAAAAACCAGAGAGAAAAATAATGAAATCTGCATTGAAGAACTTTGTCCCGGGGGCGTTGGCCCTTCTGCTGCTGTTCCCCGTTGCCGCCCAGGCAAAGGACGTTGAATCCAAGACCAAATTGTCCAACGTGGTCATCCTCGCCACCGGCGGTACCATTGCCGGCGCGGGCGCCAGCGCCGCCAACAGTGCGACGTACCAGGCCGCCAAAGTCGGTATCGAGCAATTGATTGCCGGTGTTCCTGAGCTTAGCCAGATCGCCAATGTGCGTGGCGAGCAAGTGATGCAAATTGCGTCCGAAAGCATCAACAACGAAAACTTGCTGCAACTGGGTCGCCGCGTCGCCGAACTGGCCGACAGCAAGGACGTGGACGGCATAGTGATCACCCACGGTACCGACACCCTGGAAGAGACCGCCTACTTCCTGAACCTGGTGGAAAAAACCGACAAGCCTATCGTGGTGGTCGGCTCCATGCGCCCAGGCACCGCCATGTCGGCTGACGGCATGCTCAACCTGTACAACGCGGTAGCCGTGGCCGGCAGCAAGGACGCACGCGGCAAAGGCGTACTGGTGACTATGAATGACGAGATCCAATCGGGTCGCGACGTCAGCAAAATGATCAATATCAAGACCGAAGCCTTCAAGAGCCCATGGGGGCCGCTGGGGATGGTCGTTGAAGGCAAGTCCTACTGGTTCCGCCTGCCGGCCAAGCGTCACACCATGGACTCGGAATTCGACATCAAGAACATCAAGAGCTTGCCCGATGTTGAAATCGCCTACGGCTACGGCAACGTGAGCGACACCGCCTACAAGGCACTGGCCCAGGCTGGCGCCAAAGCCATCATCCACGCCGGCACCGGCAATGGTTCGGTGTCGTCCAAAGTGGTCCCTGCGCTGGTGGAGTTGCGCAAGCAAGGTGTGCAGATCATCCGTTCTTCCCACGTGAACGCCGGGGGCATGGTGTTGCGTAATGCCGAACAGCCGGACGACAAGTACGACTGGGTCGCCGCTCTTGACCTGAACCCGCAGAAAGCCCGGATTCTGGCGATGGTCGCACTGACCAAGACCCAGGACAGCAAAGAACTGCAGCGGATGTTCTGGGAATATTGATTCCTGATGACATCTCTGTAGAGGCGGGTTTACCCGCCTCTACTTCATGTGTAAATCCCGCAACCAACACCTCCCCGCCCTACACCAAATCACCTAAACCGCCGTAAGACGAACTTATTAAATTTTAAGCAGTTGCGAAATTGCCTACAGTTAAATACTGTATGCACGTACAGCTTACTAAGGAACACTCCGTGGCAAAGCCCTCCTCAGCAGCATTAACCCCACCTGATGCCTACGAACGCCTGGCCATTCGTGTGCAAAAGATCATCAACTCCACCAGCGCCCAAAAAGCCAAGGCAGCCTTGATCTTCCGCTTGCCGGACGAGCCAGAAGACGAGTGGCAGCGCTTGCTGGAGGAAATCGCGGAGAACGACAACGTTACCCTCGCCTATCGGGATGACGGCGGCGTGCAGATTTTCTGGGTTGTGCCGAAGGAAGATTGATTCAATGAGTGCCCGTTTTATTGCTCTGTGCTGCCTGCTTTTTGCTGTCACTGCCCATGCACAGGCACCCCGAACCTTCAGCGAAGCCAAAAAAATCGCCTGGAAGCTCTACTCGCCACAATCCACCGAGTTCTATTGCGGCTGCAAATACACCGGCAACCGCGTTGACTTGAAAGCCTGCGGCTACATCCCACGCAAAAACGCCAACCGTGCCGCGCGCATCGAGTGGGAGCACATTGTTCCGGCCTGGCAGATCGGACATCAGCGCCAGTGCTGGCAGAACGGTGGACGCAAGAACTGCACGCGCAATGACGACGTGTTCAAGCGCGCCGAAGCGGATTTGCACAACCTGGTGCCGAGCATCGGCGAGGTCAATGGAGATCGAAGTAACTTCAGTTTTGGCTGGCTGCCGGTGCAAAGCGGGCAGTACGGTTCATGCCTGACCCAGGTGGATTTCAAGGCCAAGAAGGTCATGCCGCGCCCGTCCATTCGCGGGATGATCGCACGCACTTATTTTTACATGAGCAAGCAGTACGGCTTGCGCCTGTCAAAACAGGATCGCCAGCTGTACGAAGCTTGGAACAAGACCTATCCGGTACAAGCCTGGGAGCGCCAGCGTAACCAGACGGTGGCGTGCGTGATGGGCCGCGGCAATGAGTTTGTCGGCCCGGTTAACCTGAAAGCCTGCGGTTGAACATGGGCGGCCCTGCCGCCCAACCAGCGGTTACTGCGCGGCCTTGTGCTCGATGATCTCGGACACCGTGTCGGTTTTCTTGGCCCGTGCCATCTTCTCGTTGAGCAGTGTCTGCTTGGCTTCGGCCTCGGCCCTGGTTGCAAATGGCCCCAGCAGCACTTCGTCCTTGCCGTCGACCTTCACGATATAAAAACTGAACCCGTGTTCGAGCAACCAGGCGGTCAGGTCCGTGATTGCCTGCAACTTATGGTCTGGCGGGCCAACGCGCAGGTCCCATTCCTGGGCGGCAATCGCGCCGGTTTGTGGCTGGCTTTCGGTCACGGCAGGCTTGGCATTGGGAGCATCGACGCTTTTGCCTTCACCGCAACCGGCCAAGGCCAACACCGCAATTGCCATCGTTACTTTACGCACTGCCCTGCTCCTTCAACGGATAAAGAAGCGACTTTATCATTCACTGTCTATTCTGGCCGTCATAAACGTTGGCTTAAACAATGCGAATGATGTATCCCAGACCTGTATGATGCCGCCATGGGAATTAATGTCGCCTCTATGCGTCCTAAAAGAGGCAGTCACAGGGACGCGCTTAGCAGTAAGCTACACACATACGACACCTGCCCTGTCTGAAACATGTGTCCTTAAAAGTAATCAAGGAGAAGTCCATGCTTATACTCACCCGCAAAGTCGGTGAAAGCATAAACATCGGTGATGACATTACGATCACCATCCTGGGCGTCAGCGGCCAGCAAGTACGAATCGGCATCAACGCCCCCAAGGATGTTGCCGTGCATCGCGAGGAGATTTACCAGCGCATCCAGGCCGGCCTGACCGCTCCGGACAAAAACCAGACGCCTTGAAGCGCCCTCAGTAGCCAGCCCTTTCGTTCACTGTAACGGCTGGCGAAAACCTCCTCGGACTGCTTTTGTCTTTGTTGCGCGAACCGTTTTTTGCCGCATGCTCATCCATGAATCAAGATGAAACTATCTTCACGCTTGGAACTTATTACACCCTCTGCAACCGAATCCCCTGACTGATATCTCGCCATCAGTGTGCAATTGGGAGCACGTCGATGCTGCCAGGCAATACCCAGCCATTTTTCTCCAGATCCTGGATGATCGCCCTGCTGACAGGGCTGGTCTTTGTCGGTTTGGAATATGGCCTGAAGCTTGAAATAGAAGGCGCCCAGGCCCCTCGCTCGCGGCTGGACCTGGTATTGCTGCTGTTTGGCTACCTGTTCATGTTCTGTCTCAAGCCTATCCAGATGGCCGTGCAGCGCAAGTTGTGCCAGCGAATCGTGCGCAAAACCGCACACTGACGTCCCCGTAATTCACTATCAGATCGCTGGTATTTACAGCCTCGCAGCAGGACCTATTCTTGGGTGTGTTTGCACAGTCAGTAAAAGGTGCCGGTACAGATGGACACGCTCACTAAAACCCAAATCGAATCTGAATTGGCAGCCCGCCTGCCCAGCTACACGGTCACCTGTACGCTGCACGCCGACGGCACCCTCTCGGCCGTGCTCAGCGGTCCGGAAACCGATCACTTCGCAATCACCGGAATCGTGCGCGCGCATTATCGCGGTGCCGAAGCGATTGCCCGGCTCGCCAACGAGATTCTCAGGGAGATGGTGCTGTCACGCCAAGGCATGCGCAGTGATCGAATGCAGGCGCCGCCTGATCCAGCCACCCGCGAAGCAGACCGAGGCCGTTAGCCGTCTCGGCCTTGCTGCGTCAGCCCCTCGCGCGCGCCAAGTACAACAAGCCATCGGCGCTGCGTTGCACCTGCAGCTGTTCATACCCATCGATCGAAGGATGCTCCGTCGCCATGGGCTTGAGGTGCGTCGAGGTCACGACCATCACATCCGCTCCAGCCGCCTCCCCCGCACGAATACCCACCGTCGCATCCTCAAACACCAGGCAGTCCTGCACCGACACCCCCAGGCGCTGCGCACCGAGCGCATAACAGGCAGGGTCAGGCTTACCGATAGCCACGTCTTCAGCCGTGACCAGCACCGCTGGCGGTGCAATGCCCGCCGCTTGCAGTCGACGCAACGCCAGCTCCCTGGGTGCAGAGGTGACCAGCGCCCACTGATCACCGGGCAAGCGGTTCAGAAACTCGACAGCACCGGCAATCGCAACGACGCCTTCCACGTCATTGATTTCAGCCTCGGTAATCCACTGTGCTTCAACCTCTGGGTCGACGCCGGGCAAAGCCTGGCGCGTGATGGTGTCGATTGCCCGGGCGCCATGGATGGTGGTCAGAAACGTCGCCACCTCCAACCCATGGCGTTCAGCCCAGATACTCCATACCCGCTCGGCGGCGGCAATCGAATTGAGCAAAGTCCCATCCATATCGAACAGAAAGGCGCGGTAAGGGCGGGCAAATACGGCTGAACCTCGGATGGACACTGCGGGGTTTCCTAGTGGGCTGAAACGAATAATCGGCGCAATGCAATCTACGGATCACCTGGCGGCTTGTAAACGCCACCGACGCCGGCAAGAACACGGCGGCGCCGAGAACCATGCTGGTGACAGCGTCAGCTCAATCGAGGGCGCCATTGAGGACTTCGTAGATGATGCCCGTCGCGATGGCCACCAGTATCAAGTCGGTACCCGCCTGCTGCCACTCGTACCCATCGTAATGGGGCAAACGGCCCAACAAACGCCCGTCCAGTTTCTTGGCAATGCCCGGCGGCAGCGGCTTGCCGCGTGCCAGGTTCTTCTGGATACCAGGCGGCAAGGCAGGCCCTGGGCTCCAGTAGTCGCGATAACCGCCCAACACATTCAGCACGCTGCCACGGTCGACGCTGGGGCCATGACTGCCTGCTGCACCTTTGCCCTTGGGCTTGTCATGCCCCTGCCCGCCGTGACCATTGCCTTTATCGTTGCCTTGCCCCTTGCCATTGCCTGGATCAGCCAAAGCCGTACCGCCAGCGGCAAACAACACAAGCGTAAGCGCAACAGATACGAATTTCGAGCACTTGATCATGACGATTATCCAACACAGGAATGTAGCTGAACTGTAGTCGAGCTTACCGCATCACGTAAGAAGTCAACTCACCTGACCGCCGACCTCCACCACGTCCACCGGGGTATTCCATGCCGTCGACACCGCGATGCGCAGCCCATCGACCAGGCCCGCTCCAAGCTGGCTCGGCACGTGGATAAAACCACTGCGTACACCCGAGCCCGCGAGTTCGTGTTGCAAGCGGTAGAACACCTGGTTGCACACAAAGGTGCCCGCCGTCTGCGATACCGAAACCGCAATCCCCGCCTCGCGCACCGCCCTGGCCATGGCCTTGATCGGCAGCGTCGAGAAGTAGGCCGCAGGGCCGCCGACCACGACCGCCGTGTCGATGGGCTGCTCCCCCCGATTATCGGGGATGCGCGCATCGTTGACGTTGATCGCCACCCGCTCGATGGATATTTCGCTGCGCCCGGGGGCCAACCCAGTGGCGATGCCCATTGCCGGGCGCAGTTCACTGATCAGTTGGAGCAGGCACTCACCCGCCGTGGCAAACGCACAGGGCAATCGGCGCGCAACAATCCGCACATCATCGTCGAGTTGCACGCCATCCAACTGGCGCACCGCTTCCCAAGAAGGATTCACCAGGTCTTGATCAAAGGGCTCGAACCCCGTCAGCAATACAGTTCGCATCTTGGCCTCACATCAACACATAAAGCAGGACAATATTGACCACCAGCATCATCAACGCGGTCGGCAGTTGCGCCTTGATCACCGCGTTCTTGTCCGGCAACTCCAGCAACGCCGCCGGCACGATATTGAAGTTGGCCGCCATCGGCGTCATCAGCGTACCGCAGTAGCCAGAGAACATACCGATGGCGGCCATCACCGCCGGGTTACCGCCATAGATACCCACCAGCACCGGCACGCCGACGCCCCCGGTCATCACCGGGAATGCCGCGAAGCCATTGCCCATGATCACCGTAAACAGCGCCATGCCCAACACGTACACCATGACCGCCACCAACTTGAAATCCAGGTTGATGTAGGTGGTGGTGACATGGGCGACAGCCGTGCCGACACCTGCTTCATTGAAGAGCAGGCCAAGCATCGCCAGCATCTGCGGCAGTACCATGGCCCAGCCCAAGGCCTCGGTGAGTCGTCGGGATTCGCGCAAGGCTTGCACCGGGGTATCACGGGTCAGCCAGCAGGCCAGCCCGAGGGCGATCAGGCAGCCGATACCGAGGGAGACGAAGGTGGTGTTTTTCGGATCCAGCAGCGGTACCCCGCCAATCTCGGTGTGCTTGAGCAAGACCGAACCAATCACCGTGGTCAGGGGGATCGCCAGCGCCGGGATAAACAGTTTATGCCCGAGGCGACCGGCACTGGCGCGCGAAGCCTTGTCATGCAACTCAGCATGGGTGCCACGGCCGACGCCGCCCAGACCGGCAATCAGTGCCATCACCACCACCCCCGCACCGACAACCACCGAGGGCAGGCGCTCCCCCACCAGGAACGGGATGGCGAACAGCAGCCAGAACAGTGCGCTGGACCAGCGCTTGGGATGGGTCCGATCCAACAGAATCATGCCGGCGGTGATCAGCAGCAGGACCCCGGCGAGCCAGTACAGGTATTGGATGGAGATGATCATTGCGCGGCCTCCACTGGGGTCACGGCGGTCGTCATCTCGCGGGTAAGTCTTCGGTCAAACCGATGAAGTCGGATCGCGTGAATGATAAAGGCGCAGATCGCCGTAGGAATGCCCCACACCGCAATGTGCAGCGGCTCTACGTCGATCCCCGAACCCAGCAGGAAGGTATGCATCAACGCAATCGCACCAAAGGCGACGAAGATGTCCTCACCAAAAAACAGGCCGACGTTATCGGTGGCAGCGCACATGGCCAACACCTTGTGACGCAGTTTGTCAGGCAGTTTGCCGTAGCGCTTTTCCGCCGCGCCTTCGGCCATCGGTGCCAGCAGCGGGCGCACCATCTGCGGGTGCCCGCCGAGGCTGGTCAAGCCCATGGCTGCGGTGGATTCGCGCACAAACAGATAGATGATCAGCAGGCGTCCGACCGTGGCGCGCTCAAACCGCGCAATCCAGTTCTGCGCGTGCACGCGCAAGCCGTGGCGCTCCAGCAAACCGATGACTGCGAGAGGCAACAACAGGATCAATTGCAGGGCGCGAGTCTGTAGGAAACCATCACCCATAGTGGCGAGGATTTTCTCCAGGGGGAAGTGGGCAGCGAGCCCGGTGGCGATAGCCGCGGCGGTGACCACCAACAGCGGATTGAAACGCAAAACAAAGCCAACCACGATCACAAGTACGCCGATCAACGGCCATAAGTTCACAACAGTTTGCATGGCGGAGAGGTCCTTAAGTGCGCGCTGCGGCGCCATTACAGCAGGATGTGAACAAAGGGTTCACAGCAGGAAGTGGCGTGCAGTCGGCTCGGTTTTTTATTGTTGACCCGTCAGGGCGAGCGTCAGTGGCGGCAACTGTGCTGCCTGGGAGCGGGAGGTGTCCAACAAGAAAAATTGTTGCTGCAAACCAATAAATTTTGTGGGCAATCGAGGGGCGCACGAGTAACAAGATGTGGACAGACCACGAAGGATTCGCTCATCTTAACGCCGCCCGTTTATCGGGCGCGGCGCATCTGGCAGTTGATCGGCCTTCTTCGTCAAACCGTTCACTGAAAAAGGGCAGCACCGGTGAGCTCACCCACTCCAGATTCCGCCGCGCAAAACCGCCTCAGTCTACAAACCCGCCTGATTGCCCTGGTGGTCGCCGTGACCTTCTTCATGGAGAACCTCGACGCCACGGTCATCGCCACCGCGCTACCGACCATGGCGACCGCCTTCGGGGTGACGCCGGTCGACATGAACATCGGCATCACCGCCTATATCCTCGCCGTGGCGATCTTCATACCGCTGTCCAGCTGGGTCGCCGACCGCTTTGGTGCGCGCCGGGTATTCGCTGGCGCAATCATCCTGTTCACCCTCGCCTCGTTGCTCTGCGGGCTGAGCCACAGTATTGAGATGTTCGTGTTCACCCGAGTCCTGCAAGGCATCGGCGGCGCATTGATGGTGCCCGTGGGGCGCTTAGCGGTGTTGCGCAATACGGATAAGAAAGACTTGGTGAAAATGATCGCGATCATTACCTGGCCCGGCCTGGTCGCGCCGATTCTGGGGCCGCTGGTCGGCGGCTTGATCGTGACTCATGCATCATGGCCATGGATCTTCTACGTGAATCTGCCGCTGGGTGCGTTGGCACTGGCCGCCGCACTGTGGCTGGTACCGGAAGGCCGCGAAGCCAGGGTTCGCCAGTTCGATGCCAAGGGCTTTTTGCTGCTGGCAGGCGCCTGCGTGGCCCTGCTGGGCAGGCTGGAATGGCTGGGTAACCCGAACGGTGCGCGGCTTATTCCAGGCGCCGTGCTGGTCGCGGCAGGCATCGCGCTGGCAGTGTGGGCTCTGCGCCATTGCCGCCATTCGAGCGCCCCCTTATTGCCGCTCGAGACCCTGTCCATCGATACATTTCGTGTGAGCATCTACGGCGGCTCGCTGTTTCGCCTGGCCATCAGCGCCCTGCCGTTCCTGCTGCCGCTGCTGTTTCAAGTCGCCTTTGGCTTGCCCCCGGTGGACGCAGGCTTGCTGGTGCTGGCGGTATTCGCTGGCAATCTGGCGATGAAACCGTTCACCACGGCCATCATGCGCCGCTATGGGTTTCGCCAGGTCTTGCTGGTGAACGGGGTGATCGGCGTGCTGTCGATAGCCGCTTGCACGCTTTTCACGGCGCAGACCCCATTTGTACTGATCGCGGCCGTGTTGTTTGTGGGAGGTCTGTCACGCTCGATGCAGTTCACCTGCTACAACTCGATCGGCTTCGCGGATGTGCCCAAGCCGCGCATGAGTGAGGCGTCGGCGCTGTTCAGCATGTCATTCCAGCTGGCCATGGGGATGGGCGTAACGGTGGCGGCGCTGCTGCTACGGGCATCCATGAGTGTGCAAGGGCATGAGATGCACGCGCAGGTCGGGGATTTTCGCGTGGCGTTCGTCGGAGTGGCGCTGCTGGGAGTGTGGGCGCTGGTGGATGTATATCGCTTGCCGGTGGGAGCGGGAGAAAGTGTGTTGAATCGACAGTGAAGGCTGAGGTTCAACACACTTTTGCAACTATCAGGCGGTGGTACTGACCATCGAACCCGACGTGCTGTTGCCCTCATCAATGACCGCCTGCAACAGCGCGGAAGTCACTGTCTGCAACGCCGCCGCAGTGCCAGCGATCTGCATCTGCGCCGCCGCCACTGCCGCCGCTTTGGCTTCTGCACTCTGATTGCTGGACTGAGCTTTCTGCAAGGCTTGCTGCTGCGCTTGAAGCTGCTTTTGCAACTGCTCGATCTGCTTCTTCAACTCTTTGACGGTATCGGACTCCTTCGAGAGCGAGGAGGCTTGACCACCACCACCTACACCTGCCGCACCATTGGAATCAGCGTGCATGTTGACGGTCATGCCGCCTGCGCTGCTTGTGCTTTCCTTGGTTTCGGTAGCCGTCGAGCTGACAGTGCTTGGAGTGCTTGCTACGGAGGCGGTAGTGCTGATGTTGATAAGCATGCCAGATGTCCGAGAGTAAGAGGTTTGCGAGCACTATCGGCCTGGGTGTCGATTACTTTAGGTGGGGGTGGGAAGATTTTCGGGTAGTAATAAATCGCACGAACAAAAAAGGGCCCACCTTTCGGTGAGCCCTTCTAGACCGCCCAGCAGAGCGGATTTTGTTTGGTAGGCGCGATTGGACTCGAACCAACGACCCCCACCATGTCAAGGTGGTGCTCTAACCAACTGAGCTACGTGCCTGCTGTGAGGCGGCATTCTACGGAATTCCGAAGGGGTGTCAACATCTTTTTTGCAGCTAAGCCTATGAATATGCGAATTATTTATTTGCAGCCGGGGCACCGCGCTTTTTTGGGTGGCTGGCAGGCAATTTTCAACTCAGGTAGGATCGGGGCACTCGTAAAAAATATAAAACAGAGGTTCCAGGATGGCGAACACCCCCTACCCCCAGTCGTATTACGCCGCTTCAGCAAATGCCGTTCCGCCGCGCCCAAGGCTGCAAGGCGACGTCGAAACCGATGTGTGCGTGATTGGCGCCGGCTATACCGGCCTGTCCAGCGCGCTGTTTCTGCTGGAGAACGGTTTTCGCGTCACGGTACTGGAAGCCGCAAAAGTGGGTTTTGGCGCGTCGGGCCGCAATGGCGGGCAGATCGTCAATAGCTACAGCCGTGACATTGATGTGATCGAGCGCAGTGTCGGCCCCCAGCAGGCGCAGCTGCTGGGGCAGATGGCGTTCGAAGGCGGCAGGATCATTCGCGAGCGGGTCGCCAAATACCAGATCCAGTGCGACCTGAAGGACGGCGGCGTGTTCGCGGCACTCAACAGCAAGCACATGGGCCATCTGGAGTCGCAAAAACGCTTGTGGGAGCGCTACGGCCATACACAGTTGGAGTTGCTGGACGAGCGTCGCATTCGCGAGGTAGTGGCCTGTGACAACTATGTCGGCGGCCTGCTGGACATGAGTGGCGGCCACATCCACCCACTCAACCTGGCACTGGGTGAAGCCGCAGCCGTGGAGTCACTGGGCGGTACGATCTACGAACAATCGGCGGCGGTGCGCATCGAGCGGGGTGCCAACCCGGTGGTCCACACGGCCGAAGGCAAGGTCAGGGCCAAGTTCATCATCGTCGCGGGCAATGCCTACCTGGGCAACCTGGTGCCGGAGTTGGCGGCCAAGTCGATGCCCTGTGGCACTCAGGTGATCACGACGGCGCCACTCGGGGATGAACTGGCCAAGACCCTCCTGCCGCAGGACTACTGCGTAGAGGACTGCAACTACCTGCTCGACTACTATCGCCTCACCCGTGACAAGCGCCTGATCTTCGGCGGTGGCGTGGTGTATGGCGCGCGCGACCCGGCGAACATCGAAGCAATCATCCGCCCGAAGATGCTCAAGGCCTTCCCGCAACTCAAGGATGTAAAGATCGACTACGCCTGGACCGGCAACTTCCTGCTGACCCTGTCGCGCTTGCCGCAGGTCGGCCGCCTGGGCGACAACATCTACTACTCACAGGGCTGCAGCGGCCATGGCGTGACGTACACCCACCTGGCGGGCAAGGTACTGGCGGAAGCGCTGAGAGGCCAGGCAGAGCGCTTTGATGCTTTTGCCGACCTGCCGCACTACCCATTTCCGGGCGGGCAACTGTTGCGCACACCGTTTGCGGCACTGGGGGCCTGGTATTACGGGCTGCGAGATAAGCTGGGTTTCTGACAAATCAATGGGCGCCGGTTCGCCGGCTCCCGCAAAAAATTGCCGAATCGCAGACACAAAAAACCCCGGTCTTTCGACCAGGGTCTTTGCTATCGGATCAAAGTAGCCAGTGGCTTTCTTTGTGCTTCAAGGCGTTCAGTGGGCCTTGAAGCAGATATGGCGCAGCGGACGGGACTCGAACCCGCGACCCCCGGCGTGACAGGCCGGTATTCTAACCGACTGAACTACCGCTGCGTATCGCTTGACCGGCCGAGCAAACCGCCTCAACCGTCTTTGAACATCTGATCGACCAGCCTTGGCTGTTCAACCTCAAGCCCGATAAATCGAACCTGGAAAATATGGCGCAGCGGACGGGACTCGAACCCGCGACCCCCGGCGTGACAGGCCGGTATTCTAACCGACTGAACTACCGCTGCGCGTCGGTGCAACCTTTAACGTTGCGTCTCACCCGAAGGTAAAACTCTCAAGAAGTGGTGGGTGATGACGGGATCGAACCGCCGACCCTCTGCTTGTAAGGCAGATGCTCTCCCAGCTGAGCTAATCACCCTTTGCTTCGTTGAGGCCGCGAAATTTACGCAGGTAGCGGACCTAAGTCAATAGCCTGCTTGAAGTTTTTCTGAAAAAGACAAAATTGCTTCAAGACGGCTACCTGCCCTACTCGCTGTAAATCATCTTCTTGCTCATGCCACCGTCCACCACAAACTCTTGCCCCGTGACAAACCCGGCCTGGCGCGACAGCAGCCACGCCACCATCGCCGCCACGTCCTCCACCGTACCCACCCTGCCCGCCGGGTGCTGGGCATGATCGGCATCGGTCAAAGGCTCGGCACGCCGCGCGGCAGGATCACGGGCATCGATCCAGCCAGGGCTGACCGCATTCACCCGCACTTCCGGCCCGAGACTCATCGCCAAGGCGTGAGTAAGGGCCAATAAGCCACCCTTGCTCGCCGCATAGGCCTCGGTATCCGGCTCCGACTGGCGGGCCCGGGTCGACGCCAGGTTGACGATGGCGCCGCCGTGGGCACGCAGGTATGGCGCACAATGCTTGGCCAGCAACATCGGCCCACTGAGGTTAACGGCCAGCACGCGGTTCCAGTAAGCCAGGTCAAGGCTTTCCAGGGTGATATTGTGCGGGTGGGCCACCGCAGCGTTACAGACCAATGCGTCCAGGCGCCCGAATTGCCCCAGGACTTCGGCGACCCCTTGGGCCACCTGCTTCTCGTCAGCCACGTCCATGGTGATAAACCAGGCGTTGTCGCCCAGCACCTTGGACACCTTGGAACCGCGCTCGCGGTCCAGGTCGGTCAAGACCACCTGCCAGCCTTCGCTGATCAACCACGCGGCAATCCCGAGGCCAATGCCCCGCGCCGCGCCCGTCACCAGGGCGACGCGCCCATTACTGGCCACTGCAGCCTCCATGGACCACTCGATCACAAGGCAGCCAGCCCGCGGGCCAGGTCAGCCTGCAGATCAGCGACGTCTTCCAGGCCTACCGCAACGCGGATCAGGCTGTCCCGGATACCGGCCGCTTCACGCTCCTGCGGCGCCAGGCGTCCGTGGGACGTGGTGCTCGGATGGGTAATGGTGGTCTTGCTGTCACCCAGGTTGGCTGTGATGGAGATCAGGCGCGTCGCATCGATAAAGCGCCAGGCGCCCTCTTTGCCGCCCTTCACTTCGAAGCTCACCACGGCGCCAAATCCACGCTGCTGGCGCTGGGCCAACGCGTGTTGCGGATGGCTCTTGAGGCCGGCGTAATGCACTTTCTCGATGCCGTCCTGCTTCTCCAGCCACTCGGCCAGGGCCTGAGCGTTGGCGCAATGGGCCTTCATACGCAGGCTGAGGGTTTCCAGGCCCTTGAGGAAGATCCAGGCGTTGAACGGGCTCAGGGTCGGGCCGGCGGTGCGCAGGAAGCCCACCACTTCCTTCATCTGCTCGCAGCGACCGGCAACCACGCCGCCCATGCAACGGCCCTGGCCATCGATAAACTTGGTGGCCGAATGCACCACAATGTCCGCGCCCAGCTTCAGGGGCTGCTGCAAGGCAGGCGTGCAGAAGCAGTTATCGACCACCAGCATTGCGCCCTTGGCGTGGGCCACTTCGGACAATGCGGCGATATCCACCAGCTCGGCCAGCGGATTGGACGGCGACTCGACGAACAGCAATTTGGTGTTGGACTTGATCGCCGCATCCCAACCGGACAGATCCGCCAGGGGCACGTAGTCCACTTCGATCCCGAAGCGCTTGAAGTATTTCTCGAACAGGCTGATGGTCGAACCGAACACACTGCGCGACACCAGCACGTGGTCGCCGGCACTGCACAGGCTCATTACCACCGCCAGGATAGCCGCCATGCCGGTGGCCGTCGCCACCGCCTGCTCCGCACCCTCCAGCGCCGCAATACGCTCTTCGAACGCACGCACAGTCGGGTTGGTGTAACGCGAATAAACGTTACCCGGCACTTCACCAGCAAAGCGCGCAGCGGCGTCAGCAGCAGTGCGGAATACGTAGCTGGAAGTGAAGAACATCGGGTCACCGTGTTCACCTTCCGGGGTGCGGTGCTGGCCGGCGCGCACAGCCAGGGTATCGAAAGCTACGCCATCGAGGTCGCTGTCCAAGCGACCGGCATCCCATTCCTGACTCATGCTGCGACTCCTTACTCAATTCTTTATTTAAGATACAAAACCGGCCCCTCAGGGCCGGTGTCTACTCAGTTGTTGTACAGATCGATGATCGCGCTGACCGCCTGGGTCTTGATCTTCGACGAGTCGTTACGCGCCTGCTCGATCTTGTTCAGGTAGGCCTCGTCGACATCGCCGGTCACATACTTGCCGTCGAACACGGCGCAGTCGAACTGCTCGATCTTGATCTTGCCACCGCCGACCGCTTCGATCAGGTCCGGCAGGTCCTGGTAGATCAGCCAATCCGCGCCGATCAGGTCGGCCACGTCCTGGGTCGTGCGGTTGTGGGCGATCAGTTCGTGGGCGCTCGGCATGTCGATACCGTACACGTTCGGGTAACGCACGGCAGGCGCTGCGGAACAGAAGTACACGTTCTTCGCACCGGCTTCGCGAGCCATCTGGATAATTTGCTTGCAGGTGGTGCCGCGTACGATGGAGTCGTCCACCAGCATCACGTTCTTGCCGCGGAACTCCAGCTCGATGGCGTTGAGTTTCTGGCGCACCGACTTCTTGCGCGCAGCCTGGCCCGGCATGATGAAAGTGCGACCGATGTAACGGTTCTTCACGAAGCCTTCGCGGAACTTGACGCCCAAGTGGTTGGCCAACTCCAGCGCAGCGGTACGGCTGGTGTCCGGGATCGGGATCACCACGTCTATATCGTGCTCGGGACGCTCGCGCAGGATCTTGTCGGCCAGCTTCTCACCCATGCGCAGGCGCGCCTTGTATACCGAAACGCCGTCGATGATCGAATCCGGACGCGCCAGGTAGACGTGTTCGAAGATGCACGGGGTGAGTTTCGGCGCGACGGCGCACTGCCGGGTGTGCAGCTTGCCGTCTTCGGTGATGTACACCGCTTCGCCCGGCGCGAGGTCGCGAATCAGGGTGAAGCCCAGCACGTCCAGGGATACGCTTTCGGACGCGATCATGTACTCGACGCCTTCATCGGTGTGACGCTGGCCGAACACGATTGGGCGAATACCGTGCGGGTCACGGAAGCCCACGATGCCGTAGCCGGTGATCATCGCAACGACGGCATAACCGCCGACACAACGGTTGTGCACGTCGATCACGGCGGCGAACACGTCTTCTTCGGTCGGCTGCAGCTTGCCGCGCTGGGCCAGCTCGTGGGCGAACACGTTGAGCAGCACTTCCGAGTCGGAACTGGTGTTGACGTGGCGCAGGTCAGATTCGTAAATCTCCTTGGCCAGTTGCTCAACGTTGGTCAGGTTACCGTTATGCGCCAGGGTAATGCCGTAAGGCGAGTTGACGTAGAACGGCTGAGCTTCGGCCGAAGTCGAGCTACCGGCGGTCGGGTAACGCACATGGCCAATGCCCATGTGCCCGACGAGGCGCTGCATGTGACGTTGATGGAACACGTCACGTACCAGGCCATTGTCCTTGCGCAGGAATAACCGGCCGTCGTGGCTGGTCACAATACCGGCAGCGTCCTGGCCGCGGTGCTGGAGGACGGTTAGCGCGTCATACAGCGCCTGATTGACGTTCGACTTACCGACGATACCGACGATGCCACACATGCGACGCAACCCCTACTTAATGAATCTTGACTGAACACAGCTTACTGCGGCGTTTTGGCCGGCAAGAGGTGTTCCTTGAACGGAAGATCAGCGGGTACGCTGATTCCGCTGGCCAGCCACTGACTGCTCCACCCCAATATGAGGTTCTTGGACCAATCTGCAACCAATAGAAATTTTGGCACGAGTACCGACTCCTGCCACCACGAATCCTGCTGTACCGGCCCCAGGCTCAACAGCCCGACCGCCACGACCACCAGCAACGCGCCACGCGCAGCGCCGAAGGCCATGCCGAGAAATCGATCGGTCCCGGAGAGGCCGGTGACACGTATCAACTCGCCAATAAGATAATTGACCATTGCCCCCACCAGCAGCGTGGCGATGAACATGATGGCGCAGCCCGCGATGACACGAGCCGAAGGTGTCTCGATGTATCCGGCCAGGTAGACCGACAATGAACCGCCGAACATCCAGGCTACGACTCCTGCGATGATCCAGGTCAGCAACGACAGTGCTTCTTTTACGAAGCCGCGGCTTAGACTGATCAAAGCGGAGATGGCGACGATTGCAACGATCGCCCAGTCAACCCAGGTAAATGGCACGTTTGAGCCTACGGACGGATAAGGCGGCGCATTTTAGCAGAGCGTCGGGCTGTCGGTAAGCTGTGATTGCGGCTGCTTTGCAAATCAATAGTTTGTGGCGGGCCGGCCCGATTTCAACCCCGCCACATTTGATTGCATTCCAGGCTGGAATCGATGCGGGCTCAGCCGCGCTCAGGCTGGAAACGGGTCACGAAGCCTTTCAGGTTCTGCTGACGGTCCAGCAAATCCCGCAGCCGGTCGGCCTCTGCGCGCTCGATCAGCGGCCCGATAAACACCCGATTCTTGCCGTCGGCGCTACGGATGTAGGCGTTGTAACCCTGGGCACGCAGCTTCTTCTGCAAGGCGTCAGCGCCTTCGCGATTGCCCAGGCTGGCCACCTGGATCGACCAACTGATCGGCAAACCATTCGGATCGATACGGCTCTGACCCACATCCGGCTTGCCCGGCGCAGCAGGCTGCGGCGCTACAGGCTTGGGCGCAGGCGTCGCAGGCTTGGCGGCGACCGCCGGAGCAGGTGTCGGCTTGACCACCGGGACGCTTGGCTGAACCGGCATCGACGGCGCCTGTTGCGCGGCCACCTCATCATCAGTCGGCACGGGCTCTTCTTCCGGCAATGCCTGCGGCTCCGGTACTACCACCGGTTCAACCTGCACTTGCGGTACCGCCGGGGCCTGGGGCGCAGCCGGGGCCTCGACGACCACTTGGCGCTGCTCGTCCTGACGGGAAAACAGCATCGGCAGGAAAATCACCGCCAATGCCACCAGCACGAGGGCTCCAACCATTCGCTGCTTGTATGCGCTATCCAGTAATGCCATGTGCAGCTTCCTCCGTGGAGCGCCGGGCCAACCACTCAAGCGCCTCGGCAACACAATAAAATGATCCGAACAACAGAATCTCGTCCTCGGCCGTCGCCACCGCGCACTGAGCCTCCAGGGCAGCAGTCACGCCTGCATACGACGCCACGGGCGCACCAAGGTTCTGTAACGCGATCTCAAGCTCATGGGCCGGACGACTACGGGGCGTGTCCAGCGGCGCGACCGCCCATGCCTGGACGCTGTCCAGCAACGGCGCAACCACGCCCTCCAAGTCCTTATCGGCGAGCAAACCGAATACAGCAAGGCGACGCCCCACCGGCGGCGTGCGCGCCAGGCGTTTTGCCAGGTACTGCGCTGCATGGGGATTATGCCCCACATCCAGCAGCAGGTTCAGGCGCTTACCGTGCCAGTCGAACCCGCGACGGTCCAGACGCCCCACCACGCGAGTCGCCAGCAACGTCGCAGCAATCTGCTCAGCATGCCAAGGCAGGTCCAGCAACAGATAGGCTTGCAGCGCGAGCGCGGCGTTTTCCATCGGCAGATTCAGCAAGGGCAGATCGCGCAGCTCTACAGCCAGCCCACGCGCATCCCGCCCGCGCCACTGCCAGTGCCGGTCACCGATATCAAGATTGAATTCGCGGCCACGCAGGAAGAATGGGCAATCCAGCTCACGCACCTTGTCCAGCAAGGGCTGCGGCGGATCCAGATCACCGCACAGCGCAGGCTTACCCTGGCGGAAAATCCCGGCCTTTTCATAAGCCACGGACTCGCGGGTATCCCCCAGGTAGTCGGCATGGTCCACGCCAATACTGGTGACCAGCGCCAGGTCGGCATCCACCACGTTGACGGTGTCCAGGCGTCCGCCCAGGCCCACTTCCAATACAACCACATCCAGTTGCGCACGCTCGAACAGCCAGAACGCCGCCAGGGTGCCCATTTCGAAGTAAGTCAGGGAAATCTCGCCTCGCCCGGCATCGAGTGCAGCGAAGGCTTCGCAGAGTTGCTCATCAGTGGCTTCGACGCCATTGAGTTGCACCCGCTCGTTGTAACGCAGCAGGTGCGGCGAGCTGTACACGCCAACTTTCAGCCCTTGGGCTTGCAGCAGCGCGGCAACAAAGGCGCAGGTAGAGCCTTTGCCATTGGTGCCGGTCACCGTGATCACTCGCGGTGCCGGCCGGCCCAACCCAAGGCGGGCCGCTACCTGTTGCGAGCGCTCCAGGCCCATGTCGATGGCGGACGGATGCAACTGCTCAAGGTAGGCGAGCCATTCGCCCAGGGTACGTTGGGTCATAGGTTCGCAGGCACCGGGGGTACAACGATCGGCTCGACTTTAGGCGCGACGTAAACAGGTGTCGGCAGGCCCATCATCTGCGCCAGCAGGCTACCCAGGCGTGGACGCAGTTCACCGCGCGGGATGATCAGGTCGATTGCGCCGTGCTCCAGCAGGAACTCGCTGCGCTGGAAGCCTTCCGGCAGTTTCTCGCGCACGGTCTGCTCGATCACGCGCGGGCCGGCAAAGCCGATCAGGGCTTTTGGCTCACCGACGATCACGTCGCCGAGCATCGCCAGGCTGGCGGAAACGCCGCCGTAGACTGGGTCGGTCAGCACGGAGATGAACGGAATGCCTTCTTCGCGCAGACGCGCCAGCACCGCGGAGGTCTTGGCCATTTGCATCAGGGAGATCAACGCTTCCTGCATCCGCGCACCACCGGAGGCGGCGAAGCAGATCATCGGGCAACGGTTTTCCAGGGCGTAGTTGGCGGCGCGCACGAAGCGTTCGCCGACGATGGCCCCCATGGAGCCACCCATGAAGGAGAACTCGAACGCCGACACCACCACCGGCATCCCCAGCAGCTTGCCACTGACGGAAATCAGCGCGTCCTTCTCACCGGTCTGCTTTTGCGCAGCGGTCAGGCGGTCCTTGTACTTCTTGCCGT
This sequence comes from Pseudomonas sp. B14(2022), assembly GCF_012030485.1. NCBI lineage: Bacteria > Pseudomonadati > Pseudomonadota > Gammaproteobacteria > Pseudomonadales > Pseudomonadaceae > Pseudomonas > Pseudomonas sp. B14(2022). Next base: position 79,319 of record NZ_JAAUVM010000016.1, read on the forward strand.
CGCGGAACTTGAGACGGTCAACCGGCTCCAGGTCGGCGCCCAGCTCGTTACGGCCGTCGGCGTCGAGGAAGATGTCGATGCGGGCGCGGGCGCCGATACGCATGTGGTGGTTGCACTTGGGGCAAACATCCAGGGTCTTTTCCAGCTCGGGGCGGTACAGCACCGCGTCGCAGGATGGGCACTTGTGCCACAGACCTTCAGGAACCGAGCTTTTTTTCACCTCGGAACGCATGATCGAAGGGATCAGTTTGTCTACTAACCAGTTGCTCATGCTTTCTTTCTCCAGTACCGGTGGCTTGAACACAGCCCCGCGTATGCCCTTGAGCTAAATTCATATGTGGCGATGACACAGGCTGGACGGGGTCAGACGTTCGACCTGCCATTTCCAGCCTGCATCCTCAGCCTTCCAGACAGCCTGCCAGTGCAGGTTGCCACTTCATTTCCGAGCCTCCCTCAGGCGGCACCGGGCTGTTTTACACAGTGGTAGTTATGGACGGCGGCAGACTGCCAGCCGTCACATCCCGCCACTGCTGTTGCGCACGGCCTGCATGAATGCGCGAATCCTGCTGTGATCCTTAATGCCCTTACCTTGCTCTACCCCACCGCTGACATCCACGGCATACGGTCGAACCTGCTCGATAGCCGCCGCGACATTCGCGGGATTGAGCCCACCGGCGAGGATGATCGGCTTGCTCAGCCCCTCGGGGATCAGCGACCAATCAAACGCTTCGCCGGTCCCACCCGGTACGCCTTCGACATACGTGTCCAACAGAATGCCACGCGCGCCGGAATAGGCAGCGCAGGCACGCGCGATGTCGTCACCCGCCTTGACTCGCAACGCCTTGATATACGGGCGCTGGTAGCTTTCACATTCATCCGGGGTTTCGTCGCCGTGAAATTGGAGCATATCCAACTGTACGGCATCCAGGGTTTCATTGAGCTCGCAGCGGCTGGCGTTGACGAACAAGCCCACGGTGGTCACGAACGGCGGCAACGCAGCGATGATTGCCCGCGCCTGCAACACATTCACCGCCCGTGGGCTCCTGGCATAAAACACCAGACCAATGGCATCCGCCCCCGCCTCGACTGCCGCCAGCGCGTCTTCTATGCGGGTAATCCCGCAAATCTTGCTGCGAACGGCAGACATATCGTAGAAACCTCAGGGGTTGGACCGAGAAAGTCCCGGATGGTAACAAAAGCTTTTCCGGGCGTCAGCCGTCAAGTTCGCTGAACCCTGTGAGGAAGTGTGGCCCGATGAAGCGTTGCGGCAGCTCGAACTCGTCGCGGTACTCCACATCCACCAGGTACAAGCCAAACGGATGCGCCGTGACGCCGCCCGTGCGGCGGATGCGGCTTTCCAGCACTTCCCTGGCCCACTCCACCGGCCGTTCGCCAGTGCCTATGGTCATCAAAACACCGGCAATGTTGCGCACCATGTGGTGCAGGAAGGCGCCGGCGCGGATGTCCAGCACGATCATCTTGCCGTGGCGGGTCACCCGCAGGTGATGGACTTCCTTGATCGGCGACTTGGCCTGGCACTGGCCGGCACGGAATGCGCTGAAATCATGCACACCCACCAGGTGCTGCGCAGCCTCGGCCATGCGTTCGGCATCCAGCGGACGGTGGTTCCAGGTGATTTCTTCGTTGAGGTGCGCGGGACGGATCTGGTCGTTATAGATCACATAGCGATAACGCCGGGCAATGGCCTTGAAGCGCGCATGAAAGTGCGCAGGCATGACCTTGGCCCAACTGACGCTGACGTCATGGGGCAAATTGATATTGGCGCCCATCACCCATGCCTTCATCGTGCGTTCAGCCTGAGTGTCGAAGTGCACCACCTGGCCGCAGGCGTGCACGCCGGCATCGGTACGTCCGGCGCACATCAGCGATACGGGCGAATCGGCGACCTTGGACAAGGCCTTCTCCAGGGTTTCCTGCACCGTCAGCACGCCTGACGCCTGGCGCTGCCAGCCGCGATAGCGCGAGCCTTTGTATTCCACGCCGAGAGCGATGCGGTAAAAGCCAGCGGCCGCCATTTCGGCGGCCGGGTTATCTATATTTGCCAAGAACTGAGAGCCTGATGAGTTGCGCGAAGGCGGCCATTATAAATGCGGCAGCTGCGTGGCGTGCGCTTTTGTTAGGGATTGATCTCTCCCACACTGGACCTGCATCACCCCTCAGATTTTGCCGAGCATTTCCTTGGCCTCGCCGCGCTGCGCCTCATCACCTTCAGTGAGCACTTCGGAGAGAATGTCCCGCGCGCCGTCGGCATCCCCCATGTCGATATAGGCTTGGGCGAGGTCGAGCTTGGTGGCGACTTCATTCGTGCCGGACAGGAAGTCGAACTCCGGTTCATCATCGCCCAACGCTGCGTCTTCAGCGGTAAAAGAAGGTTCGATGGGCGGATTTTCCAGACTCTGGGACAGGCGATCGAGTTCGGCGTTGACATCGTCCAGTTCCGAAGCGAAGGCATCAGGCTTGGCGACTGCGTCTGGTTCGTCCGCCAGGGACAGGTCGAAATCCTCCGGCAAATCGAAGTCATCCGGCGCCGACGGGGTCAGCGTCGGCGGCTCGACCGCCGGCGCATCCTTCATCTGATCCTCAAGACCGGAAAGGAAGTCGTCGTCGGATTGCTCGGACGCCGGGGTATTCAGTTGTAGGTCGAGGTCAAAGTCCGACAGGTTTTCCTCGCCGGCCTTGGGCGCCGATTGCTGCTCCAGGAGCGCGGCAAACGTCTGCTCGTCGTCCAGGTTGGCCGGGGAAGCCGCTTCCAGGTCATCCAGGCTCAAATCGAAATCGGTGTCGAGTGCGCCGGGCTCGGTGGCCGGGGCCGCCGGCTTGTCTTCCAGCAACTCCTTGACGTACTGAGCATCAAGCGCGGCCGCGGCAACTGCGGCACTGACGCCCGCGGCCAATACGGCCATAGCAGGAAAGCGCGACTTGAGCTGCTCGACCTGGGCATGGTTCTCACCATTGGCCACCAGTTGACGCTCCTGGGTGACGAAACCGTCCTTGTCGCTTTGCAGGCCGTAGACTTCCATCAGCTTCAACCGCAGGTCGCTGCGCTTGGGCTCGTGCTTGATCGCTTGTTCCAGCACATCGGCGGCCTGGTTCAAATGACCACGGTCGATATGGGACTGGGCTTGCGCCAGGGCATCGTTGGCGTTTTGCGGGGCCACGGCAGCGGCAAGCGGTGCGAGCACGGAGGCAACCGTCGGAACCGCCACCGCTGGCGCAACCACTTGAGCAGGGGCCGGAGCGGCTGCCAGCTTGACGTTCGGCGGCGGCACTTCGAGGCCTTCGAAACTGTCCGACGGCAGGTCCTGTTCGATGTTCGAGGTAAATTCCGGCTCTTCAGCCAGCGCCCGCGCCATGCGCAAGTGCTTTTCCTCTTCACGGCGGGCGTTGCGATGGCGCGCCCACAGCAGCAGGAGCAGCAACAGTACCAGGCCAGCCGCGCCACCGATCACACTGAGGACAACCGGGTTGGTCAGCAGATCATTGAACTTGCCTTCGGTGGTATCAGGTGCGGCGGCTGGTTTAGCCGCCTCAGGTGCCGACGCAGCCGGGGTTGGCGTTGGCGCGGCGGCCTGTGCAGCGGGTGCTGCCGGCGTGGCGGCCGGGTCGCTTGTCAGCTGTGCGGGCATCGCTGCCGTCGCCGGTACCGCCGGGTCGCCTTTGTCTGCCTGCAAACGGGCCAGTTGATCGTTTTTCAGTTGAATCAACTTTTGCAGTTTATCCAACTGACTTTGCAAATCTGCCGCACGGCTCTTGAGTTCTTCGTTATCGCGGCGAGTGGTGTCCAGTTGCTCCTGGGTCATCGCCAGCTTGTCGCTCAGGACCTGGCTGTCACCGGCCTTGCCTTTGCCGCCCTTCTTGGCCGCTTCAGCCGAGACCAGGCTCAGGTTGTCCTTGGCATTGGTGGTCGACGGCGCATTGCCGGCCTGGGCGCGCTTGGTGGCGTCCAGTTGCTGCTTGCCGGCTACCTGATTGGCAGCCGCGCGCCGACCCTGGCGCCAGGCGGCATTTTGCGCCGTCACTTCGGCGATTGCTTGAGGTTGCGGTAACGCAGTGCTTTGTACGGTGTCCGGCAGGCGCAGCACCTGGCCGGTTTTCAGGCGGTTGATATTGCCATCGATAAAGGCGCCGGGGTTGAGTGCCTGAATGGCCAGCATGGTCTGCTGCACCGAGCCGCCATTGCGGTGCTTCTGCGCAATTTCCCACAGGGTGTCGCGGGAGGTGGTGGTGTGCTGAACCGGCTTGCTCACAGCGGGCGCAGCATTGGCAGACGCTCCCAAGCGCGGAGCAGGTGCTGCGGCACTCGAAGCGGGCTGGTCAAACTTGCTCGGGTCGAGCAACACGCTGTAGTCGCGCATCAGGCGGCCATTGGGCCATTGCACCTGCAGCAGGAAACGTACGTAGGAATTCGGCAGCGGCTTGCTGGAGGTGACGCGCACCACGCTGCGACCACTGGGATTGATGACCGGGGTAAACGTCAGGTCATCGAGAAACGCCCGGCGATCGACGCCCGCGTCCACGAACGCTTGGGATGAGGCCAGGCTCGGGGTGATCTCGGACGCCGTGAGGCCACCGACATCGAGCAATTCGATTTCCACCGACAACGGCTGGTTCAACGTCGACTTTAGGGTCATCTCCCCCAGCTGCAGCGCCTGCGCCATACCGGAGGACAGCGCCGAGGCGGCCGCTATTGCTAACACCAGTTTGCGAACTTGAACCATAGCCTCATCCTTTGTTTGAACACTCCCCGGCCTGCGAGAAGGTTGGTAACCGCTTGCCATAAGGCATGGCGAGCCGATAGGTCACCGACGCGCAATTGTTCCTGCTTGGGGCCAAGCATAGCGCCTGGTTAGAATCAATCTACAAATTGCCGCCAAGTATCTTTTACGCAAGGCGTTTTATCAACAACTGCGCCAGTTGCACGGCGTTAAGGGCTGCGCCCTTGCGTACGTTATCTGACGTCAGCCACAGATTTAGTTCAGCCGGGTCATCCACCCCCGCGCGCACCCGGCCTACATAAACCACATCCTGGCCCACTGCGTCGCCCACGGCTGTAGGGTAATCACCTTCTTCTACCAGTTCGATACCCGGCGCGGCCTCCAATGCCCGGTTGACGGCGGCGAGATCGACCGCCGCGCCCAACTGCAGTGACACAGTCAGGCTATCGCCAAAAAACACCGGGGCTTGAACGCACGTTGCGGAAATCTTTAGCAAAGGTAATTCCAGGACTGCGCGCAGTTCGTGAACCAGGCGTTTTTCCAAGGCGGTATGACCTTGGGCGTCTGGCGTGCCGACTTGTGCCAACAGGTTGAAGGCCATTTGCCGGTCAAAGAACTTCGGTTCCAGGGGGCGCACGTTCAGGAGCTCGGCGGTCTGACGTGCCAATTCGCTGACGGCTTCGCGGCCTTGGGCAGACACCGCCAGGCTGGCAGTGACGGCGACACGCCGGATGTCCAGCAAGCCGCGCAACGGCGCCAGCACCACCGCCAGGTTAGTGGCGGACGGGCTCGGACTGCCTAGCTGGAACGGCTTTTTCAACCCCTCAAGGACGTGGGCATTGGCTTCCGGCACCACCTGAGGCGCCTGCTCGGCGGGCAAGGCTCCCGACAAGTCGATCACCGCGCAACCCGCCGCCGTGGCACGCGGCGCGAAGCTCAGGGTGACCGCAGGGCCTGCAGCGAAGAAGGCCAATTGCGCCTTGCTGAAATCGAATTCGTCGACCTCCTTGACCCGTACGTTCTTGCCGCGAAACGGCACCGAGGCGCCAGCAGAGTTACTGCCCGCCAGCAGGTACAGGGTGCCCACCGGGAATTCCAGCTCTTCGAGAATCTGCACCAGGGTTTCGCCGACCGTACCAGTGGCACCGATCACGGCAATTTCAAAGGTCTGGGTCATGGGGGGCTACCTCGGGCATGGCGGGGGGAGCGGCACTTTACCGGGTGGCTGGGGGGGAGGCAATTAGCCTGGGGCTGATCGAGTGGCTGATGGCGCTATCGGGGGCAAGCTCCCTCCCGCAGTGAACAGCATTTCAACGTTGAAATTCGGTCGAATGTGGGAGGGGGCTTGCCCCCGATAGCGCCCGAAAGAACAATAAAAAACCCGCGCCTGTCACCAGAGCGCGGGTTTCTCTTATCGCCTTACGCGATCAACGCTCCAGCAGAATCCGCAGCATGCGACGCAGCGGCTCGGCCGCGCCCCACAGCAGTTGGTCGCCGACGGTGAACGCGCCCAGGTACTGAGTGCCCATGTTCAGCTTGCGCAGACGGCCCACCGGTACATTCAGGGTGCCGGTGACCTTGGTCGGGCTCAGCTCCTGCATGCTGATGTCGCGGTTGTTCGGCACCAGCTTGACCCAGGGGTTGTGCTGGCTGATCAGCCCTTCGATATCGGCGATCGGCACGTCTTTGTTCAGCTTGATGGTCAGCGCCTGGCTGTGGCAGCGCATGGCGCCGATGCGCACGCAGATGCCATCCACCGGGATCGGGCTCTTGAACCGGCCGAGGATTTTGTTGGTCTCGGCCTGGGCCTTCCACTCTTCGCGGCTCTGGCCGTTCGGCAGCTCTTTGTCGATCCACGGAATCAGGCTGCCGGCCAATGGCACACCGAAGTTCTCGGTCGGGTAGGCATCGCTGCGCATGGCTTCGGCCACACGGCGGTCGATGTCGAGGATCGCGCTGGCCGGGTCGGCCAGTTGATCGGCGACAGCGGCGTGGGTCGCGCCCATCTGCTTGATCAGCTCACGCATGTTCTGCGCGCCGGCACCGGACGCCGCCTGGTAGGTCATGGCGCTCATCCACTCGACCAGGCCGGCTTCGAACAGGCCACCCAGGCCCATCAGCATCAGGCTGACGGTGCAGTTGCCGCCCACATAATTCTTGGTGCCGGCATCCAGTTGCTGGTCGATGACCTTGCGGTTGACCGGGTCGAGGATGATGACGGCGTCGTCCTGCATGCGCAGGCTCGAGGCGGCGTCGATCCAGTAACCCTGCCAGCCGGCTTCACGCAGCTTGGGGAAGACTTCGCTGGTGTAGTCGCCACCCTGGCAGGTCAGGATCACGTCGAGGGTTTTCAGCTCTTCAATGCTGTAGGCGTCCTTGAGCGGGGCAATATCCTTGCCCACGGACGGCCCTTGGCCACCTACATTCGAAGTGGTGAAAAACACCGGCTCAATAAGATCGAAATCCTGCTCTTCCAGCATCCGCTGCATGAGCACGGAACCGACCATACCGCGCCAACCGATCAGACCTACACGTTTCATCGCAACTACACCTTGTTAAAAAGTGGGCCGCCTTGCAGCAACAACTGCAAGCGGGCCCGAGAGATTACAGATTCCGCAGCGCGGCGACTACTGCGTCGCCCATTTCTTGCGTACCCACCTTGGTGCAACCCTGCGACCAGATGTCGCCGGTGCGCAAGCCCTGGTCCAGCACCAGGCTCACGGCTTTCTCGATCGCGTCCGCAGCGTCGCTCAGGTTAAAGCTGTAACGCAGCATCATCGAGACCGACAGGATGGTCGCCAGCGGGTTGGCAATGCCCTGGCCCGCGATGTCCGGCGCCGAGCCGTGGCAAGGCTCGTACATGCCCTTGTTATTGGTATCCAGGGACGCCGACGGCAGCATGCCGATGGAACCGGTGAGCATCGAGGCCTGGTCGGACAGGATGTCGCCGAACAGGTTGTCGGTGACGATCACGTCGAACTGCTTCGGCGCACGTACCAGTTGCATGGCGGCGTTGTCGACGTACATGTGGCTCAGTTCGACGTCCGGGTAGTCCTTGGCCACCTCTTCGACGATTTCGCGCCACAGTTGGCTGGAGGCCAGGACGTTGGCCTTGTCCACCGAGCAGACCTTCTTGCCACGCACACGGGCCATGTCGAAACCGACGCGGGCGATACGGCGGATTTCACTCTCGCTGTACGGCAGGGTGTCGTAGGCCTGGCGCTCACCATTCTCCAGCTCACGCACGCCGCGTGGCGAGCCGAAGTAGATACCGCCGGTCAGTTCACGCACGATCAGGATGTCCAGGCCCGCCACCACTTCCGGCTTGAGGCTCGACGCGTCGGCCAGTTGCGGGTAGAGGATCGCCGGGCGCAGGTTGCCGAACAGGCCCAGTTGCGCGCGGATTTTCAGCAGGCCGCGCTCAGGGCGGATGTCACGTTCGATCTTGTCCCATTTCGGGCCACCCACGGCGCCGAGCAGCACGGCATCGGCCGCACGGGCGCGGTCCAGGGTTTCATCGGCCAGGGGCACGCCGTGCTTATCGATGGCCGCGCCGCCGATCACGTCGTGGCTCAGCTCGAAGCCCAGGCTGTACTTGGAGTTGGCCAGTTCCAGCACCTTGACCGCTTCGGCCATGATTTCCGGACCAATACCGTCGCCAGGGAGAATCAGAATCTGCTTGCTCATGCGTTCCTCATTTCATCAAGCGACCCGCCCGTGGGCAGGTCGGGAAAAATCGATCAGCGTTCGGCGAAGACCACCAGTACGTCGGTGCTGAAAGTGCCGTCGGCCTGAATTTCGTAATAATCGCGCACTTCCTGGCCCATGGCCTTCTGCAGCTCAAGGATTGCAGCGCGCAATACCTCTGGCGTGCGCATGCGCTCGACCCAGGAGGTGTATTCCAGGCGCAAGCGTTGGCGGCTGCTAGTGCGCACGTGCAGACCGGACTCGCTGAGCTGTTGCATCCACTCCCCGGCGGAATAATCGCGCACGTGGCTGGTATCGCGCAGCACTTCGACGGTTTGCAGGTAAGTGTCCAACAGCGGGCTGCCCGGTGACAAGACATCCACAAACGCCGCCACGCCGCCCGGTTTGAGCACCCGGCGCACTTCGCGCAGGGCCAGGCCGAGGTCGCTCCAATGGTGCGCCGAATAACGGCTGAACACGAAGTCGAATTCGCCATCGGCGAACGGCAGGCGCTCGGCGGCGCCGTGCACGGTGGTGATGTTGCCCAAGCCACGATCCTTGGCGGCGGCAGCAACCACGTCGAGCATCTGCTCGGACAGGTCGTAGGCCACCACTTCCTTGACCAGCGGCGCCACATGGAAACTCACATGGCCGGCACCGCAGCCCAGGTCCAGCAGTCGCGCAGAGCCCTGCCCGGCCAGTTCAGCCTGAAGCAGCGCGAATTCGGTGCCTTGGGCGTGCACGGCACTGCTCAGGTAGGCAGACGCCTGTTCGCCGAATTGTTTTTGCACGACTTGGGTGTGGGCGGTGCTGGTCATGGTGTTTCCCCTGGGTGTGTTGTTAACACTGGCCTCATCGGGGGCAAGCCCCCTCCCACATTTGGAATGCGTTCCCCCTGTGAGAGGGGGCTTGCCCCCGATAGCGGCGGTCCTGCCTACATCAATTTAGGCGTCACGAAACAACCAGGGCTGGCTCGCCCGGTGCCTGGCTTCAAACGCGGCAATCGCATCGCCGTCCTGCAAGGTCAGGCCGATATCGTCCAGGCCGTTGATCAGGCAGTGCTTGCGGAAGGCGTCCACTTCAAAGTGATACACCTTGCCGTCCGGACGGGTCACGGTTTGCGCGGCCAGGTCGATGGTCAGTTGGTAACCCACATCGGCTTCCACCGCCTTGAACAGCTCATCCACTTCCGCATCGCTCAAGATGATCGGCAACAGGCCGTTCTTGAAGCTGTTGTTAAAGAAGATGTCGGCATAGCTCGGCGCGATGATGCTGCGAAAGCCATATTCTTCCAGGGCCCACGGCGCGTGCTCGCGGCTGGAACCGCAACCGAAGTTTTCCCGGGCCAGCAACACGCTGGCGCCTTGGTAGCGCTCGGCGTTGAGCACAAAGTCCTTGTTCAGCGGGCGCTTGGAGTTGTCCTGGTAGGCGTAGCCCACGTCCAGGTAGCGCCACTCGTCGAACAGGTTGGGGCCGAAACCGGTGCGCTTGATCGACTTCAGGAACTGCTTGGGGATGATCTGGTCGGTGTCGACGTTGGCACGGTCCAACGGCGCGACCAAACCGGTGTGTTGGGTAAAAGCTCTCATCGGGTTTTCCTCAGATCAATTCGCGAACGTCGATGAAACGACCGTTGACGGCAGCGGCGGCGGCCATGGCCGGGCTCACCAGGTGGGTACGGCCACCGGCGCCCTGACGCCCCTCGAAGTTACGGTTGGAGGTCGACGCGCAATGCTCGCCCGACTCCAGGCGGTCCGGGTTCATCGCCAGGCACATTGAGCAGCCCGGCTCACGCCATTCAAAACCGGCTTCGAGGAAGATCTTGTCCAGGCCTTCGGCTTCAGCCTGGGCTTTAACCAGGCCTGAGCCCGGGACCACAATGGCCTGCTTGATGGTCGAGGCAACTTTGCGGCCTTTGGCGATCACCGCCGCAGCGCGCAGGTCTTCGATCCGCGAGTTGGTGCAGGAACCGATAAACACGCGATCCAACTGGATGTCGGTGATCGCCTGGTTGGCTTTCAAGCCCATGTACTTCAAGGCGCGCTCGATGGAACCGCGCTTGACCAGGTCGGCTTCCTGCGCCGGGTCCGGCACGTTCTGGTCGACGGCCAGAACCATTTCCGGCGAAGTGCCCCAGCTGACTTGCGGCTTGATCTGGGCAGCGTCGAGTTCAACCACGGTGTCAAACACCGCATCGGCGTCGGACACCAGGTCTTTCCAAGCTTCAACCGCGGCGTCCCAATCGGCGCCCGCCGGGGCGAAAGGACGGCCTTTGACGTATTCAACGGTTTTCTCGTCCGCCGCCACCATGCCCACGCGGGCACCGGCCTCGATGGACATGTTGCAGATGGTCATGCGGCCTTCGATGGACAGGTCGCGAATGGCACTGCCGGCGAACTCGATGGCATGGCCGTTACCGCCGGCGGTGCCGATCTTGCCGATCACGGCGAGCACGATGTCCTTGGCGGTCACGCCAAACGGCAATTGGCCTTCGACGCGCACCAGCATGTTCTTCATTTTCTTGGCGACCAGGCACTGGGTGGCGAACACATGCTCCACCTCCGAGGTGCCGATGCCGTGGGCCAGGGCGCCGAACGCGCCGTGGGTGGAGGTGTGGGAGTCGCCGCAGACGACGGTCATGCCCGGCAAGGTGGCGCCCTGCTCCGGGCCGATGACATGCACGATGCCTTGACGCACGTCATTCATCTTGAACTCAGTGATGCCATATTCGTCGCAGTAGTCGTCGAGAGTCTGGACCTGCAAACGCGACACGGTGTCTACAATGGCGTCGATCCCGCCCTTGCGCTCCGGAGTGGTCGGCACGTTGTGGTCCGGGGTGGCGATGATCGAGTCGACGCGCCAAGGCTTGCGCCCGGCCAGCCGCAGGCCTTCGAACGCTTGTGGCGAGGTCACTTCATGGATGATGTGACGGTCGATATAGATCAGCGACGAGCCATCGTCGCGCCGTTTCACTTCATGGGAATCCCAAAGCTTGTCGTAAAGCGTTTTGCCGGCCATCAGTCGGTCCTCATCAGCGGTATTTCTATGCGCCGGGCTTTTCAATAACCCTTTGGCTTGTGAGGCTGATGGTATGGCGCTACATTAAATAACTCAAATTCATATTTTTTATGCTTTGGATTACCAACTGGAATACCACCATGGACCTGGCCAACCTCAATGCCTTTATTGCCATCGCCGAGACCGGCAGTTTCTCCGGCGCCGGTGAACGCCTGTACCTGACCCAACCGGCCATCAGCAAGCGCATCGCCGGCCTGGAACAGCAATTGAAGGTGCGACTGTTTGATCGCCTGGGCCGTGAAGTCGGCTTGACCGAAGCCGGTCGGGCCCTGCTGCCGCGCGCTTATCAGATCCTTAACGTGCTGGACGACACCCGCCGCGCCCTCACCAATCTCACCGGAGAAGTCAGCGGCCGCCTCACTTTAGCCACCAGCCACCATATCGGCCTGCATCGTTTGCCACCGATCCTGCGTACCTTCACCCGGGAATACCCGAACGTGGCCTTGGATATTCAGTTTCTCGATTCGGAAGTGGCCTACGAAGAAATCCTCCACGGCCGGGCCGAAGTGGCAGTGATCACCCTGGCGCCCGCCCCCCATCACCTGGTACGCGCCACCCCGGTGTGGGACGACCCGCTGGATTTCGTGGTGGCGCCGGAGCACAGCCTCACCGGCAACCGCGACGTCAGCCTGGCCGATATTGCCGGCCACCCGGCGGTTTTCCCTGGCGGTAATACCTTTACCCACCATATTGTCAGCCGACTGTTCGAGGCCCAGGGCCTTACGCCGAACATCGCGATGAGCACTAACTATCTGGAAACCATCAAGATGATGGTCTCGATCGGCCTGGCCTGGAGCGTCTTGCCGCGCACCATGCTGGACGATCAGGTGGCGAGTATCGCTTTGCCGGGCATACAACTCAGTCGCCAGCTAGGCTATATCGTGCACACCGAAAGGACGCTGTCGAACGCTGCGCGGGCGTTCATGAGCCTGTTGGATGCACAGGTGGATCTGCCAGTGATACCGGTATGACGCTGTGCGGCCCCAGGTTGTGAATAAAACCGCGCTGTTTGCCCATTGAGCCAAGGCCCTTTGATAATGCGCAACCCTGTCGACCCTCTACCTCCCCTGCCCCGCATTTACGCCCTGGACCCTCAACAGGCGGAACAAAGCTGGGACAGTGCCCCGCAACTGCTGGCAGCCCTGAATGCTGCCCGGCTGGGCGCGTGGTGCTGGGAAATCGACACGGGCCGTATCAGCTGGTCACGGGGCACCCAGGCGCTGTTCGGCTTCGACCCACGCCAACCGCTGCCCAAGGACCTGGATTACCTCGACCTGCTGGCGCCGTCGGATCGATCCCAGGTGGTACGCGCCTTTCATGCAGTGCTGGCCGGCGAGCCGTTCGAGCAGGCCATGCACCATCGAATTCAATGGCCGGACGGTACGCATCACTGGCTGGAAATCAATGGCAGCCTGGCACCGGACAAGGCCGGCCGGCGCCGCATGATCGGCGTGATCCGCGAGACCACTCGCCAACGCGAGCGGGAGCACGCCCTCAGCCATTCCGAAAAACGCTTCGCCACGCTGTTTCACCTGTGCCCGAATATGGTGTTGTTGACCCGTCAGCGCGACGGCCTGATCAGCGAAGCCAACCAGTATTTCGAGATGCTCTTCGGCTGGCCGGTGGCTGATGCCATTGGCCGCACCACCCTGGACCTGGGCCTGTGGTGCCACCCCGAACAACGCGCGCAGCTGGTCCAGGCCACCCAGCGCAAAGGCGAACCCATCACCATGGAAGTGCAGTTCTGCGCCAGCAACGGCCAGATCCACGATGGCACCCTCAGTGCACAAAAGGTCGAGCTGGAGGGAGAGGCCTACTTGATCAGCACCTTTCTCGACACCACCGAGCGCAAAAACGCCGAAAGCGCCCTGAAGGACAGCCAGGAGCGCCTGGACCTGGCCCTGGACTCGGCGCAACTGGGCACCTGGGACTGGCATATTCCCACCGGTATGCTCTACGGTTCGGCCCGCGCCGCGCAACTGCACGGCCTGCCGCCCGAATCCTTCCATGAATCGTTCGAAGCTTTTTTCGAGGGCATGCCCAAGCAAGAGCGCGAGAACATGCGCAACGCTTATCGCACCCTGCGCGAAGGCCCGGCCGGCAATTATCAACTGACTTACCGCGTACAACTGGAAGACGGCAGCTCGCGCTACCTGGAAAGCCGCGCCCGCCTCTACCGCGGCGAACAAGGGGCGCCGTTGCGCATGGCCGGCACCCTGCTGGACATCACCGACCAAGTGGAGCGCGAACAACGCCTGACCGCCTCGGAAGAAAAATTCGCCAGCCTGTTCCAGGCCAGCCCTGATCCCATCTGCGTCACCGGCCTGGACAGCGGCGCGTTCATCGAGATCAACCCCGCCTTTACCCAGACCTTTGGCTGGACAGCGGCCGAGGTGATCGACAAGAGCGCCGAGCAGATTGGCCTGTGGGACGAATCAAGCAAACGCCTGCAACGTATCGAACAGGTCATTCGCGATCAGACACTGAGCAATGTAGCCGTCGTGGTGCATCACAAGAACGGCCACCCCCTGACCTGCATGATTTCCAGCCGCTTGATCAAGGTGGGCGACCAGCCGTGCATCGTCACCACGTTGCGCGACATCACCCAGCAACAACGCTCTGAGGCCGCGCTGAAGGCCAGCGAAGAGAAGTTCGCCAAGGCCTTCCATTCCAGCCCCGACGCCATCTCCATCACCGAACGCGATACCGGCCGTTATGTCGAGGTCAACGACGGCTTCTGCCGCCTCACCGGCTATCGCGCCGAAGAAGCCATCGGCCTGACGCTGTACCAGATCGGCATCTGGGCCGATGAAAACCAGCGTGCGGCCTTGTTGGCCGAATTACAGATCAAGGGGCGTATCCCTCACCTGGAAATGCTCTGGCACAACAAGCGCGGCGACGTATTGGCGGTTGAAGTGTCGGTCGAGCCGATCACCCTCAATGAAACCCCGTGCCTGCTGCTGACCGCACGGGACGTGAGCCTGCTGAAAAACGCCCAGGCGCAGATCCGTCACCTGGCGTATCACGACCCGCTGACCAACCTGCCTAACCGTGCACTGCTGATGGATCGACTGAGCCAGCAGATTGCCTTGCTCAAGCGCCATAACCTGCGCGGCGCGTTGCTGTTTCTTGACCTCGACCATTTCAAGCACATCAACGACTCCCTCGGCCACCCGGTGGGCGACACTGTTTTGAAAATCGTCACCGCGCGCCTGGAGGCCAGTGTGCGCCTGGAGGACACGGTGGCACGCCTGGGCGGCGATGAGTTCGTGGTACTGCTCAGCGGCCTGGACGGCACGCGCACGCAAGTCAGCGCCCAGGTGCAGGAACTGGCCGATACCCTGCGCGAACTGCTTTCGGAGCCGATGTTCCTCGACGGCCATCGCCTGCAGGTCACCCCGAGCATCGGCGTGGCGTTGATTCCTGACCATGGCACGACCCCGGCGGACCTGCTCAAGCGCGCGGACATCGCCCTGTACCGAGCCAAGGATTCGGGGCGCAATACCACGCAGATGTTCCACAACAGCATGCAAAAAGCTGCCAGCGAGCGCCTGCGCATGGAAACCGACCTGCGACTGGCCCTGTCACGCGGCGAGTTCAGCGTGCATTACCAACCCCAGGTGGATGCGCGAGGCAACAAGATCGTCGGCGCCGAGGCCCTGGTGCGTTGGCAACATCCGCAACTGGGCGCGCAGTCGCCGTCCGAATTTATCAAGGTCCTGGAAGACAGCGGCCTGATCCTCGAAGTGGGTACCTGGATCCTCGACGAGGCCTGCGCCGCCTTTGCACAACTTATTGCTGACGGTTTGGTGGACCCGCTGAATTTCAGCTTGTGCGTGAACATCAGCCCCCGGCAGTTTCGCCAGAACGACTTTGTGGAACGGGTGGAGCGCAGCCTCAAGCGGCATCAACTGCCCTGCAACCTGCTGAAACTGGAAATCACCGAAGGCATCGTGATTCAAAACCTGGACGACACCGTGGCCAAGATGCGCCGCCTGAAAAAGCTCGGCGTCAGTTTTGCCATGGATGACTTCGGTACCGGTTACTCATCGCTGACATACCTCAAGCGCCTGCCGGTGGATGCGCTGAAGATCGACCAGTCCTTTGTACGCGACGCGACCCATGACCCCAACGACGCCGAAATCATCCGCGCCATCGTGGCCATGGCCCGCAGCCTGAACCTGGCGGTGATCGCCGAAGGCGTGGAAACCCCGGAACAACTCGCGTTCCTGCAAAAACTGGGGTGCCATTTGTTCCAGGGGTATTTGCACAGTCGACCGCTGCCGATCGAGGGGTTTCGGCGGTTGTTGGGCTAGTCCTTACACCAGCTTTAACGCGGTGAGCGCTCTGCTCTTCCAGGACGACGCGTTCAAGTTGTACTTTTGCCCATACAGGTCCAGCGCCCCACCGATAACCGCCACAGAATGCCAACCGTCTGCAATCGTACCGATTGCACCGTTGACCAACTCCTCGATAGTGCTGTTACGGATGTAACCGAATAGGCCCAGGCGCTGGAGCGCCTCGCCTGGGTATTCGCCATCGTTGAGGGTTTCCAGGGCCACCGCAAAGCTTCTCCCCGCCCGGAAATCGTTGTTCTCCAACTGCGCCCGCTTGGCGCTGCAGGCGTAGAGGAAATTGGCATAGTCCAGCAGTACCGGGTCGCTGCCATAGAAGTTCGACGCAGCGGTTGCCTGCCTCAGCTCCTCATGGGTCAAGCGCAGCCGGAAGCCATCGCGCATGCTCACTTCGCAGCCGGTCGGCGTTCTGTGGATGGCTGTGTAGATGCCTTCGGGGAAACGGGTGATGGCCGCCTTGATCGCCGACACCGTCACACAATTGCCCTCCACCCCTTGATAAAAACCGCCCCAGATATCGGCATGCCGGATGCTTTCCGACACTTGAGCCAGCACCCCGTCACGCTGCGGTGGCGTCTGACGATCATCAAACAGCACATACCCGTAGCCTTCGCCGTGGTTGTGATTGGCTCCGCCCACCACGAGCTCAGCGCCAAAGTCATGGGTTTGACGCACCCAGGCCGAATTCCTGTCAGCCAAGTCGCGGGCGGCCACCCACCGCGACAGCCCGTACACGCCCATTCCCTCCAGACAACGCTTGCTTGTCTCGCCCTCAAGGCTCTTTGCAAGGGCCGCCTCAAACGTCGAGTAACCACCCGACTTTTGCTTGCGCTTTATAAAGGCCGCCAACATGAAGTTGGCATGCCTGACCACGTCAGGGTCCGGCCCCGTGACCCCTGAAGCCTGTGTGACCCGCTCAAGCTCTGCCTGGGACACATACACCCTGTGTTGATCCTTCATGGTGACGGCATATCCTTCACCCACAGGGGTTACTTCGTTGAAAACATCGGTGGGACGCGAGCCGAGGGTCATCATCATCATTTTGATAACGGCCACGTGAGTACTGCAGTCAACGTTTTCGCCGAATCGACGCTCGGCGCCATGAAGTGCACTCACAGGGTCATCCCCTTTCGCGCCGGGCTTCATGCTGGACATACTTGAAAGGTGCTCAGGCAAGCGAATCGCCATGCCGGTGCCACGGCCATCAACAGAAGCGTTCATGGATCTGCTCCTAAAGCAGGACTGCTGGAAAATATGCAGCCAGAAACCCTGGCTGCATCCCTTGACCAGGAAACAAGTACGCGCCGCTCAAACCAGTGCGATGGCCTGCCCGTGTGTCGGCGCGCCACCTGGTCGCCCGTATAACTCCTCGCGACCATTGATCACAGCCACTGAATGAAGGGATCGGTTACACATGCCCAACTGACCGTTGGCGAGGTCTCGCACGCTGACCGTCCTCATGTATTTTCTCAAACCCAAGCGCTCGAAGCCTTCACCGGGGCCACGCTCATCCTCACCATCGTTCAAGCTGCTCACGCCAGCCTGAAAACTGCGGCGAGCCCGGCCGTCGTTATTTTCCAGTTGTGCGCGCTTGGCACTCACGGCGAACAGGAATTGCGCATCCTTGAGCATGCCTTTATCAGGGCCGATGAATTTCGAACCGGCCGCGCCTATTCGCAACTCCTGGTCGCTCAGGGTAAGGACATAGTCATCGCGCATCGTTATCCGATAGCCATCGCCGACTCTAAGTACCTCCTTATAAATATCCGTGGGGCTTTGGCCAAACTTGTACATCGCCGCCTTGATGGCCGATACCGTGACACAGTTACCATCCGGCCCTTGGCGGAAGCCACTCCAGATATTGTCGGGCTTGGCGCCATTACGCTTATCGGACAAGTTCGGAATATGGGCCGGGACATTTCGTCTCGGTTCCGGTGCAGGTATTGGTGCAGGTATCGGTGCAGGTATCGGTGCAGGTACAAATGGAGGGGTGACTTCCGGTTTCGGCGCAACATCGCGATCACTCTTATCCGGTTTAACCGAGACCAGGTTAATCAATTGAGTGACTAATGAGTTGAACAACGTGATCAAGTTTGCAATCGGAGCTAAGTGATCTCCTATCGCAACGCTATTTGGCCGAACACTTACAGGCGTAGATACGGAGCCTGCTCTAAAGCCAGCACTTTCCGGCTTGGAAGGCAGCACAGTTTCATTGATAGCGGTCGGTAACTCCCTATGCAACACCTGACGCACATCCACTGTGCGAGCAATATTATTAATTGGGTAGCATGACATGATTGTCTCTCTACATTCTTAGCGATTCTCCGAAGATTACGTCCGGAGAACGCTGTTTTTATCGAAGAGGTCGAAATACGACGCCAGGCATCAGGTCCTTGCGCGGCGACGATTGATAAAGCTCCAACCTTTGATATCTGCGTGAGATTCGGCTGGGCCCGGGCTAGTCACATCAGGTGCAGGCTTTGGCACGACTGGGTTAACCGGCGGCTGCGGTGTGTCCTCGAGCTTGGGCTGCGGTTTCACCGTGGTTTGCGGCGTAACGTCGGGCTTGGGCTGCGGTTTTACCGTGGTTTGCGGCGTAGCCTCGGGCTTGGGCTGCGGCGTTACCGTGGTTGGCGGCGTAGCGTCGGGCTTGGGCTGCGGTTTCACCGTGGTTTGCGGTGTAGCGTCGGGCTTGGGTTGCGGCGTTACCGTGGTTTGCGGCGTAGCGTCGGGCTTGGGCTGCGGCGTCACCGTGGTTTGCGGCGTAGCGTCGGGCTTGGGCTGCGGCGTTACCGTGGTTTGCGGCGTAGCGTCAGGCTTGGGCTGCGGTGTCACCGTGGTTTGCCTGCCTTTGTCGTGCTCGGCCCTGGTATCTGGACAGTGGCAATGGCCGACATTGACTTCCACCTTCACCTGCGCATTCGCATCGTTGGTGACGTGGATGCCAGGTTGGGGAACTGGAGGCAGATAACGAGGGGTCGGTTTAGGCGGTATCACCTGAAACACGCCATCATCCGTTTTGATCTTGACCTTCATCTGATCGTCCCCATTTGGCGCGGTCTTGGGTAACGGGTTTACGCCTGGCTGAACTTTCGGCTGATCCGCGGCGTTCGGCGCCACCTTCGGCAACGGGTTGGCGTCTGGCTGAACTTTCGGCTGATCCGCGGCGTTCGGCACCACTTTCGGCAACAGGCTGGCGTCTGGCTGCACTTTCGGCTGATTCGCGGCGTTCGGCGCCACTTTCGGCAACGGGCTGGCGTCTGGCTGCACTTTCGCCTGATCCGCGGCGTTCGGCGCCACCTTCGGCAACGGGCTTGAGTCCGTGCTGTTTTTTTTCTGAGGGTCTGTACCCGAGTTAACCTTGGCCGACGTATCAGAGCTGGTCTTCAGGTCAGGAGTTATATTTTTCCCCGTTACCATTTCCCGCATGGCCCTGAAAACTTGTTCAAGCATGTCAAACAACTTAGACAGCGCCCCTGCGCTAATCATCATCTCGCCCTGCGAACCTCGGGAGAGGTCTTGCTGAATAGTGGGCGGAATAACTTTTGAATCATTAGTGGCGGTACCGGGTGAGCCCCCCGTTTTAGAAAGTACTGGTACCTGCGAATCATTGGGTGTTGCATCAAACTTCACAAAAGGCGAACTATCAATCGAGAAAGACATTATCAATATTCCTTAGTCAGCGCCGCCATGAGCATGAGCACATAGGACAGCGACAGGATTTATGGAGGCCGAAAACAACAGTGTTGCATCTCAGTCCCTTCATTCGTGGAATCTGACGCCATCAAGTTCCAGAAATCGCGGTTCACATAAGGAAAGGAAACCAAACTTTCGGACTTTGCCTCATCGCTATCCCCAGAAAGCCGCGATTCAACCCGCATGCGCGCATTGCCGGTAGACACAAGCACTAATAAACCGCCGCGCATGTCATTAAGCGAAATCATTAGCCGCCCCATTAAATCAATGTTTGTGCTAGTTCACGCGCACAGGAATACCATCAGCACGACCAGCCCGCCCCGCTAAAAAAATGACAGGAACTTACAGAGTGATTCAGTAGTAACGTTTAAATACCTTAAAATGCAAAATGCTCCGTATCTTTCGATAAGGAGCATTCGCTTGAAATACAGGCAGACAGTTTCCAGTGTCAGGCCGCGC
Source organism: Pseudomonas sp. B14(2022) (assembly GCF_012030485.1). Classification (NCBI taxonomy): domain Bacteria; kingdom Pseudomonadati; phylum Pseudomonadota; class Gammaproteobacteria; order Pseudomonadales; family Pseudomonadaceae; genus Pseudomonas; species Pseudomonas sp. B14(2022). The sequence continues at coordinate 99,330 of NZ_JAAUVM010000016.1, forward strand.
CCAAAGGACTCATCCCTAATAAACGACTGACGTGGTCCAATTCGGTTTCCCGGCGCAGAGCGGTAAACAGTTCCACCGCTTCCGGGTAATTGCGCGTTAGCATCGCCAGCCACTGCTTCAAGCGACCAGGCGCCTGACGATCAGTCAACTGCGCCACGCACTGGGTCCAGAAGCCCTGAAGCATAGGCTGCAGTTGAGCCCAGGTCATTTCCACCACCTCTCCACCTGCACGTGCGGCGGCGATTTGCCGGGCCAGGTCTGGGCGCGCCACCAAGCCACGACCGAGCATGATGTCTTCGACACCACTGATCTCCCGACAGCGCCGCCAGTCTTCTACGCTCCAGATATCGCCATTGGCGAACACCGGCACCTTGACCACATCCTGTACACGCGGAATCCACTCCCAGTGGGCTGGCGGTTTGTAGCCATCGGTCTTGGTACGCGCATGCACCACGATATGCGCCGCACCACCTTCGGCCAGTGCCGTGGCACACACCAGCGCGCCATCCGGGCTGTCGAAGCCCAGGCGCATCTTGGCGGTGACCGGGATATGGGCAGGCACGGCACGACGCACGTGTTCGACGATCCGATTGAGCAGCTCCGGCTCCTTGAGCAGCACCGCACCGCCACGGGATTTATTGACGGTCTTGGCCGGGCAGCCGAAGTTCAGGTCGATGACTTCGGAGCCCAGCTCGCAGGCCAACGCGGCGTTTTCCGCCAGGCACACCGGGTCGGAACCGAGCAATTGCACGCGCAACGGCACACCGGCTGCGGTATGGGCGCCGTGCAGCAGTTCCGGGGCGAGCTTGTGGAAATACGCCGGGGTGAGCAGGCGGTCGTTGACGCGGATGAACTCGGTCACGCACCAGTCGATACCGCCCACGCGGGTCAACACGTCCCGCAGGATGTTGTCGACCAACCCCTCCATGGGCGCCAAAGCAATTTGCATGGAAAACACTCAACAAAAATCGTGGCGCAGTTTACTGGGTTTCCCGCGGCAACCGTTAACCCCCTGTCAGGGCGGGGCCATAACCGTCGAGAAACTCGGCCGGCATGCGCTTGGGCTTGCCGGTGGACAATTCGATGCAGACAAAGGTGGTGTGCGCCCGCAGCAAGGTCGCACCATCACGCGGGCGTACCAACTGGAAACGGCGGGTCATCTTCAGGCGCTGATCCCAATCGACGATCCACGTGGCCAACTGCAGCTCGTCGCCTTCGTAGCCTGCCGCCAGGTAATCGATTTCATGGCGCACCACCGCCATGGCACGGTCCAGGCGGCGGTATTCGGTGAGGTCCAGCCCCAGGCGCTGGGAGTGGCGCCAGGCGCAGCGCTCCAGCCAGGACACGTACACCGCGTTATTGGCGTGCCCCAGGCCGTCGATGTCTTCAGGCGCGACCTGCAGATCGATGATAAACGGCGTTGCCAAATCCCAGCCCATGCCTTGCTCCAGTCGATTGATGTCGGCGGGGGGCAGTGTATCAGGCGGTTTGCCGGTCCTGTAGACGGCGCCCCGCCAACAACGCCAGCACGCCCTCGATCACCCGGGGATCGGCCAGCACTTTCTGGTGCCCGCCCTGCTCCAGGCGCAGCAGGCGGCTGTCGAACCAGGCTTCGTGGATGGCTTGAGACGCCTTGACCGGAACGAAGGTATCGTCTTCGGCGTGCACGATCAGGCCAGGGATATTCATCTGGTAATGGGCCACATCCAGGTGTTTGAGCGGCATTCCGAAGGTCAACTCCACCCCCTGGATAAATGCCGAGCGTGCACGCGCCGGTAAACCGACCATATGGGTAAAGCCGCGCAGCACATCCAGGAAGCGTGACGGGGCGGCGATGCTCACCAACGCCTCGGTACGCAGCCCCAACTGCACTGCCAGCATCGCACTGGCACCGCCCATGGAATGGCCGATCACAGCGTGCAGCGGCGGCAGTTCGGCAGCCGCCTCCAGCATGGCCCGGGCGAACAGCAGCACGTGAGCCTCCCGTCCCGGCGAACGACCATGGGCGGGGCCGTCCAGGGCAATCACGGAGTATCCGTTGTCTATCAACGCGGTGATCAAGCTGGCGAACTGGGTTGGACGACCTTCCCAGCCGTGCATCAACAACACCGCAGGGCCTTGACCCCAGCGCAGGGCGGACAGGCCGAAACGCAAGGTAATGCGTTCCGATTGCGCCAGCAGCGGCAGTTCCCAGTCACGCGGCGGCAGGTCGCGTGGCGTCATGAAGACACGCCGCATCTTATTGGCCACGGTTTGCGGTGCCAGGTGTCCCACGGTGCCGTTGAAGCGACGAAGCCAGGTTAACGCGCCCATCCTCGCACCCTCTTTTAGCGCACAGCCGACTTGGCCGCACGTAACACTCGGTCCGACAGCTCGCCCGGCCCCAGGGCACGCGCCAAGGCCAGTCCACCGATCATCAACGCCATATCAGCCAAGGCTTTGTCGGTGTCTTCAGGACTGGCGGCGAGCTGGGCAACCATCAGTTCCAAATGCTCGTTCAGCACTTCGCGAAAGGCGTCCGGCAGCCGCGCCATCTCGCCCACGGTAGCTGGGATCGGGCATGCTTGAACCGTTGAATCGCGATGCTTGCGCGACAGATAAAATGCCGCCACCAGGCCTCTGCGCTCTTCTCCCGTCAGTTGTGCGTCCATATCGTCGATAGCGGCACGACGGCGCGCCAACAGCTGGGTGAAGGCCTCCAGCATCAAGGCGTCCTTGCTTTCAAAGTGCGCGTAAAAACCACCGACGGTCAGCCCCGCCGCGCCCATGACTTCACCCACGCTAGGCTCGGCTGGACCACGCTGGATCAACGCGGCGCTGGCGGCTTGCAGAATACGTTCGCGGGTTTGCGCTTTTTTATCGCTCATCGTTGCCTCCGACTTTCCTGAGTTAAATATTATTACCATAATAATATTTAGCAAGCGACAGACATGACCACTGGTCAGCACAAAAAAGGGAATGGAAGAGAGAATTGGCCAAACGCCAGACAAACAAAAGGGCCATTCAATAATTGAATGACCCTTAAAAATCCCGCAAAGCGGGTAATCGTGGCGTCCCCTAGGGGACTCGAACCCCTGTTACCGCCGTGAAAGGGCGGTGTCCTAGGCCACTAGACGAAGGGGACACAAACCTTCTATACATCTGATCAGTGCTGAGAACTGATCTGATTCAAGGACGGTGTGGCCGGACCTTGAACCTGTAAATTGGTGGAGCTAAACGGGATCGAACCGTTGACCTCTTGCATGCCATGCAAGCGCTCTCCCAGCTGAGCTATAGCCCCGGATTTTTCGCCTCGCGGCGCAGCAGACCTTTCGAACTGCTTGTTGAAACTGGCGTCCCCTAGGGGACTCGAACCCCTGTTACCGCCGTGAAAGGGCGGTGTCCTAGGCCACTAGACGAAGGGGACAAAACCTTCTGTACACCTGATCAGCGCTGAGAGCTGATCGACTCAAGGACGGTGTGGCCAGACCTTGAACCTGTAAATTGGTGGAGCTAAACGGGATCGAACCGTTGACCTCTTGCATGCCATGCAAGCGCTCTCCCAGCTGAGCTATAGCCCCTCATCGGTGAGGACGGGGCGAATCTTAATGGCGGTTTGGAAACGTGTCAAATTTATTTTCAACATTTTCCAAAGTTTTTTGCCGGGATAACAATCACTTACCGACGAAACCCCGGAAAACCTGGGTTTCGTCGCTGCAACGGACTGTTTAAGCGATAGCGCCCAACAGCTTTTCCCACTCTTTGTTTTCTTTCTTCGATACACCACCAAGCAAATCAAGGGCTTGGCGCAGGCGGAAACGCGTCAGGTCCGGGCCAAGAATTTCCATCGCATCCAGCACAGAGACCGAACTGGCCTGCCCGGTGATCGCAGCAAACATCAGCGGCATGGCATCGCGCAATTTCAGCTCCAGGGATTCAACTACCGCCTGGATCGTCGCGGTGATCGCATCCTTCTCCCACTGGCGCAGGCTTTCCAGCTTCCACAGGATCAACTGCATCAGTTGGCGAACCTGGTCAGCCGAGAGCTTCTTGGATTCGAACAACTTGGCATCCGGGTTCACGCCACCGGCAAAGAAGAAGCTGGCCAACGGTGCGACCTGGCTGAACGTCTCCACCCTGCCCTGCACCAACGGCGCGATCTTCATCATGTATTCAGGGTTCAGCGCCCATTGCTGCACGCGGCTGGCGAATTCTTCCACCGGCAGATCACGCAGCCACTGGCCATTGAGCCACGACAGTTTCTCGATATCGAAGATAGGCCCGCCCAGCGATACGCGGGACAGGTCGAAGTTGTCGACCATTTCCTGCAGCGAGAACTTCTCGCGCTCGTCCGGCATCGACCAGCCCATGCGGCCCAGGTAGTTGAGCATCGCTTCCGGCATGAAGCCCATGCGCTCGTAGAACGTCACCGATGTGGGGTTCTTGCGCTTGGACAGCTTGCTCTTGTCCGGGTTACGCAGCAGTGGCATGTAGCACAGCTGCGGCTGTTCCCAACCGAAGTACTCGTAAAGCAGGATCAGTTTCGGCGCCGACGGCAGCCACTCTTCGCCGCGCAGCACGTGGGTGATGCCCATCAGGTGGTCGTCGACCACGTTGGCCAGGAAGTACGTCGGCAGGCCATCGGTCTTCATCAACACCTGCATGTCCATGCGGTCCCACGGGATCTCGACATCACCGCGCAGCATGTCCGGCACCACGCACACGCCTTCGCTCGGCACTTTCATGCGGATAACGTGAGGTTCACCGGCGGCCAGGCGGGCAGCCACTTCCTCTTTCGACAGCAGCAACGCGCGGCCATCGTAGCGCGGGGTTTCGCCACGGGCCTGTTGCTCGGCGCGCATCTGGTCGAGTTCTTCAGCGGTGCAGAAGCATGGGAACGCATGGCCCATGTCGACCAGTTGCTGGGTGTACTGCTTGTAGATGTCGCTGCGCTCGCTCTGGCGATACGGGCCGTGCGGACCGCCGACGTCCGGGCCTTCGGCCCAGGTGATGCCCAACCAGCGCAAAGCATCGAAAATCTGCTGTTCCGACTCGCGGGTGGAGCGCAGTTGATCGGTGTCTTCGATCCGCAGGATGAATTCACCGCCGTGCTGCTTGGCAAAGCAGTAGTTGAACAAGGCGATGTAGGCAGTGCCGACGTGGGGATCCCCAGTAGGCGATGGCGCGATGCGCGTGCGGACGGTGGTCATGGCAGGTCTCGAATGGGCGATGTAACTGAAATTGAAACAAGGGGCGAATGGTAACAGCCTGGGTGATTTCTGGAAAACCGAGGGCAGCCATCGGGGGCAAGTCGAATCGTCGCACCGCCCCTCCCACATTTGACGGTGTTCGCCAATCAAAGTGTGGGAGGGGGCTTGCCCCCGATGAGGCCGGTCAAGTCACCGCCAATCAAACCGCCAGCAGGCGCTCACGCAACTTGCCAATTTCATCGCGGGTCTGCGCCGCCGCCTCAAACTCCAGATCCCGCGCCAGCTGATACATCTTCTCTTCCAACTGGCGAATCCGCTTGGTGATCTCACTCGGCGAGCGCAGTTCGTTCTCGTACTTGGCGCTTTCCTCGGCAGCCTTGGCCATGCCCTTGCGCTTCTTGCTGCGCGAGCCCGGCACGGTGGCGCCTTCCATGATGTCGGCAACGTCCTTGAACACGCCTTTAGGCGTAATGCCGTTTTCCAGGTTGAAGGCAATTTGCTTGTCGCGACGGCGTTGCGTCTCGCCAATCGCCCGTTCCATGGAGCCGGTGATGCGATCCGCGTAGAGAATCGCCCGGCCATTGAGGTTTCGGGCTGCGCGGCCGATGGTCTGGATCAGCGAGCGTTCGGAGCGCAGGAACCCCTCCTTGTCCGCATCGAGGATCGCTACCAGCGACACTTCCGGCATGTCCAGGCCTTCGCGCAGCAGGTTGATGCCCACCAGCACATCAAAGGTGCCCAGGCGCAAGTCGCGGATGATTTCCACGCGCTCCACGGTGTCGATGTCCGAGTGCAGGTAGCGCACCCGCACGCCGTGGTCGGCGAGGTAGTCGGTCAAGTCTTCGGACATGCGCTTGGTCAGTGTGGTGACCAGCACCCGCTCCTCCAGGGCCACACGCTTATGGATCTCCGACAACAGGTCATCAACCTGGGTCAGCGCCGGGCGAATTTCGATTTCCGGATCGACCAGACCGGTCGGCCGCACCAGTTGCTCGATCACACGGCCGGCATGCTCGGCCTCGTAGTTGCCCGGCGTGGCCGACACAAAGATGGTCTGCGGGCTGATGGCTTCCCACTCGTCGAAGCGCATCGGCCGGTTGTCCAGCGCCGAAGGCAGACGGAAGCCGTACTCCACCAGGGTTTCCTTACGCGAGCGGTCGCCCTTATACATGGCGCCCACTTGCGGCACGCTGACGTGGGATTCGTCGATCACCAGCAGTGCGTCGTCGGGCAGGTAGTCGTAGAGGGTCGGCGGCGGCGCGCCGGAGTCACGGCCCGAGAGGTAGCGCGAGTAGTTTTCGATGCCGTTGCAGTAGCCCAGCTCGAGAATCATCTCCAGGTCAAAGCGCGTGCGCTGCTCCAGGCGCTGGGCCTCCACCAGCTTGTTGTTGGCGCGCAGGTACTCCAGGCGCTCGGCCAGCTCGACCTTGATGCCCTCGATGGCGCCCATCAGGGTTTCGCGCGGGGTCACATAGTGGCTTTTCGGATAGAAGGTGAAACGCGGCAGCTTGCGGATCACCTCGCCGGTCAACGGGTCGAAGGCCGACAGGCTCTCGACTTCATCGTCAAACAGCTCGATGCGGATCGCCTCCAGGTCGGATTCGGCCGGGTAGATGTCGATCACATCGCCACGCACGCGGAAGGTGGCGCGGGCAAAATCCATGTCGTTGCGCGTGTACTGCAGGCTGGTCAGGCGGCGCAGCAGCTCGCGCTGGTCGAGTTTGTCGCCGCGGTCGACGTGCAGCACCATCTTCAAATAGGTTTCCGGGCTGCCCAGGCCATAGATGCACGACACCGTGGTGACGATGATCGCGTCCTTGCGCTCCAGCAATGCCTTGGTCGCCGACAGCCGCATCTGCTCGATATGGTCGTTGATCGACGCATCCTTCTCGATAAAGGTATCGGAGGACGGCACATACGCTTCGGGCTGGTAGTAGTCGTAGTAAGAAACGAAGTACTCCACCGCGTTGTTCGGGAAGAACGCCTTGAACTCGCCATACAACTGCGCGGCCAGGGTCTTGTTCGGGGCCAACACCAGCGTGGGGCGGTTGATCTGCGCAATCACGTTGGCGATGCTGAACGTCTTGCCCGAACCGGTCACCCCGAGCAGCGTCTGGTGCGCCAGGCCGGCCTCGATGCCTTCGACCATCTGGCGAATGGCCTCGGGCTGGTCGCCGGCAGGTTCAAAGCGGGTGACTAGTTGGAAATCCGACATAACGTACCTCTTGAAGTCACCCCAGACTGTAAACCCGTCGGGGACGAAAAAGACCACAACCCGCGAAGTTTCAGAGCGGGTCGTAGGAAAAAACCATGATAGCTGTAGAAGTGGTGGCGAATGTGACGGGTTTCAAGGCAATCGTCCCGCCTGCCGTCATTGACCAATGTTGCAATAAGACTAACGGTCGGCAAATAAACCGAAAAACTTGGCCGAAAAGCCGTTTCGGTTGTCGCCCTCAGCCGTGATGGCCTCTATACTAGCTCCCCGTTTGTGCACCGCTCTAGTGCATTCGGCTGGAGCGCGACACGTCCCTCCCTTCCCCCATAGAGCCGCCGCAAAATGAGCCTGTTCTCCGCTGTCGAAATGGCACCACGCGATCCAATCCTGGGCCTCAACGAAGCATTCAACGCCGACACACGAACCACCAAGGTCAACCTTGGCGTGGGCGTTTATTGCAACGAGGAGGGGAAGATTCCACTCTTGCGTGCCGTTGCCGAAGCGGAAGCCATTCGCGTGGCGCAACACGCCGCCCGTGGCTACTTGCCGATCGACGGCATCGCGGCCTACGACAAGGCCGTGCAAACCCTGCTGTTCGGCACCGAATCGCCCCTGCTCGAAGCTGGCCGCGTCGTGACCGTGCAGGCCGTTGGCGGCACCGGCGCCCTGAAGATCGGTGCTGACTTCCTCAAGCAGCTGCTGCCCGACGCCGTCGTCGCCATCAGCGACCCAAGCTGGGAAAACCACCGCGCCCTGTTCGAAACCGCGGGCTTCCCGGTGCAGAACTACCGCTACTACGACGCCGCCACCCACGACGTGAACCGCGCCGGCCTGCTCGAAGACCTCAACGCCCTGCCGCCCCAGTCCATCGTGGTGCTGCACGCCTGCTGCCATAACCCGACCGGCGTCGACCTGAGCCCGGCCGACTGGCAACAAGTACTGGACGTGGTCAAGGCCAGGAACCTGGTGCCGTTCCTCGACATGGCCTACCAGGGCTTTGGCGACGGTATCCACGAAGACGCCGCAGCCGTGCGCCTGTTCGCCGAATCGGGCCTGACCTTCTTTGTCTCCAGCTCGTTCTCCAAGTCGTTCTCCCTGTACGGCGAGCGTGTGGGCGCACTGTCCATCGTCGGCGACTCCAAGGAAGAAAGTGCGCGCATCCTGTCCCAGGTCAAGCGCGTGATCCGCACCAACTACTCCAACCCGCCAACCCATGGCGCAGCGATTGTTGCCGCAGTGCTGAACAGCCCTGAGCTGCGCGCCCAGTGGGAAGCCGAGCTGGCCGAGATGCGCCTGCGCATCCGTGGCATGCGTGAACAGATGGTTGCCGAGCTGGCCAAGGCTGCTCCTGGCCACGACTTCAGCTTCGTCGGTCGCCAGCGTGGGATGTTCTCCTACTCCGGCCTGACCGTTGAGCAAGTCACCCGCCTGCGCAGCGAGTTTGGTATCTACGCGCTGGATACCGGGCGTATCTGTGTGGCGGCCTTGAACCAGTCGAACATTGCTGCGGTAACAAAGGCGATTGTTCAGGTTCTATAAGCCTGACGGCGTTATACGAAGGGAAGCCGTGGCTTCCCTTTTTAATGCCTGTCGGAAAAGCCCCTGCTCCCCTAGACTGAGCAGCGATTGCCCTTTTGTTATGAGAGCCCTATGAAAAACGACGACCTGAACCTGCACGCCGACCCCGACGACCAGGAGCACTTCACCCCGCGCGCGCCACAAGCCAAGCGCCAGAAAAGCCTGGTGCTGCAAGTGGCGTTGGGTGTGTTCCTGGGCGGCCTGGCGTTGTGGCTGGTGCAGTTGGGCGCGACCGCGATCATGGCCAAATTGGCCATGGGCACCTTCCAGTTCGGCGGCTGATAGAGATCAAAATGTGGGAGCCGCGGAGTTTTGAAGAGCGCGCTCCTCCAGTAGCTTGACGAAGCTGTTCAAACTCTGCGACACCGTGCCACGGCGCCAGATCAGCCAGGTATGCAAGGTGCGAAAACTGTCCGTCAGCGGCCACACGCTCACCGTGGTAAACCCCGGCATGCTTTCGAGCATGCTGCGTGGCATCAGCGCCAGGCCGGCCCCGGCGCTGACGCAGGCGAGCATGCCGTGGTAGGACTCCATCTCGAAGATCCTCCCCGGCACCGCGCCGTCCTGTGCGAACCAGCGCTCGAAATGGTGCCGGTAGGAACAGTTGGAGCGAAAGGTGTAAATGCTCTCCCCGTTCACATCCTGCCCTCGCGTGATCGGCGCGTGGTGCAGCGGCGCAATCACCACCATCTCCTCTTCAAACACTGCCACGCCTTCCAGGGTGGCATGCAACACCGGCCCATCGACAAACGCCGCCGCCAGCCGCCCCGACAGCACGCCCTCGATCATCGTGCCCGATGGCCCGGTGCTCAGGTCCAGTTCGACCTTGGTGTGCTTCTGGTTGTATGCCGCGAGCAACGCCGGGATCCGCACCGCCGCCGTGCTTTCCAGTGAACCGAGGGCAAACGCGCCCTGGGGCTCCTCCCCCGCCACCGTCGCGCGGGCCTCCTGGACCAGGTCGAGAATACGCCGCGCATAGCCGAGAAAATTCCACCCGGCGGGCGACAGCCGCAGGCGACTCTTCTCGCGGATAAACAACTCCACGCCCAAATCCTGCTCCAGTTGCTTGATGCGCGTGGTCAGGTTCGACGGCACCCGATGAATCAACTGCGCGGCGGCGCTGATGCTGCCTTGCTCGGCAACGGCCTTGAAGATTTCCAGCTGCACCAGATCCAAATCATTCTCCAATCGTGAATGTATTGCTTAATATTATTCAGTTTCCAGAAAACATGCATCCCCGTAGGCTGACCCCATTCCACTCCTTCAGCCGGACGGTGCCATGAACGCTATTTCTCCCCAGACCCACGCCCTGTCGATCAACCCCGCCACCGGCGAAACCGTCGGCAGCTACCCCTACGAAACCGCCGCGCAGCTGGATGCCGCCCTCGACCGTGCTACCGCAGCCTTCCGCACCTGGCGCCGCCAGCCGGTCAGCCAGCGTGCCGAATTGCTGCTGGCCCTGGCCAGCGCCCTGCGCGATCAAGCCGAAGAGATGGCGCAGATGATCACCCTGGAAATGGGCAAGCCCATCACCCAGGCCCGTGCCGAAATCGAAAAATGCGCCCAGCTCAGCGAGTGGTACGCCGCCCACGGCCCGGCCATGCTGGCCCCGGAACCCACTCTGGTGGACAACGGCAGCGCCCAGATCGAATACCGCCCGCTGGGCCCGATCCTCGCCGTGATGCCGTGGAACTTCCCGGTGTGGCAAGTGCTGCGCGGCGCCGTGCCGACCCTGCTCGCCGGCAACACCTACGTGCTCAAACACGCCCCGAACGTGATGGGCAGCGCCTACCTGATGAAAGCGGCGTTGCAGAAAGCCGGTTTCGCTGAAGGCCTGTTCGAAGTCATCAACGTGACCCAGGACGGCGTATCCAAGGCCATCGCCGACCCGCGCATCGCCGCCGTCACCCTCACCGGCAGCGTACGCGCCGGCATGGCCATCGGTTCCCAGGCCGGCGCCGCGCTGAAAAAATGCGTGCTGGAACTGGGTGGCTCCGACCCGTTTATCGTGCTCAACGACGCCGACCTCGACGCCGCCGTGCAGGCCGCCGTGATCGGTCGTTTCCAGAACAGTGGCCAGGTCTGCGCCGCCGCCAAGCGCCTGATCATCGAAGCCGGTGTGGTGGACGCCTTCACCGTCAAGTTCGTCGAAGCCAGCCGCGCGCTGGTGATGGGCGACCCTACCTCGGCCAGCACCTACGTCGGCCCGATGGCACGCTTCGACCTGCGCGACGAGCTGCACGGCCAGGTCCAGGCCACCCTGGAAGAAGGCGCCACCCTGCTGCTGGGTGGCCACAAAGTCGCCGGCGCCGCCAACTACTATGAGCCGACCGTACTGGCCGACGTCACCGACCAGATGACCTCATTCAAACAGGAACTGTTTGGCCCCGTGGCCTCGATCATCACCGCTCGCGACGCCGACCATGCCGTAGCCCTGGCCAATGACAGCGAGTTCGGCCTCACCGCCAGCATCTTCACCACCGACCCGGCCAAGGCCCGCAACATCGCCAACCAGTTGGAAACCGGCGGGATCTTCGTCAACGCGTTCAGCGTGTCCGACCCTCGGGTGGCGTTTGGCGGCGTGAAGAAGAGCGGGTTTGGGCGCGAGTTGTCGCATTTTGGCGTACGCGAATTCTGCAATGCACAGACCGTGTGGCTGGATCGCAAGTAGCAGCAGTGAACAAATGGCGTTAGCATTCTGTCCACTCGGCTTAACAGCATGTTTTTAGGGTCAGGATCGCACTGTGGAAAAGCTAAATCGCCTTCAAAGCGGAATCGAAGGGCTGGACGCTCTGCTCAAGGGCGGGCTGGTGTCTGGGGCGTCCTATATCATTCAGGGCCGCCCCGGCTCAGGTAAAACCATCCTTGCCAACCAGCTGGGGTTTCATCACGCGCGTAATGGCGGCCGAGTCCTGGTTGCCACGCTGTTGGCGGAATCCCACGACCGCCTTTTCCAGTTCCTCTCTACCCTGAGCTTTTTTGACGCCTCCCGTGTGGGCGCAGAAATCCAGTTTGTCAGCGCCTTCGACACCTTGGAAAACGAAGGCCTCGACGAAGTGGTCAAGCTGCTCAGGCGTGAGATCAGCAGGCAGAGGGCCACCGTCATGGTGGTGGACGGCTTGTTGAACGCGCGTTCCAAGGCCGACTCGCCGATCGACACGAAAAAATTCATTTCCGAACTGCAAGGGCATGCCGCCTTCGCCGGTTGCACGGTGCTGTTCCTCACCAGCTCACGCCTGGATGACGGCAGCCCCGAGCACACCATGGTCGATGGCGTGATCGAAATGGGCGAGGAACTGTTCGGCACCCGTTCTGTGCGCCGTATCCAGTTGCGCAAGACCCGCGGCAGCGGCGCGCTCACCGGCCTGCACGAGTGTGAAATCAACGACGACGGCCTGGTGGTGTATCCGCGCCTGGAAAGCCTCTATGGCCGGCCGTCCGCGCCCGACAGTGCCGACCTGACGCGCATCGCCAGCGGTATCGACTCGTTGGACGGCATCCTCGGCGGTGGGCTGCACAGTTCCAGCGTGACCCTGGTCATGGGGCCGTCGGGCATTGGCAAGACCACCCTGGGCCTCAAGTTCCTCTCGGAATCGACGGTAGACGCTCCCGGCCTGCACTTCGGCTTCTACGAAAGCCCTCAGCGCCTGCGGCTCAAAGGCCAATCCCTGGGCATCGATATCCAGGAGATGGAAGACAGTGGCGCACTGACCATCGCCTGGCAGCCCACCACCGAAGGCCTGCTGGACGGGCTGGGTGCGCGATTGCTGCGCCTGGTCGAGGAAAAGGGCATCAAGCGCCTGTTCATCGACAGCTTGAGCGGCATGACCCGCGTCTCCAACAACCCGGCGCGGATCACCGATTTCTACAGCGCACTGATGAACGAACTGCGCGCCAGGGGCGTCACGGTGTTTGCCACGTGGGAGATGCATGATCTGTTCGGAGCGGAGGTCACTTCACCCGCATCTGAACTGTCGAGCATTGCCGACAACCTCATGCTTATGCGTTTCTTCGAGATTCAGTCTGAACTTAGAAGGACGCTTTCCATTCTTAAGGTCAGAGACAGCTTTTATGACCCCTCATTATTGGAGGTGGTGATCCGTGACCAAGCCGTTGACTTAAGAAAGGTCTCAAGAAATGCCCCCTCAGTTGCATCCAATTCAGCGCTGCCTGGTTCAGCTTTTTAAGTCTTTGGGTAGGTTGAATTGACATGGCCACCATCCTGGTCGTCGATGACGAGTACTTGATCGCCGATATCCTTGCCTATGCACTGGAAGATGAGGGGTTCATGGTCGTCACAGCTGGCAATGGGAAAAAGGCGCTGGAGGTGCTGGAGCGAGAACGGCCGTCGCTGATCATCACCGATTTCATGATGCCGGTGATGGACGGTGAGGAGTTCGCCGAAACGGTGCGCGCGCTGCCGACCGTCAAGCACCTGCCGATTATCCTGATCAGCGGCGCGCAGGCCCATATCGGCATGCAGCGCTCGGACCTGTTCGATGCGGTGCTGGACAAGCCGTTCAACATCGACAAGATCATTACCAAGGTGAAGGAACTGCTGGGGTGACCTCAACTGCGGATATGCCGGCGCACACACTGCACCAGCCCATCCAGCGCCTGCGACTTCACCGGCGCGAGCACGCACACCGTATGTTCCTGCTGGCCTTCCTTCACGGTCAGGGTGTAGTGCACCTGGCCCGGATCTCCGGGCTCTGGCGTGGTGCTCTGCGGCAACTGAAAGAAGTTTGAAGCCTCGATCAGCTGCCGCAACTCTTGCTGGTCCGGCTCGGGCAACGTGTTCAACTCCACCGTACGAGGCTTGGCCAAACCCGGAAAAAACGCCGGCCCGCCGTTTTCCTTGATCGAAATTTGCATGGTTGTTCCTCACGTCAGACGTTAATGCCAACCGCTTTCCAGCCCTCCTTGACCGCCTTGTGCTCCTCCTTGTTCGCGCCGTAGAGACGGCCGGCGATATCGTAGGTTATACGCGCGAAACGCAAAAAACCCGAGTTCGGCCGCAACCGCGCATCGCGCAGCGCGTCATACCAGATGCGCCCAGCGCGCTCCCAGGCAAACCCACCTATCTTCGTCGCCACTTGATAGAACGCATGGTTGGGAATGCCGGAATTGATATGCACCCCGCCATTGTCCTCGTAGGTCTGGACAAAATCATCCATATGCCCTGGCTGGGGGTCCTTGCCCAGCAGCTTGTCATCGAACGCCGTACCCGGGGCCTTCATCGAACGCAGAGCGGTGCCTTTGATCTTCTTGGTGAACAGCCCTTTGCCGATCAACCAGTCGGCGTCCTGGGCCGTTTGCTTCAACGCATACTGTTTGATCAGTGAGCCGAACACGTCCGACAGCGACTCGTTCAAGGCACCGGACTGATTGAAATACATCAGCTTGGCTTCGTCCTCGGTGACGCCATGGGCCAATTCATGGCCAATCACATCGAGGGCCACCGTGAAGCGATTGAATAACTGGTCATCGCCATCACCAAACACCATCTGGGTCGAGTTCCAGAACGCATTGTTATAGTTCTGGCCAAAGTGCACGGTGGCATCCAGCGCCATGCCGGCGTCGTCGATGGAGTTGCGGTCGAACACCTCTTCGAAAAAATCGAACGTGGCGCCCAAGCCGTCATAGGCTTCGTCCACGGCGGCGTCGCCACTGGCGGGCTGGCCTTCACCGCGGATCAGCTTGCCCGGCAGGCTGTCGGTGCCTTCGGCGCTGTAGATCGAGCGCCGTTTGCCGGCGCCCATCACCAGGGCCATGTGGGCCGGCCCCTTGGCGGGCACTGCGACCATGCGCAGCGAACGGAACGTGCTGTCCTTGGCGCGGGTGCGCAGCGCGATGTCGCGCTGGGCCTTATCACCGTGACGCGCGATCTGGTCGAGCATATACGGCGGAATCAGGCAGAAAATCGGGTTGCGGTGGTGGCGATCACACATTGGCTGGCTCCCTGTTGGCATATGGTGTAGCTCCGGTAACCGTTTGAGGATAGCCCCCCAGCGTTACCCCGTGTCATCAATTGTCATCAATCCATGTTGCAGTCGTGTTTATCCAAGGAGGACTTACCCATGCCAGCCCGCAAAGCCAAAATCGACCTTTCGCACCGCCCACGACTCGCCGATCTGCGCCCGTTGATCGCGACCACCCCCACGCTGATGGAGGCCCGGGCGGCGACGCCCCGTGTCACCGCCGCCAAGGATCTACAGGACCGGCGCGGCTATGCAGCAGACTTTCTCAGCAGCTTCGTGGTGCCCTGGCCCACCGCCGATGAGGCATTGGCAGATGACGTAGAACCGCTGCGGCTGGACTACACGCATTTCTCGGTGACGATGTCCCGTTCCCGACGACTGGCGCTCTACGTGGGGGTCAATATCGACGGCGGGCAGCATGTGGAGATAATCCGCAGCAACGACACCTGGGCCTACGATGGTCGCCTGCCGATCAGCGCGCAGGTGGGTGAAGCGCTTTACACCAACAATGGCCTGGATCGCGGCCACCTGGTACGGCGCCAGGACCCCAACTGGGGCGACGAGGCGAAAACGGCCAACCTCGACACCTTCCACTTCACCAACTGCTCGCCGCAGATGAGCGGGTTCAACCAGAAGACCTGGCTGGAACTGGAAGACTACATCCTCAATAACACGCAACGCTGGAAAGCCCGGGCAACGGTGTTCAGCGGCCCGGTGTTCGCCGACGATGACCGCGTCTACCGAGGTATCAAAATCCCCAAGGCGTTCTGGAAAGTGGTGGCCTACCTCAGCGATGACGGCAAACCCTCTGCCAGTGCCTATATGATCGACCAAAGCCGCGAACTGGGTCAGCTCGACCTGATGTTCGGCCAGGTCAGGACCTACCAGCGGAGCGTGATCCAGATCGAACAATTGACCGGCATCCGCTTCGCCAACCTGGCGGACTACGACGGCTTCAGCAACGAAGAGCGCGCCACAGGCACGCGAATTGAAGCGCTGATCCGGGGCCCCGAGGATATTCGTCTCTGACTGGGCGCCCCTCGGGCTGTATCGTCTCGCCCTAATCAACTACCATACCGCGCCGGTTCCCGAACGGGACTAATAGGGAATCCGAAGCGCGGTATGCCGCGTCAATCGGAACTGCCCCCGCAACTGTAGATGCCGAGCCTGCTCCCCACTGCCACTGGACCGCGTCCGGGAAGGCCGGAGCGTGGCGATGACGCATCAGTCAGGAGACCTGCCGGCCCAGTAATCACTAACCGGCGGGGTGTCCGGGAAGGACATCCTTGCCTGCCCGTTCGGCAGCGTTCGAGGGCGTATTTCCGAACCGTACCTCCCCTGTTTCCACGTACGGTTCTCACGGAGATTGCCTCATGCTGCCACGCGTTACCGCCCTGATCAGCGGCCTGGGTTTCTGCGCCCTGGCCCACGCCGCCCCCACTCAATACCCGCTGACCCTGGAAAACTGCGGCAGCACCCTCACCTTCCAGCAGGCGCCCGCGCGCAGCGTGACCATCGGCCAGGCCGCCACCGAAATGCTCTATGCCCTGGGCGTAGGCGACCGCGTGGTCGGCACCTCGCTGTGGTTCAACAGCGTGTTGCCGCAGTTCAAGGCACAGAACGACAGCATCGAGCGCCTGGCCAACAACGAGCCCAGCTTTGAAGCGGTGATCGCCAAGCGCCCGCAACTGGTGGCCGCCGAGCTGGAATGGGTCGTGGGCCCGCAAGGCGTGGTCGGTACCCGCGAGCAGTTTCACGAACTGAAGATCCCCACCTACCTGCTGCCCTCCGACTGCGAAGGCAAGGACAACCTGGTGGGCGCCGACGGCACGCGATTGGAGCCGTTCCGTATCGAGACGATCTACAAGAGCATCAGCCAACTGGCGCAGATTTTCGACGTACAGGATCGCGGCCAACACCTGAACGACGCGCTCAAGGCGCGCCTGGCCAAATCCGTGGCCACCGTGCAGAGCAAAGGCCTCAAGCAGGCGAGCGCGCTGGTGTGGTTTTCCAGCGCCGAAATGGCCAGCGACCCGTACGTGGCCGGCCACAAGGGCATTCCCGAATTCATGCTCGAAACCCTCGGCCTGCACAACGTGGTGCAGTCCGATGAAGAATGGCCCGCCGTCGGCTGGGAAACCATCGCCAAGGCCAACCCGACCTTCCTGGTGATCGCCCGCATGGACCGACGCCGCTACCCCGCCGACGACCATGAAAAGAAACTCGCCTTCCTGCGCAGCGACCCGGTCACGCGCAACATGGACGCGGTAAAAAACAACCGCATCATCATCCTCGACGCCCTGGCGCTGCAGGCCAGCATCCGCACGTTCGATGGCCTGGAACAACTGGCCACGGCCATCGACGGCTACGACCTGCCGAAATGATCCGGACCTTACTCGCCCTGGCGCTATTGCTGATCGCCGTGCTCGCCGGCGTGGCCATCGGCGAAACCGCCATCTCGCCCCAGGTGGTGCTGCAGGTGCTCGCCAACAAACTGTGGGCGGCCGGTTACGTGCTGGACCCGATCGATGAAGGCGTGGTGTGGAACTACCGCCTCACCCGCACCCTGGTTGCCGCCGCCTGCGGGGCCGGGCTGGCGACCTGTGGGGTGATTTTGCAGTCGTTGCTGCGCAACCCATTGGCTGATCCGTACCTGCTGGGCATCAGCGCCGGGGCTTCGACCGGCGCGGTGTTGGTGGCGTTGATGGGCGTGGGCGGCGGGCTGGTTTCACTGTCGGCCGGCGCCTTTGTCGGCGCGATGGCGGCGTTTGCGCTGGTGATCCTGCTCGCACGGGCCAGTGGCTCATCCAGCGGCACCGGGCAGATCATCCTCGCGGGCATCGCCGGGTCGCAGCTGTTCAATGCGCTCACCGCATTCCTGATCACCAAGTCGGCCAGCTCCGAACAGGCGCGCGGCATCATGTTCTGGCTGCTGGGCAACCTCAGCGGCGTGCGCTGGCCGTCGGTGTGGCTGGCGGTGCCGGTGGCGGTCACCGGCCTGGCGGTGTGCCTGTGGCATCGTCGTGCGTTGGATGCGTTTACCTTCGGCAGCGACTCGGCGGCGTCCCTGGGCATCCCCGTGCGCCGCGTGCAGTTTGTGCTGGTGGGGTGCGCGGCGCTGGTGACGGCGGTGATGGTGTCGATTGTGGGCTCCATCGGCTTTGTCGGCCTGGTGATCCCCCACGCGGTGCGCCTGCTGCTCGGCACCGGGCATTCGCGCCTGCTGCCCGCCAGTGCGCTGGGCGGGGCGTTATTTTTGATTGCGGCCGATGTGTTGTCGCGCACCTTGATCAAGGGCCAGGTGATTCCGGTCGGCGTGGTAACGGCACTGGTCGGCGCGCCGGTGTTTGCACTGATCCTGATTGGCAGGAGGAATGCGCGATGAGCGTACTGAGTTGCACCGGCGTGGGCTTCAAGGTGCGTGAGGCGGAGTTGCTGCGCGATATCCACCTGGAGGTTCAGTTGGGTGAAACCCTGGGGATCGTCGGACCGAACGGCTCCGGCAAATCCACCCTGCTCAAACTGCTCGCCGGCTTGCGCACACCGGCCAGCGGCGACGTGCGCCTGGGCGGCCACCGCCTGGGTGACCTGTCCCGCCGTGCCATCGCACAACAGTTGGCGGTGGTGGAACAACAGGCCGACACCGACGACGCCATCCGCGTGTTCGACGCCGTCGCGCTGGGCCGTACACCCTGGCTGTCGGCGCTGAGCCCGTGGTCCGGCGAAGACGACGCCATCGTGCGCCAGGCCCTGCATGATGTGGACGCCGCCCACCTGAGCCACCGCGCCTGGCGCAGCCTCTCCGGCGGCGAGCGCCAACGCGTACACATCGCCCGCGCCCTGGCGCAACGGCCGCAGATCCTGTTACTGGATGAGCCGACCAATCACCTGGACATCCAGCATCAACTGGCGATATTGAAAGGCGTGCAAGGATTGCCGGTGACCACCCTCATCGCCCTGCATGATCTGAATCAAGCGTTGACCTGTGATCGCCTGGCCGTGCTGGATCGTGGGCGCCTGGTAGCGCTGGGCACGCCACTGGACGTGCTGACGCCGGAGCGCTTGCAGGAGACATTCGGGGTGCAGGCGCATTACCTGACGGACCCGTTTGATGGGGCGCAGATACTGCGGTTGCGGTCTAACTGAACACGCCGAGCTCCTAATGTGGGAGGGGCGGTGCGACGATTCGACTTGCCCCCGATGGCGGTGTGCCAGTCGACATTTGCATCAACTGACAGACTGCTATCGGGCATAGGTATCTAGACACCGTTGGCTCAACGCTGAACGCCCGGCAGGTAGGGCTGTTGTGGCGAGCGGGCTTGTCCCGCGTTGGGCTGCGTAGCAGCCCCAAAACCAGTCTATACAGAGTGTCTGATACACCGCGTTCTTCTTGACTGGGGCTGCTACGCAGTCCAACGCGGGACAAGCCCGCTCGCCACAGGGAGATTTGTCAGTGTCTGAAAGTTGTGGAGATACCTAGGGCTATCGGCCCCCCTCCCACATTGGATCTAAATTGAGCAACAGCACGCTCTGCCCAACCTGCGCATCTTTCATCTCTATGCGGTCAGGAAAACCTGGGTGACGGTCGACTCGGTAACGCTTGATCCCACGCGCGGCAAGCTCATCGTCGGGCAAACCAAACACACTGAGAAATGGATCGGGAGCAAGGCCCGTAATGCGAAAGTTCATGGAGGGCGCCTCTTAGGAGAGCCCTATGAGACGAGCACCTGGACAGCGGTGGCTATCCGATTCTTGCGGGGATATTCACGGGCGGCTGGCTCGCTCGTAGCAAAGGTAGTCGTTGGAACCTGTGCCCACACAGACAAACCCGGCGCGCCCATACATCAGCCGGGCAGGGTTATCGGAACGTACACTCAACCGCAACTTCAGGAAGTCATTCTGCCCAGCCGCCGCCGCGTAAGCGTTCAGCAACGTTCGACCGATCCCCTGGCGTCGGTAAGCTTCACTGACGTTGATCGTACAAAGCTCGGCAAACCCCTCCTCTGCCGTCCACAGCGAATAACCGGCGAACTGCCCGTCCAGCATCGCAATCGTCAACCGTTCGAAGTTATCGACCCAGCGCGTGAGGTGGCGCTCCAACTGGAGCCGCCAGGCTGCTTCGTGGTCAGGCTCCCAGCGCCGGATGTAATCCTGCTCTCCCCGATAGATCGACGGCAGATCGGTCACCGTCGCCGGCCTCAACGTCAGCGCGTTCATTCCCGCAACTCACACACAGCACTGCCCTTCATACCGGAGGCATGCACGCTCACATGGCGCACGGAAAAACCGGGCTTTTCGACGAGTTTCCTCTCTTCCCACGCCCCACCACTGGCAACCTGATAACCAATGGCGCCGTCCGCTTGCCAGGTCAGGCGCAAGGTGTATACGCCGCGTTGGTCGGGTGTCCGATGGAAGATCGTGGGGATGGCACTCGATTTGGAAAATAAGCGCCGCCTGCCTGGGGAGAACTCACTTTTCTCCCTCGACGTGCTTCGTTATCCACTTGCGGCTGCAAGCAAGCACGCCATCGGCCATCGCCACCGGAAAATGAATAAACCCATGGGCCGACTCCGGCAACAGGTGTACTTCCGCCCTGGGCCACCGCTCTGCAATCAACAGCGTGTCATCCTTGAGCGGGTCCAACTCCCCCACAAACATCAACGCCGGGGGCAGCCCTTCAAAGTCACCATACAACGGCGACAACGGCGGCTGCCGGCGCTCATCATCACTCAGCCCCGGCGTGAGCATGCGCAACGCCTCCACCATCCCCGGCCCATCCAAAAGCAACGTCTCCGGCCCGGCAGCGCGTACGCTCGGTGTACCGGCCAGATCATAAACGCCGTAGTACAACACCGCGCCGCTTATACGTTTGAGCAGTTCAGGCCATTGCTTGAGGGCCAGCAACGTCGCCGCCGCCAGATGCCCACCGGCCGATTCACCGACGACGATGACCGGCAGGCCGGCAAACTCATCGGCACTGAGCAACCAACGCGCAGCGGCCAAACAATCCGCCATCAGCCCCTCGACCGGCGTGTCGACCGCCAACCGATAATCCACCGACACCACCACCACGTCGCATGCGCGCACCATGCCCAGGTTGAGGTCGTCGTCCATCTGCGCATTGCCGATCACCCAGCCGCCGCCGTGGATATCCAGCACCACGCCCTTGGGCTTGCCGCTTGGCCGCAGGATGCGCACGGGGACGTTGTCGACAACCCTGCTTTCAGCCGGTGTGGAGCGCTTGAGCGTTTGACTGACTCGCAGCAGCGCCTGGATCAACCGCGGCGTGATCCGGTTGCGGATCTTGAAGCGCGGCAGCCAGGCGAGCTTCTGATTGAAGCGGCGCATCTGGGCCAGTTCCGCCTCGCTGGCGGGCCAAGGTTGGTGGGCCATCAGCGGTTATTGCGCAGGATCGAGAAATTCAACGCCGCCGCCACACACAGCCACGCCAGGTACGGGAACAGGATCAAGCCGGTGATCAGGTCCAGGCGCACGGCCAATACCACCATGGCGGCGACGGTGATCCACAGCAGCACGATGATCACCATCCCGGCGAGCACACGATGCGCGCCGAAAAACACCGGTGTCCACAAGGTATTCAGTGCAATTTGCGCGGCCCACAGCGCCAGCACCATTTGGCTGCCGGGGATCAGGCTCAAGCGATAACCGGCCCAGGCCAGCAGCAGGTAAATGATCGTCCACGCGACCGGAAACAGCCAATTGGGCGGAGTGAAGCTGGGTTTAACCAGGGATTCGTACCAGGCGCCGGGCTTGAAAATAATGCCGGTACTGGCAGCGGCGGCGCAGGCTAGCAGGAAGATAAAGAAAGTCATCGTCTGTCCTTGGCGGAAGTGGTTTGAATCTTGGACGTGCAGCACCCACGTAAAAGTTCAGCGTAAATCAACGGTAGGGGCGAGCTTGTTCGCGAAAATTACCAACGATAACGCAGCGCCCCCAGCCAAAGCATTCAGGCGTCCCCACCCCCAACAATCCTCAGCCAAGGCCACCGAGCCTGATAACTGCGCGCCTTCTGCTCAAACAACGCCTGCTCCGGATGCAACGGGTTAATCCGCAAAATCCCCTGCTCCACATCGTCCAACCCATACGGCGCATACACCTCGCCCGTGGCAATCTCCAAGCCGATGCACGTACCGGCCACCAGATAACGATCGACCCCGTCGCGGGCCGAACGCAACTGCGGATAAGGCCGCCCAAAGCGCTGACCGTACCAAAGGTGCACCCGCGCCTGGTTCTTGACCTCGACATTGACACCCAGGTCTTTGAACAGCTCGTCCGCCGCACGAATCACCGCGTCTTCCGCCTCGTAGGACACGTCAGTATCGAAGTAAAAAACGTCGTAGTCCTTCACGCCCTGATCGGCAGGCAGACTCGCCTGATGGTTCCATACCGCCTGGAACAGGCAACCCGCCGTGAGCATGCACTGGTCCACCCCGAGGTCAGGCAGGCGCGCAGTGATTTCGGCGTTAATGGGGTTGGCCATGGCCAGTTCGAGCAGGGTTTCGACAGTCAATGTCATGCTGGCTCCTTCGTCATCGGTACGGTCCTGGGGAGCAACGGTACAACATTGAGCGCTGTCGCTGGCGCCTCTTCTTCACGTCATCAAAATTCGCTAAGGTGCCTCGATGCCCTGCCCTCATCGAGACCGACCACCTTGGCCCACTCCCCCGCTGATCGCCGCGAAAATCCCTGGTCGGTGTTCCTGATTTTCCTGCGCCTGGGCCTTACCTCCTTTGGCGGTCCGATTGCGCACCTGGGTTATTTCCGCGAGGAATTCGTGACACGGCGGCGCTGGCTGAGCGAACGCAGTTACGCGGATCTGGTCGCGCTGTGCCAATTTCTGCCCGGCCCGGCCAGTAGCCAGGTGGGCATCGCGCTCGGCCTGTCACGCGCCGGCTATGGCGGCGCGTTGGCGGCGTGGCTCGGGTTTACCTTGCCGTCCGCCGTGGTGCTGATTTTGTTGGCGCTGGGCATCGCCCGGCACAGCACCGCCATCCCGTCCGGCGCGCTGCATGGCCTTAAAGTCGTGGCCGTCGCCGTGGTCGCCCAGGCCGTGTGGGGCATGGCGCGCAACCTGTGCACCGACGCCCCGCGCGTGGCCGTGATGCTCCTCGCCGCCTGCTTGGCCCTGCTGCAAACGTCGGCGTGGGGCCAGGTCGGCGTGATCCTCGTCGCGGGCGTAGCCGGTCTGCTGCTATTCAAACCCACATCGCCTGCAGCGCACGACGCCCTGCCCGTGACCATCAGCCGTCGCGCCGGGACGATATGGCTGTCGCTGTTTGTGCTGTTGCTCGCGGGCCTGCCGATCCTCGCCCAGTTGATGCCCAACCCAGTCCTGACCGTGACCGACGCCTTCTACCGCACCGGCTCGCTGGTATTCGGCGGCGGCCACGTGGTGCTGCCCTTGCTGCAAGCCGAAGTCGTGCCCCGCCAATGGGTGAGCAATGACGTGTTCCTCGCCGGTTACGGCGCCGCCCAAGCCATGCCCGGCCCGTTGTTCACCTTCGCCGCCTTCCTCGGTGCCTCGATGGCCCAAGCCCCAAGTGGCTGGATCGGCGGCCTGCTCTGCCTGCTGGCGATCTTCGTGCCATCGTTTTTATTGGTGATGGGCGCACTGCCTTTCTGGGAAGGCCTGCGCCGCAGCCCGCGCACCCAAGCCGCCCTGGCGGGCGTGAATGCAGCGGTCGTCGGCCTGTTGCTGGCGGCGCTGTACCAACCGGTGTGGACCAGCGCCATCTTCACCGCCCAGGACTTCGCCCTGGCACTGATTGGCCTGGTGGCGCTGATGGTGTGGAAACTGCCACCGTGGCTGGTGGTTGTAGGAAGCGGCGCGGCGGGATGGTTATTAAGTCTTACGGTGTGAGCCGCGCAGCCACCGTGCCTTGCTCCCTTGCCTACGCTTGCGTCAGAATCCGCCGGCTTGTGCGCTGAGGTGGCCGTCTCTAAGGTGGCTCGGTCGCCGAATCTCTCGGTGATCGGGTTTAGTAGCCCACGGTTTAACCTAACAAGTGCACAAGCTTCATCTGTCAGACGTGCCTGTCTGTGCTCGATGGTGGCTGTGCGTAGGGCGCCCTCGGGCGCGCCGGTTTTGTTAGGTTCCACCGGTCTACTAACCTGCGTACAGCTACCGCCTTATCGTTTAGTAGCGATCAGGTAGTGGCCCAAGCAAGGAACTTAACAATGCCTACAGATTCAAGCGCTCTCTTCAGCGTCGCTCCCGACGCCAGCAACGAAACCCTCATCACCAACAGCTACGAAACCTTCGCCTCAGTCAGCACGCTGCTGCTCGACTTGTCCGAAGACCTGTCCGGCAAACACCGCGACATCGCCCTCGCTATCCACCAACTGAGCGAGCTGGGCGTACTCCTCACTGCCAAATTGCTCGACCGCGAAGCGCCCTGCTCCGGTTAATGCCTAGCCCTTCAATTCACTGGAACGATTACTCGCCGCGTCGTCATAGGCCACATACAACGACTCGGCGATTTGGCTCTTGATGGCTTTGGTGGATTCCAGACCGAGCACAAAACCTTCAGCCTTGCCGCCAGCACGGTTGAGTTCTTCATGGGTGGCGGCGCCGGTGATGGCGTCGAGGAGCTTGGCGGCGTGAGGGCCCACGCCTTTGGGGAGGGAGATTTGGTCGATGGTCATTGGGATGCCTTAAAAACTGAGGAACGGCAGCGCATAGAACCGCTCCCGGGGAGGTATGGTAGACCGGTACGGACGCAAAAGGGCCGATTTCATCCCTAATTCACTTTCCGTCTGCATTAGTGGGTAACCGTGCGCCGCCACAAAGTTGCAAATAAATCCATCCCTTTTTGCAGATCCTACACGTGACCTACTCCGGATCGTGGCAACAGACGCAAAGCTTATTTCCTTCAGGGTCTCGAAAGTACGCGCCATAAAAATTCGGGTGGTATTCGGGTCGCAGGCCGGGAGCGCCTTCGCATGTTCCACCCAATGCCAACGCCAAGGCATGGGCGTTGTCTACGGTCTGCCGATTAGGTGCCAGCAGAGCAATCATTTGCCCATGTCCTGGCGTCGCAGATTCGCCGCCGAACGGTTTGCCCACCACGAAAAGAGGGCGTTCAGTCTCCGGGTGTTTCCAGCCAGCCCATGGGCGTTCAAGTTCAGTGAACTTGAGATCAAGTCCGAGGATCTGCATGAGCCCTTGGTAAAACACAAGCGCTCGACTGAAGTCATTCACTCCGATGAATACATGCGAAATCATTTTTTTGTCCTAAGTAGAGACAGTCTTCTCGCACCATACCAAGAATTTTCAGGTTGTTTTCAACTCCGAGCCTGAAACAGACCCCGTCGGTTGTGGAAGCTGTGTTTTACACGCCTATTCTTCTCACTTATTGCTTGAGCTGCTGTCATCGGTAGAGTTTGAAAAGCGTTACACATCGAGCTTGGAGACTGGCTAGAAAACCCAGGCCGATTCAGATTTCACGTAGCAACGTGCAAAAGAGGTGTTTTCACCCATCAGTATTCGAGCGCTTCGGGCAAACCGACTTTTTCAACACAATCGGCCAGAAGCGGGCATTCGATTTCGCTATTCATCAATCTCCCGAGCGTGCGAAATTACCAGCCCTTCAATTTCTCTCAAAGGCAGGCTCATGATCTCCACCCTGGCAGTCTCGGATATTTTAGGTCCATGGAGTGGGGATGCCTCTACAGGACTAATTCAGCGTTGCAGGGAGGCATGGGACACACCTCTAGAGAGTTTGAATGATCTTATGGTCGCTACTTTTTTGAATCAGAACATCGCGACCAAACACCTGCTCATCGAGGCGAAGCGCCGCATGAAAGACCAGGAACGAGATGAAACCGAGTACTTCGACGGCCAGCTTCTCGAAGCTATCGAGCGCTTGCAATCCGGGGAGTAATTCATCCCGACGGTTTGTTGCGTTCGACACGGACTATCTATATTGGGTCGCATTCTGTCTCACGCGACTGGCAGAGAACGGCCAAAAGGAGTCGTTCGAATATGTTAGGGAATCAGAGGCGTTTCCGAGCGCCATAGCAGTTGCCCAAATGTCATCACCCTGTCCAAGCATCCAGCGTGGATGGAATGCCAGTAGCAGAAGTGGATTTAGGCATAGTAGCGTTGCGCCTCTACGACCCCGATCGGGTGAACGTGCAACGGAGCAGGGAAATGGATTTTGTAGAACGCTTAAATGCAATGTCAGCGAAGGTTAATCAGTTAGCGTCGACGATACAAACGGAGGAAGCAACGAAAACTGCTTTCGTCATGCCATTCATTCATACCGTGTTGGGCTATGATGTGTTCGACCCCTCCGAAGTGGTTCCCGAATACGTGTGCGATGTGGGCACGAAGAAAGGGGAAAAGATTGATTACGCGATTTTGAAAGATGGTCAAATCCAGATATTGATCGAAACTAAAAAAGTCGGCGAGCCGCTCAATATCAACCATGCGAGCCAACTCTTCCGATACTTTCATGTCACCACTGCACGAATTTCCATCCTTACAAATGGCAGGTTTTATCGGTTCTACACTGATCTTGATGCACCAAACAAAATGGATGAAAAGCCGTTTCTAGAGATCGACTTGCTTAACATTGATGAGCACGTCATCCCTGAACTTCAAAAGCTTACGAAGTCCGCTTTCGACGTTGATTCGATCATCAATGCCGCAGGCGAACTGAAGTACGTGGGCAACATAAAAAAGGAAATGGCTAAGCAGTTCACCCAGCCTGATGATGATTTCGTTCGCTTCTTCGCATCGCGAGTCTACGAAGGAGTCATCACCCAAAAAGTTCGAGATCAGTTTACTCTGCTCACAAGGAAAGCCGCAGCCCAGTTTCTCAGTGACCAAATCAACGATAGGTTGAAGTCAGCAATGAGCAAAGCCACATTTCCCACGCTCGCTGAATCGGTCGTCGCTGAAAATCAGGCTGAAGCCCAAGAAGAGCCTGAAGATCGTATTCTGACTACGATGGAGGAGCTGGAAGGTTTTCATATTATCAAAGCGATTGTCCGGACCGTCATAGATGCAAAGCGCATAGCCAGCAGAGACACCCAGAGCTACTTCGGCATCCTTCTAGACGACAACAACCGCAAACCTATCGCGAGACTTCACTTCAATCGTAGCCAAAAATATCTTGGGATTTTCGACAAGGACAAAGTTGAAACGCGCCACCCTATCAACTCACTCGACGAGATCTATGAGTTTTCAGCCTCGCTGAAAGAGACGATATCTTTTTACCAAGAAGCCTGAGCAAGGACTTCCCAGTCCTTTGCCTACAGGCCCAGGGACTGGGATTACGCTAATCTTCGACCAATAGCTGCCATTGGTGACCGCCAGCTGTCGGCCAAAAGCGGTCTCGAGCCGAGCCGCCGGGGCGTCTCGGCCCTTCGGGCATTCATCCTTCACACCTACGGGCTTCGGCATGCGCGCACCGCTTGCGAGGGAGCGCACCACTCCTCGTTAATCTGTAACCTGCGGGCAAGGGTTAAAAACCTCGGTTACGTCGAGTGTTGTATGCCACGGGACGGCAGTGCCTGACACCATTCCGCCTACGGTTTGCTGTCGACCCGACTTGCGCACATATCCGCCATCCGTCCCAGTGAAGACGTGCTGCCCTGGCTTCGTCAGATAATCAAAGAAACTGACTTTCACAGGCACATTCATTTGCCCGCCCGGCGTAATGACGGCGAGCATGATCGCGCGGTCTTTGGTGAATACAACGAACGGTTCGACTCCAGTGCGACCACCAACTGTCTTCACGCACTGCACTTGTTCTGGGAGGATGCGTGCGGTTTCAGTGTAGGTGTGGTTGTTGTAGAGGCTAAGGATCAGGCCTTTGCTGGTCAACACCCCCAGGCCTTGAGTAACTCTGCAGCTGCCTTCGCTTCCATATGGGAACAAGCACCAGTTCGTTTCCGACACGGCTTGAATATCCGATGGTGCAATTTTCAGATCGCGCTGGATTTGGGCTTTTGATTCCGGCGTGTCGTAAGGGATCATCACGCATCCACCGACTGTCACTGCTGCGATGAGGCCTATGGCCGCAGCTACGCTTTGAACTGATGATTTGAAGGTGTTCATTGTTCGCTCTCCTTGCTGTATTACCACCACTGGAAGGCTGTGGCGATTTTGGTAGCGAACCTTACGGCATGGGCGGCAAGCAGTCATCCTCGTGCTGATAGCTGGATCGGTAGATGACTTGACTGGACGCTTACAGTCAGCATGCAGGTAGCCTGGAAAAACTGATTTTTTCAACACAATCGGCCGCTTTCAGCCGGTCGTGGATGGAAGAAACCGACCCAGAGCAGCCTTTCGGCACCGGCAGAAGTTGGCTGTTTGGCGCTGAGACCGCCTACAGTCATTAGCTGCTGCTAGTATCAAGCGCTCAACCTATCTAGCCCCTGCATCGATTCACGTTTACTATATTTCCAACTCGTATTACTGCGGCTTCTGAACCCGGTACTCACGCGGATATAACGATGAAAAGAACCCGCGCCTGGAGACGTATGCAGGCCCTTAAATGCAGAGGCGACAATACGGTTCGTCCGCTGGAGTTCAAGCCAGAAAAACTTTGGAAACTGATGTACACCCGCGCAGCCAAACTGTACAGAGCACACCAACTCGGGATGAGCTATCCCATCCGCACAACCCGCCAACTACTGGATCAAGAGTGACTAACCTCCTGTTCGTCTGTAGCCGTAATCAATGGCGTAGCCCTACTGCGGAAGCGATCTGGCGCCGTCGTCCCGGCTTTAATGCCCGTTCAGCAGGAACCAGTCCAAATGCACGTAAAACTATCAGCCCAGCGGATATTCGCTGGGCTGATGTGATCTTTGTCATGGAACACAAACACCTTAATCGTCTTCAGGCTGAATACGCCCGCCTTCTTGAACACAAACGGCTCCACTCTCTCGATATTCCAGATGATTACCGCTACATGGATCCTGAACTGGTGGGCATGCTTGAAGACATTGTGACGTCCTACCTCACCACATAGGCTTCATGCGGGAACGACTGTCGCAGGAATGGTCGCGGATAAGCCGGCGGGCCGATCTAGACCTTCTATTGCATTTAAGATCAAGTTCACACCCATTAGCCGTCATTTGTGACGGGCCACTTACTGCCAATAGCGCACAGCTATACAGGGTTAGCAGCCCTTCCTTGAAGCTTGAAGGCGTCTATGGAACTAAGGGCGATTCAGGCAGGTGTTAGAGGGCTTTCATTTTGAAACTGTCGATACTCAATGCACAACCTCTAACCAGCGGCAAGGTAAGGCCGAGGTGAGTGGTGAGTGGTGAGTGGTGAGTGGTGAGTGGTGAGTGGTGAGTTGATGATCATGAACGGGGAGGCCGCCTCGTTGGGAGGGCTATTCTAATGACCGTGGATATTTGATCCAACCGACTTGCTGTTCGTGCGTACTTAGGACACAGAAAGTGGGGGAGTGACGCTGCGATGTTCGGGAGGGAAACTCCTCCCCGGTTTTTCGGTAATACATTTTGTCGCAACCGGATTTGCAATAAAATATGCTGCACCTTCAAAAAACGGAAAGCCCGATCACCGAATAAAGATCGGTGATCGGGCTATGGTTGATTTAATTAAGCGGTTTTGAAACCTGGCTTGCCATTAGCAGCTCGCCACTCTTTAATCCTTTTAAGAATACCCACTGGCGTATCCTCGGCTCCTTCAGGAGGATAGAAAATAATATCTGTACCGTCCGGATGCTCTGCAGCACCAACAATAGCCTGAATTACCGCATCCCTATCTTTTTCAGTTTTTAGACTATGATCAACTAAAGAATTGATCAAGCTCAAAAACTCACTTTCCGAATATTCTGGAATTGTTTTAATAGCCATTTTCAAAGCCCTTTTGCCGAGTGAATGCTGATATGAAGTCTGGGAGTCGTAATGCGGAGGTTATCGATATCATAAACAGCTCCTTTTTGGCCAACACCAATGACGTGATGAATCTCATATTTCTCTCTACCACCTACCTGCTCTGTCTTAGGCGGAAATGGGGATAGACCATCTTGCATACCAGCTATGTTAAGATTATTAAAATTTCTAACAAGTACTGGGTCATTAGCAACAGCTTTCCAGAAGGCCTCTCGGAACTCCCTGAAATTCTTGAATTCCTTCCCGCGAAGCTGATCAGCAATCTGTGATGGAATGGGAGCCCCCTCACCTTGCGATGCAGCACCCAACCAGTTCCCCGACACAGGCTGACCAACACCTGTTACAACACCTGCACCCTCTCGCCGATCCCGGAACATCGTATAGATCGGTGGCAGACCTGAATCCGCCGGAAAGACCGTAATAAAATCATCAAAACTCGCTTCTGTAACTGCAGGAAAAGCGTCAATACGGCCTTCCACCGGAGTCACCGTAGCGCCAGTGTAAACTGTTGGCACAGGCTGTTCAGTAGGCGAAGTCGTTGAATTATTCCCTGGGTTGACAATAGGCGTCCAGGTTAGAGTCCGTGGAGGTACATCCGCTGTCGTAGCGCTATAGACTTTCTGTGCCGCATCATAACGAGCCGCCACCACCCTGACCTTTGACGGAACCGTCACGCCATCAGTCTTGACTACAAAGACCTCTGACCGCCCATCGGCAGCAGTTTTTGAGCTAATGCGGTAAGCCAAATCAACGGTGCCACCTGTGGCAGCAACGCTATTCAGATCTTGCTCAAAGTCAGGAATCAGGTCCGATACTGGGGTACTGAAAGCATAACGCTCCGACAGTTCGCCATTCGCCAGCTTTGACGAGTAAAAGAGCGCTGAAACCCCAACAACAAGGCCTGCCCCAACACTCGCAACAACTCCGCCCAAAGCGCTAATAGCTGCACGAATAGCCGCTTGTAGAGTGAGCGCTGCGGCTTCAACGACCGTCACGGTTCCGGCGGAAGTCATAAACAGCGAGCCGGCAGCAGATGCAGAGCCCGGTGCACGGAACGTATTGGCGTTCCGAACAGCTTCATTTGCGGCGGTTAGGCGTGCTTGTTCGGCCTGAATAATAGCCAATGCATCTGCTGCCGCTTTCAAACGCCTGGCTGTTTCTGCATAGACCTGAGCGAGCCGAAGGGCCTCATAGCCTAAAGCCCAATCAATAAGCCGTTG
The DNA here is from genome assembly GCF_012030485.1 of Pseudomonas sp. B14(2022). Taxonomy (NCBI): domain Bacteria; kingdom Pseudomonadati; phylum Pseudomonadota; class Gammaproteobacteria; order Pseudomonadales; family Pseudomonadaceae; genus Pseudomonas; species Pseudomonas sp. B14(2022). The sequence continues at coordinate 130,411 of NZ_JAAUVM010000016.1, forward strand.
CTTTCGGACTGCTGCATCTTGGTATTTATTATCCGGAAACACATCAGAAACAGAGTAGTAAGCTTTAAGGTCCGGGCCGACTTTCAGCGACGCTGCTTTGTCTGCTTGGTTTTTTTCTTCTGCTTTAGAGTTGTAGTATAGCTTTACATGAATCACATGTTCTTTTGTTACAGTTGATTCTGGAGTTGTTGCATCCATTGACTCATTAGAACCTCCCTCACTCTCTACATCCTTTTTGATTTTACTGTCGATTTTCTGCATGTTTTCAGTATGCGCGGCATCAATTTCTTTTTGAAACTTGCTTGTGAACGCATTTATTACATCTCGCCTTTGGAGGTCCATGCGAGTAGCGGGAGGGAAGAAGTTCAGTGGCTGATTATCGCTTCTAAGATTGAAGTTAAACGCCCCTATCAAGGCCGGGGCTGTCACTCTGGATTCTCCGAGCTCTATTGTCATTACCATTTCCTTTTGGTTAAGTCGTCTGGTCCATTCATCGACAGTATTCCTATTTTTGAAGGCTTCCAGCCTTCGCTGCTTCGTGTACCTCGCCCGCCTGAGGTTATCGCGAAGCATGACGTCGGCGAGCAGAGATACTGTATACTCATCCATATTATGCATCAATGCATTTTTTTGCATAAATGCATTTTATGCATCTTTAGAATTGGCTGGAATGGCAATGTGATTTCGCCTAATGAAATCCCTGAGGTTTGAAGCAGAAAATTTGGAGTGCCGTCAGGGGGGCTCTGGGCATTCGAACCCATATTTCGCAAGCATCCACTTCTGGCCGATCTCTGCCTTCGCGAAGCTCAGCTTAAGGTCGTTTGCTACCCACAGCTACCGGCTAGCTCGCTCGAAAGCTGCCCTCCGGTAAGCGAGTAATCAAAACAGGTTCAAGTAACCCGAAAGCGATCCTGACCTTCACTGCATGCCTACCGTAATGATGCTCCCCGACCAACCCATCACGGCGCAATTTGCCCTGCTGGGCGCGATGTACCATCGCCATCAACGCCTACATGGGCCTACACATGCGCCGCTGGTTCGCAGCGCCGAACGCGGTTAAACCTGTTGTAGAAACACATCTATGTACCGGCGCGTGAGCATCGCTACACTGCTCACCTACACCTCACGAATGGATTCGAAATTGCGCCGGTTTGTCGTTCCTTTGGTTGCGTTGCTCCTGGGCTATCTGGCCTATCTTTTAATCACGTTCGCTATCACCGTATGGCGCAGTCCGCACAGCGTCACGCTGCTGATGGGTGCGTTCTACGACGAAGGCCTGGTGGTCGATAAAAACCCGGTCAAGGCGGCAGAGTGGTATTTGCGCGCTGCCGAAAACGGCGAACCTGTCGCGGAGTATAAAACCGGTATTTTCACCTACTACGGGCGCGGCGTAGCGGTGAATCATTCCAAGGGCCTGGAGTGGATCACTCGGTCGGCCGGGCATGGAAACCCGGATGCCCAGTATTTCCTGGGTATTTCCAATATTGCAGGCCAGGATCAACCCAGGAGTTTCGCCCAGGCAGCCATGTGGTTTCAAAAAGCCGCCGAACAAGGGCATGCCAAAGCGCAAGGAGACCTCGCGAGGCTTTACTACCGAGGTGATGGCGTTGAGGCGAGCGATCAGCAGGCGTTCGCATGGGCAAGCAAGGGCAGTGCTCAAGGGGATGCCGAGTCACTCATACAGTTGGCAACGCTTTACGCACTGGGCAGAGGCGCGCCGGTCGATCTTGAGCGATCGGTCAAGCTACTTGCTCAGGCAGCCGACAGCGGCAATGCCAAGGCTTACGAAATGATGGGCGTCGCGATGCTCAGTGGTCGCGGCACACCCAAGGATGTACCCGGCGCAGTGCAGTGGTATACCCGTGCTGCCGAGCAAGGCCGGGCCGATGCGCAGTTCATTCTCGGCTACCTCTACAGCAAGGGAGATGAAATACCGGTCGACTACCCGACAGCGAACCGATGGTTGCTCAAGGCTGCGGCGCAAGGACACGCGTTTGCAACCGCCCTCCTCGCTGTGCAGATGGACACCGGCCGAGGTTTCGAACGTAACAAGCTTAAGGCGTGCGGGCTTTTGCGCGTAGCATTGAAGCGCAAGCTGCCGAAAAATGAAGAAGAGATGCGCGCCCAGCTTGAGCACGAAGAAAAGACCCTTTCGCCAGGCCAACTGGCCGAGGTCGCGGCGCTGGAAAACCTCTATTCAACGCCTGAAGGGCTCGAACAACTGTTGGCAGATATAACGAGCGTGCAGTAAGCAGACCAACACCAAACCAAGCCTTCAAACCGCTGCCTGGCGCTACGGGCCAAGAAGCAAGCGACAGCAGCAGCGAACTGACCAAGGCAAACGCTCCCCCTTGTGCCGAGGGAGGTCCCACTACTGCTTCGACGTAGCGCTGTCGCGCAGCAAACGGGGCCTCTGTTTGAAGGCTGGCGTGAGCCTGGCTTCTCCACGCGCGGGTCTGGCCAACTAGCCCGCCGGCCCCGGCACCGCAATGTGCCGGCGAACATAATAATTGTCGAATTCACTGCTTTCGACAAATTGGAAGCCATGGCGGGTATAAAAGCGATTCGACGCGCTTTCTTTAAGAGCCCCCACTTTAATAGGGAGTGCAGCGTTATCCGCCTCTTTGAAAATCTGAATGAGCACTGCAGCGCCGATCCCCAATCCTTGCGCGCCAGGTCTTACATATAAGTGGTCGAGCAGAAATTCATTGGAGTGACGCTGAACCGCTACAAAACCAACCCTCTCTCCACAGACCTCGATATAACGTGTGTCGCGGGCATCAAAGCCGCTGGCAAAACGCTCGCGAGCGCGTACTGGGTCGAATCGCCCGACACGCTCCAGACTTTCACGCATGGCTTCAATTCGAATGGCGACAAGATCGTCCAAATCGCTTTGTTGAGTGGGAACCAGGACAACCGAGGGATTTTGATTGAGTGCGGCAAGCATATTTGCGCTCCAAACATCGCGTATCAAGCGTGACGCAGGGCCACAAACGGGTCAAACAAACAGCTCGGCAGTTTGAACCTTTTTCAATTTCCACAGAAGCATGCGTTTGACGCATCGATGCGCGAGACCTTGCTGTAATATTCGCCGGCCATTACCCCGCTTACTTGAGATCACGGATTTGAAAAAACTTCTCTTGCTCGGATGCATCACCGCAACCCTGACTGGCTGCACCTTCACCGGCGCCAACGAAGTGGCTCCCGGCGAATACATGATCACCAGCCATGGCAGCATCTTTAACTCCCGGGAAGGTCTGCTGGAAAACATCAATCAAAAAGCCGGGAAGGTCTGCAACGGCAGGCCCTACCACTTGGTCGGTGACACCGGCGCCAATATGGTCGTGAGCACAACCACTCACATCGGCCAGACCCCTACCACTATCCTGGGCCTGAAAGCCGTCTGCGAAGACAGCAAAGAATAAGCCCCGTGGATGTTCAAATCGCTCACCTTACGAATGGAATCGACAGCATGCGTAATGCTAAGCGCCCGCTTATTGAACGTCGCCTCATCGCCACCCTCACCGACGCCTGCGAAATCGCCAAAACTGAAATCCCCGGCTTCGACTGGCTGACCCACACCGTCGACTACAGCGCCTTCCCCCAAAGCCTGCGGGTGATCTGGGTGTTCGACAGCCGCGCCAACAAGGACCACGCCCTCTCGACAGGGGCAGACACACGCATGCGTGAGCTGACTGCTGCCGCACTCAACGACGCCGACGTGCACGGCGCGCCCATGGAACGCTGCGTCCACTTCGACTCCGAAGAAGAATGCCACTTGCGCCATGACGGCGATTGGCGCCTGCGCCTGGCCAAGGTGCATACGGCCAAGGTGTGAGTGCGCGTCTTCACCCGTTGGGGTTGGGGATAAAACTGTGGTATCGATGCACGTAGTCCTCACACACCCAGGCCCTGCCATGACTCTTTCCACCCACTTCACCCCTTGGACCGCCCTGCTCGGCGGCGCCCTGATCGGCTTGTCCGCAGGCCTGTTCATCCTGCTCAACGGCCGCATCGCCGGTATCAGCGGCCTGCTTGGCAGCCTGCTCTCCAGGCGCGGCGAGGGGCGTGGGGAGAAACTGCTGTTTGTGATCGGGCTGCTGGTCTCGCCCTGGATCTGGTCGTTGTTTGCCAAGCTGCCTGAGTCATCGTTCCAGGCCGGTGGCTACGCGCTGGTGCTGGCAGGGCTGCTGGTGGGGATTGGCACGCGGTATGGCGCCGGTTGTACCAGTGGGCATGGCATCTGCGGACTTTCGCGGTGGTCGCTGCGTTCGTTGGTCGCGGTCGGTTGTTTCATGGGCAGCGGGTTCGCCGGTGTCTATTTCATCCGCCACCTGCTGGGAGCCTGAGCATGCGCAAACTCACTGCATTGATCGCCGGTCTGATCTTCGGCCTGGGGCTGCACCTCAGCGGCATGACCAACCCGGCGAAGGTGCTCGCGTTCCTCGACCTCGCCGGCGAGTGGGACCCTTCATTGGCCTTGGTCATGCTCGGCGCCCTGATGGTGAGCAGCGTGCCCTTTTACGTCGTAAGGCATCGCCAGGTCTCGCTGCTGGGCGCACCGATCCAGATGCCGACGCAAAGCACCATCGACCGCCGCCTCGTGCTGGGCAGCCTGGTGTTCGGCATGGGGTGGGCGATTGCGGGGCTATGTCCCGGGCCGGCAGTGGCATTGCTGTTGACGGGCCAATGGCAGGTGCTGGTGTTCACGTTGGCGATGGTGACGGGTATGCTGATTTTTGCAGGGATTGAATCGCGCAGGCGGGGTTGAACCGCCTGCACGGCTTCATTTTTACCCCACACAGTAGATCACGCCTGCGCACTGAACCGCTGTATTCCACGCCGCTCATACATCGCCGCTTCCGTCTGTTGCGTCGCCAGTTCGCCTTTGGAGGCCAGTTGATTAATAAAAATCCGGTCCCTGGCCCCTTTGAAGTCCGACGGGTCGAAGTCTCTTAAGAGCGGCGCCAGATCAATGGTCTTGGCGAAGTTTTCGTTGGTCAGGCTGTAATAGCCCAGGCCCGACCAGACGGAATCGGCGTCCACCGTGTCGATGGAGGCATTGCGGTAGGCAACAGCTGCGGTTTTCAGGCCAAGGGATTGATTGAGCAAATCCGTCAGCCGTTTGGTATCCGAGCTGCTGAGCTGGCTGGCCGAATCCAGCACTTTCAGGCGGCCATCGGCCTCGACGGTGAAGCCGTATTTTTTGCCGGCCAAGTCGGGAGCGATGGCCGACAGCGCTGACTCGAATGCCTTGAAGGATGCCTTCAGCGTATTGAGCGCGCCGGTGGAAATTTCGACGAGCCGAGGGTGGTCTGGCGACTGGGTCCGACCGACCCAGACGTCGACCACCTCCGGCGGTTCCACCGTGGTGCTTGCTGATCCACTGGGATGGTAGACGGCCGCCGGGGCGGCGTTTGCCAACGCTTCCTTCGCGGCCTCTGTCAGTGGCTGGGCCACGAGCTGCTGGTCGGAAGGTGTAAGGCTGGTGTTGACCGGCGGGAGATAGGCAGCGCTGACGGAAAGAGCCATTTTATCGATCCTTGATTGGCGGGTTCATACAGGTTATCGCCGGAAATCGGCCGAGCTTTAGACGGCCAACGTGCAGGATCGTACAAGCCAGGCGCCTCGTTGCCTCGATAGTCTGGCCCTCTTACCTACCAGAGGATGGATCATGGCTACGTCACAGCACCCGGCACAACCGGTAAACCTTGCGCAAAAGGCGTCGCTCATCAACGAGCAGTGGAGCCCCAGGGTCGTCGCCGAAATGAACGACTACCAGTTCAAGGTGGTGCGCATCGAAGGGGAGTTCATCTGGCACTCACACCCGGAAACCGACGAAGCGTTCCTGGTGTTGGAAGGGACGCTGCGTATCGATCTGCCGGAAGGTCCGGTGTATGTGGCGGCGGGCGAGTTGTATGTGGTCCCGCGTGGCGTTGAACATCGGACCGCCGCCGAGGGTGAGGCGAAGCTGATGATGATTGAGCCTCGGGGCATCTTGAATACCGGCCATGAAGGCGGTGAGCGTACTGCAACAAACGATCTTTGGATCTGAAAAAATCGCGCGCCTCATGGGGCTCGGTCATTGAGCCGAGCCTTTGGCGGGTAATTTCTGGATAATGCCCAGTTCCCGCCCCCGATACGGACATCCCGCTCGATGAAGTTGCCCACCGCCGCCCTCCTCCTCGCCTCTGCGCTGCTGCCTTCCATCGCCCACGCCGACGATGCCGCGCTGACCGACACGCTCAAGGCCTTCACCCGCTGCGACGCGACGTTCTTCAGCAGCCTGAACAGCCACCGCGACGCCTGGCAGGCCTACGCGCCGCTCAAGCAGGACAAAGACTTCGCGTGGATCGCGGTAGTCAACCGCGCGGACCGCAAGGCCAACGCGGTGCCGATCAGCACGCCGCCCATCGCCGGTTTGAAGCTGTTGTCGTACGCCGACGAGGCCAGCGACCTCGGCAACCTGGGGCGTTACTATTACTGGGGCTTTGTTGTGCAAGGCAATATCGACGAGGTTGCCCAACGCCTTGCCCCGCTGCTCGACCAGCCTGCTCGCCTGCAAAAAGGCGATGACGCCTACATTCGCAGCGAGCTCAAGGTCGGCGACCGTTGGCAGGCCATCAAGCCACGGCCCGGCGTCGCGCCGGGCACCCGCGAAGTCGAGCGCGTGCTGCTGGTAGAGCCGGAAGGCACCGACGGCACGCAATCGCGCATCAGTTGTTCGTTGCAGGGCGGTGTCGATGCGGCGCTGCTGGCCTGGTCACGTCCGGACATCGAACCGGCTGACTACCCACGCACCGTCGTAGAACCGAGCATCAACGACGTCGCCGTACCCGCCAGCGTGCTCCAGCACCTCGACTCGGCCCTGCTGCAGCCGAAGTTCAAGACGTTGAGCTACACGTACCTGTCGAAAAAAAGCGATGGCAGCAACGACACCCCCACCTCGGTGACCTTCACGGCGGTGGGTGGCTTACTGAATAAGAACGAGATCTACAGCGACACCTTCCATGTCGAGCGCCTGGTGCAGGCGGACCTGATTCAGTTGAAGTCGAAGATGAATGGCGTGGGCGACGGTCAGGTGCTGCTGACCCGCGAAGCCGAACTGAATATTCCGAGCAGTTGGACGCCAGGCCAGACGCTGAGCGCTAACCTGCATATGGCGAACGTGCCCGGCAAACCGACCGATACCCCGCTCGAGACCTCCGTGAGCTGCAAGGTCGGCCAGCGCTTCCCGGCCCGACAGGTGTTTGCCTCGTTGACCGGCGACGCCATCAAGCTTGAGTGCGAGCAAGGCGACTACAAGACCTCGCGCGCGTTTATCGAAGACCTGGGCATTGCCCTGACGTTGGAGACGATGTCGAGCAAAATGCGCTCGGCGTATGAATACACGGCGTTCGAGGTGGTGCGTTGATCGAAGGGGCGTTTGCCAAGCAAACATCCCGCTGATTCAGGGCACTCTACGTTGTCGCAGCAGTCTGTTCCTACACACCCCATGCCCCGCGGAGTTCCCATGATCATTGTCCATCACCTCAACAACTCACGTTCGCAGCGCATTCTGTGGCTGCTGGAAGAGCTTGGCCTGCCGTACGAGATCAAGCGCTACCAGCGCGACCCGAAGACCAACCTTGCGCCACCGGAGCTCAAGGCGATCAATGCGCTGGGCAAGTCCCCGGTGATCGAAGACGGCGCCAACGTGGTGATCGAGTCCGGCGCCATCGTCGACTACCTGATCCGCCGCCATGGCGACGGTCGCCTGCAACCGGACCCGGCCACGGCCGCCTACGACCAGTATGTGCAATGGCTGCACTTCGCCGAAGGCTCGGCCATGCTGCCGCTGATGCTCAATCTCTATGTGGGACGCCTGGGTGATGCCGGTGCGCCGTTGCATCCGCGTATCGAATCGGAAGTAGCCAATTACCTCGGTTACCTCAACGAGGCGCTGGCACACACGCCGTATCTGCTGGGCGATGAATTGAGCGGCGCGGACATCCAGATGAGCTTTATCGGCGAAATCGCCAAGGCCCAGGGCAAGCTGCCGGCGTACCCGCACCTGGCAGCGTGGGTGCAGCGTTTCCAGGCACGCCCGGCTTATCGCCAGGCGCTGGAACAGGGTGGGGAGTATGCGTTTGCCAAGTGAGTCGTGCGGCGAACGCTTAACCCATCAAGAACCGGACTGTTGTGGGGGAGATGCCAGCCTTGGGGGACAGCTTACCCATTCCCCATCATCTGCCACAGCGACGCCCCCACGCCGGTGATGCTCTCCCCGGCAATCAACCCCGCCGCTGCGGTAATCGCAAAACGCTCGGTAATGCTCGGCCAGCGGCAGCTCACCAGCCAGGTGAGCACCGCACCCAGCGCCATCATCAGCGACACCGAAGCTGGCAGCACAAACGCCAACCCCAACGCAGCGGCACTGGGCAAGTAGCGGGCGCGATGGGCGGGCAACAGGCTGTCGAGTACCCCCAGCAACACCCCCGCCACACCGGCAATAGCAATCGCCCAGCGAATGCTCGCCGACAATGAATCCAGCCCATGGGTGAGGGTTTGTGCCACGGCTTTCCAGGTCGCGACCGCCGGCGCCGGCCATTCTTCGGTGAGCAGCATCGATTGCGGATCAGGAATCAGCGCCAGGTACGCGAACACCCCGACGATGCTGCCAATGAAAATCCCCAGGATCTGCGCGATCACTTGCTTGTGCGGCGTGGCGCCAATCGCCTTGCCGACCTTGAAGTCGTTCATCAAGTCGGTGCACTGCCCGGCCGAGCCGCCAGCAGTGTTGGCGCTCATCAAGTTGATCGGCACTTGCCCCGGCGCGACGATGCCGAAGCTCAGCTGGGACAACTGCCCGATGGCGCCAATCGGCGGAATACCGGTGGCGCCCACCACGCGGGCAGCAACGGCCGCCAGGCAGATCGCCAGGGGAATAGTCAGCAACGCCATCCACAGATTGATGCCGAACAACAGCGCCTGCAGGCTCACCACCAATACGATCGACAGGGCGAAACCGGCGGCCGGCCCAGGCTTGGGGACGCTCCAGGCTTGCCCGCCGGCGGACTTTGTAGAGGTGTACAACGCCCACAACCGAATGGTTAACGACGCCAAGGTTGAGCACACCATCAGGCTCACACCCGGCCACAGTAACCACTCCACCAACGCCGCGAATTGCGGGCCGCTGCTGCCGGCCGGCAAGGTCACCAGGCCTTGGGCCAGCAGCCACGGGCCGAGACCGCCCCAGGCAAGCAAGGCACCGAGCAACAGGGTCAGGCCGACGCGAATGCCGATAATGCCGCCAAAACCCAGCAGCAACAGCGAAGGGTCGGCGGTGAAGGTCAGGCGTTCCAGTTGGGCACTCGGCGACCAACGCGGGAAGGCCCACACAAAGGTGTCCACCCACTTCACCAGCCCGGACAGCAACGCCGCACTGAGCAGCACCTTCAAGCGCGTCGCGGCTTCGCGCCCATGGTTGTAGATATGCAGCAGGGTTTCCAGGGTGGCCATGCCTTCGGGAAACTTCAGCGCCTTGTCATTGAGCAACGAAGGCCGCAGGTACCAGGCGATCCAGATGCCCAGGAAACTCACCGAGAACACCCAGGCGATCATCGGCCATGCGTCCAGCTGGTTGCCGGTCAGCAGGGTATAGGCCGGGATCGGCGCCACCAGCCCACCGGAAATAATCGACGCGGCGGCCGAGGCGACGGTCTGGTTGATGTTGCTCTCGTGCAACGTCCACGGCAGTTGCTCGGACGACCGCCTCGCCAGGCCCTGCCAGATCGCATACCCCACCAGCAGGGCAATGATCGACATGTTGAACGACCAACCGATCTTCAACCCGGCGTACACATTCGAAGGGGTCAGCAGGATACCGAGCACGGTGCCGGTGATGACCGCGCGCAGGCTCAGTTCGCGTTCGACGGGGGTGTGAAGGGGCACGGTTGATGGGGGGGCATGCATGCGGATTCCTTTCGGCAAGGGAACAGGGCGACTTAACAAGTGAGCCCTGTCGGGGCTGAAGGTTCCGGGTTTAATGCTTGCCACAGGTGCAGCGTTTTCCCTTAACCGGCTTGCGCCTTGTCCAGCAGCGGCTCGCCGTCGAAGCGATGCCCCGACCCAAGCAATTTCGCCTTGCCTACGCCGGCAACCTGGGCACGGACCATGTGCTGCACTACCGCTTCGACGCCGCCACCGGCGCACTCACCCCGATCAGCAGAGGCTTCGTGAGCGTGCCGACCAATACCGGGTCGAAGAGAAGCAGTCGCGCAACATCGCATTTTCCCCCAACGGGCATTGGCTGCTGGTGGCCGGTGAGAAAAGCGACAAGGTCGGCACCTAGGCGGTCAGTGCCACCGGTGCGTTGAAGCGTGTGGGAGCGCGCTCGCCCCCGCACACCGGGTTGGATCTTGAGGGTTTACAGACCTCAGCTCAGGCGAAACCGTGCGGTGTTATCACTCAACGCCTGGCTGCCTTTGCTCAAGGTGTCCGCTGCACGATTTACTGCGCGCGCGCCGTCGAGCAGGCGCCCGGCGGCCTGGTCGACTTGCTGGATATTGCCGCTCACTTCATCCGCCGTCGCCGCCTGCTCCTCCACCGCCGTGGCGATTTGCGCCAGGGTGTCGGTGACGTTCTGCACCGCGCCGGCAATCTCGCCCAGGCGCGTGCCCAGGCCGGTGACGGACTCGGCATCGGTCAACGCCTGCTCGCACGCGGCGCCCATCAGCGTCACCGCCTGGCTCACCGTGGCGCGCAGGCTGTCGACGGTGCCGGCGATCTGCGCCGTCGACGCCTGGGTGCGTTGCGACAGGCTGCGCACTTCATCGGCGACCACCGCAAAGCCACGGCCCTGCTCGCCTGCGCGGGCGGCTTCGATGGCTGCGTTGAGCGCCAGCAGGTTGGTCTGCTCGGCGATGCCGCGAATGGTGTCCACCACCGATTGAATCTGCTGGCCTTGCTGACTGACCTGCTGCAAGGCGTCCGAGGTATCGGTCAGGCGCTGGTTGAGCTGCTGGATGCTGGCGGTGGTGCGCTGGCTGTCGCGGCTGCTGTCTTCGGCGATGCGCCGGGTGTGCTGGGCACTGCCCGAGGCCTGTTCGCAGCTGCGCGCGACGCCCATGGACGTGGCGGCCAACTGCGTGGCGGCGGCGGCGATCTGGCTGATCTGGTGCTGCTGGTCTTCGACTTCGCTGAGGGTGCTGCCCGATTGCGAATTAAGGGTGAGCACCGCCGAGCCGAGCTGCTGGGTTTCGTGATTGACGCCGAGCAGGCTGGCGCGCAATTGCACCACCGCGACGTTAAGCGCGGTACTGATGGCCGCGAGTTCGTCGCGCCCTTCCACCGTCACGGCCACGCACAGGTTGCCGTCGCGCAGGGACTCGGCCAACGTGGTGATACCGCTGGCGCTGCGGCGGATGGAGGCTTGCAGGCACATGAACAGGTACAGCGCCGCCAACGCCAACAGGCTGAACGTTGCCGCCATCGGTATGAACTGCGTGTTCGCGTGCTCGTGGTAGTAGTCCAGGCGCGCATCCATCGACGTCAGCGACCGAATGCGCAGCGCGCCGAGCGACTCGAGCGTGGCGTCGATACTGCGCTCGAAACCGGCGGTATCCAGCTTGATGCTGCCGCCGAACACGCCGTCGTCGAGCACTTTGAGTTCGTTATCCAACAACTGCAGGCTGGTGTCGTATTGCGCTGTCCACGGCTCCATGCCGGCGTACTGCTTGGCCTTGAGCGAAGCCGCAGCCTTGACCAGTTGATCCCGCGCATCGCCGATGCGGCTGCGCAGGTCGCGCATCTGCAAACGGCTCTGCAAGGTGAACTGCCCCGAAGAAATCGAGGACTGCCCGACACTGGCCATCCGCCCGATGCGCTCGATCAGGTCGGGCGTTTGCTGGGTGCCGATCTGCATGAGCATGTAGGTTTCCAACCAGGGGTCGAGGATCAGGCCGGCGTCGAGGGTGATCTGTTCGCGCAGGGCCTGCATCGCCGTCAGCGCAGCGGTGAAGCGGTCGTAGCCATCCGGCCACCAGCCAACGGTGCGCAGGGACGCCGAGTCCATGCCCTTGACCGTGGCCTGCAACGCCTCGAAGCGGGCCAGGACATCAGCGCCGGCGCTCTGGGTTTTCAAAGCATCACCGAGAGCTTGCAGGCTTTGCAGGATCACCGGGAAATTGGCATCGACCTTATCCATCGCCGCCTTCGCCGCTGGCGTCGGGGCATGCAGGATGTCCGCCGCTTTCCAGCGCGCAGCCAGGTTACGTTGGGCGCTCAGTTGGCCGTCCAGCGCATCCAGGGCCAATAGTTGACGAAGACCGGACTGCTCAGCGGAAATCACGCTTAATTTGTCGCGATAGTCCTGGCCGATCATCCACAGGCTTCCGGCCAAGGGGAGCATGAACAGGAAAAACAGAACCTGGAACTTGCGCGCGAAGCCGAAACGTCCGAGCAGGCGGATACCAGGTGATAAAAAGCTGTGCATGTCCGACCACTCCCGAAAACAACCCACCCGGCGCACCGCTGGGCGAAGCCTTGAAATAAATGAAAGCAAAATGCCATGTCATTGATTGGTAAGGCTCTAGCAAGATACGGGCCGCTCACACCCAGCCCCGAAACAGGGCGTTCGCTGCACGAACGCCCCACCTCGCGTGCGCGAAAATGGGGCAAAAGCACTCAGTAGCGACAAGGCCGCTGTCACCGCCGGAGACGACTGACCGAGGTACGTTCCAAAACGCCCTCAATCACAAGCATCCTATCGGCCGCGTAAGGGGAGAACTTGAAGGGCCGTCATCGGGAAGAAGTGTTATCCAGCCAGTAACGCAGTAATCCATCTTGCCTGCCGTGCAATTTCCGCGACCTTATCTTCCGGCACGGCCTGCCGCGCATGCTCGAAGCTGGCCAGGGTCTTCTGCTTCTGACGCAGCATGCGCTGCCACTTGGCCAGGAACACCGGGCTGCGCGCCTGCATCTGCAGGGGGCCGAAGTACAGTTGTTCGGCGCTGTAGATCACCGGCGTGGTGCGTTCGGCGACGATGATTTCGTAGTAGAAACGGTTTTCCCGCAGCAGCTCTTCATCGAGGAGGGTGTAACCGTTTTCCATCAACCAGTGACGCAACGGTTGTTCGCCACCATTGGGTTGCAGGATCAGGCGTTCGTGACCGCTGAGGTGGGCCTTGCCGCCTTCGAGGATGTCGCGGATCGTTTCGCCGCCCATGCCGCAGACGCTGATCGCGGTGATCGCGTCTGCCGGCTTTATCGCCGCCAGACCATCGGCCAGGCGCACCGTAACGTGCTGCTCCAGGCCGTTCTCCCGCACGGTGCGCTCGGCCGCCTGGAACGGAGTGATCGCCACCTCGCCCGCCACCGCGGCCTCGATCACGCCACGGCGCATCAAGGCCACCGGCAGGTAGGCGTGGTCCGAGCCGATATCGGCCAGCCGCGCGCCCATCGGCACATGCGCCGCCACGCGCTCCAGGCGCATGGACAAGGTGTGTTCGTTCAACCTGTGTTCCTTTTTATTCGCCGGAAAATCGATCCCGGCTGTTGGTCAGATGCAACACCATCGCCGCCCGCGCCGCGTCCGGGTCCTGGCGCCTGATTGCGTTGAAGATCGCCTCATGTTCCAGGTTCGCCAATTGCCCGAGCTTGGCGAAGTCCGCCCCGCCACGTTCGGCGCCTTTCACTTGGGTACGCGGAATCATCGCATTGCCCAGGTGCAGCATGATCTCGGTGAAGAAGGTATTGCCGGTGGCTTCGGCGATCAACTGGTGGAAACGCTTGTCCTCTTCCACACAGCTGTCGTTGTTGGCCAGCGAGGCCTGGTAGTCGTCCAGCGCGGCGCGCATGTGGGCAAGCTGCTCGTCGGTCCTGCGCACGGCGGCCAGTGCCACTGCCTGCACCTCCAGGCCCAGGCGCAGCTCGAGCATGTTGCGCACGCTGGCGACGGTGTCCACATGCAGGCGCAAACCTTGCTGGGCCTGTTGCGCCAGCACGAAGGTGCCGATGCCATGGCGCGTCTCCACCAGCCCCGAGGCTTGCAGCTTGGACAGCGCCTCGCGCACCACGGTACGGCTCACCCCATGCTCAAGCACGATGGTGGATTCGGACGGCAGCTTTTCACCCGGCTTCAACTGCCCAAGCAGGATGCGCTGGGTCAGGGCGTCAAGCACGCCTTGGGCCAGGTTGTTGGAGCGTCTACGAACGGGGGGGCCGTTTTCAATGGGCATAGTTACGAATCCACGGGGTTGGGCAGGAGGGAGCTTAACATCCCGCCCCACGGCGTAACCCCACTGTAGGAGCGAGCTTGCTCGCGAAGAACCTGAGGGCGCCGCGTTTATCCAGGCTGCCCGCATTATCGTTGACGTTTTTCGCGAGCAAGCTCGCTCCTACAGGTTGGGGTGCGAGTGAAAAAAATCGCTCCACTTGTATGACAACCAACATTAATGGCCGCCAGCGCCACCCTTTCAAAAGCCCTCTCAATCTTCTCTAAAACCCCACCCCAACCCGCAAAATAACCAAAACAGCACTAAATACTGGCTCTTATAAACACAAAAACATCATCACCGCATTGCGAACTCCAGAAATCAACTTGTATGATGTCTATCAACAAGACACGCAAACCCGCATAAAAATAATCAGGGGGAGTTTTGAATTGTGAACAATTCAAGCCATGCATCTGCCACACCAGACAGTGATTCGGTCCTCGCGCAAGCCGTGAGAAAAGTGAAGAGCCATGTGCTCCCACTGTTCGTGATCATGTTCATCCTCAACTACATCGACCGGGTCAATATCGGCTTTGTGCGCACGCACATGGAAACTGACCTGGGCATCGGCGCTGCCGCCTATGGGTTTGGCGCCGGGCTGTTCTTCATTGGCTACGCGCTCTTTGAAGTGCCCTCGAACATGCTGCTGCAAAAGGTCGGCGCGCGCATCTGGCTGACCCGCATCATGTTCACCTGGGGCATCGTCGCCACGCTGATGGCGTTCATCCAGAACGAAACCCACTTCTACATCCTGCGCTTTCTACTGGGCGTGGCCGAAGCCGGCTTCTTCCCTGGGGTGATCTACTACTTCACCCGCTGGCTGCCGGGGGTTGAGCGCGGCAAAGCCATCGCGATTTTCCTCAGTGGCTCGGCGGTGGCCTCGCTGATCTCCGGCCCGCTGTCAGGCGCACTGCTGCAGATCGAAGGGTTTGGCTTCCACGGCTGGCAATGGATGTTCGCCATCGAAGGCCTGGCCTCGGTGGTGATCGGTTTCTTCGTGTGGTTCTGGCTCGATTCCAAGCCCCACGACGCCAAGTGGATGACCCGCGAAGAACAGGACGCTCTGGTCAACGCCATCGACCAGGAACAGCGCGAGCGGGAAGCCCTGACCAGCATCAAGCCGACCATCGGCAAGCTGCTCAAGGACCGCCAGATCCTGCTGTTCTGCGCCCTGTACTTCTGCATTCAACTGACCATCTACGCGGCGACGTTCTGGCTGCCGAGCATCATCAAGAAGATGGGCGACCTGAGCGATGTGCAGGTCGGCTTCTTCAACTCGATCCCGTGGCTGATCTCGATCATCGCCATGTATGCCTTCGCGACGCTGTCGGGCAAATTCAAGTTCCAGCAGGCCTGGGTCGCGGCGGCGCTGTTGATTGCGGCGGCGGGCATGTTCATGTCCACCACCGGCGGGCCGATCTTCGCGTTCGTGGCAATCTGTTTTGCGGCCATTGGGTTCAAGTCGGCGTCCTCGCTGTTCTGGCCGATCCCACAGGGTTACCTGGATGTGCGCATCGCCGCTGCCGTGATCGCCTTGATCAACTCCATCGGCAACCTGGGTGGCTTCGTCGCGCCGACCACCTTTGGCTTTCTGGAGCAGACCACCGGTTCGATCCAGGGTGGTCTCTACGGTTTGGCCGGCACGTCGGTGCTCGCCGCGATCCTGGTGTTCTTTGCCAAGACCGCCCCCTCCGCCGCTTTGACTTCGCCAAGCGTGACGCCAACGAGCGCCGCCGTCAGCAAACCTCTTTGAGCCTATCCAGGAACTTGCCATGAATACTCCCGTCGTCACCCATTTCCAGGTCATCCCCGTCGCCGGCCACGACAGCATGCTGCTCAACCTGAGCGGCGCCCACGGGCCATTTTTTACCCGCAACATCGTGATTCTCAAGGACAGCAGCGGCAACACCGGCGTCGGTGAAGTGCCCGGTGGCGAACGCATCCGCGAAACCCTGGAAGACGCCCGCAGCCTGGTGATCGGCCAACCCATCGGCCAGTACCAGCGCATCCTCAACCAGATGCGCAGCACCTTCGCCTCACGGGATTCGGCTGGCCGCGGCCTGCAAACCTTTGACCTGCGCATCACCATCCATGCCGTCACCGCCATGGAAGCCGCCCTGCTCGACCTGCTGGGCCAGTTCCTCGAAGTGCCGGTGGCCGCCCTGCTCGGCGAAGGCCAGCAGCGTGATGCGGTGAAAATGCTCGGCTACCTGTTCTACGTCGGCGACCGCAGCGCCACCGACCTGGCCTACCGCAACGAAGCCGACAACGAGGACGAGTGGTTTCGCCTGCGCCATGAAACAGCCCTGACCAGCGAGGCCGTGGTGCGCCTGGCCGAAGCCGCCAAAGCCAAATACGGCTTCAACGACTTCAAGCTCAAGGGCGGCGTATTGAGCGGCGACGCAGAGATCGAAGCCGTCACCGCCCTGGCCGAACGCTTCCCCGATGCGCGCATCACCCTCGACCCCAACGGCGCCTGGTCATTGAAAGAAGCCATCCGCCTGTGCCGCGATCAGCACCACGTGCTCGCCTACGCCGAAGACCCGTGCGGCGCCGAAAACGGTTACTCGGGCCGCGAAGTCATGGCCGAATTCCGCCGCGCCACGGGCCTGAAAACCGCCACCAACATGATAGCCACCGACTGGCGCGAAATGGGCCACGCGATCCAGCTGCAATCGGTAGACATCCCCCTGGCCGACCCGCACTTCTGGACGATGCAAGGCTCGGTGCGCGTGGCGCAGATGTGCAATGAGTGGGGCCTGACCTGGGGCTCTCACTCCAACAACCACTTCGATATTTCCCTGGCGATGTTCACCCAAGTAGCCGCCGCCGCCCCGGGCGACATCACCGCCATCGACACCCACTGGATCTGGCAGGACGGCCAGCGCCTGACCCGCGAACCGCTGAAAATCGAGGGCGGTTATGTGAAGGTACCCACCAAGCCTGGCCTGGGCGTGGACATCGACATGGACGCCGTGGCCAAGGCCCACGAACTGTACAAAGGCATGGGCCTCGGCGCACGGGATGACAGCGTGGCGATGCAGTTCCTGATTCCGGGATGGCGTTATAACAACAAACAGCCTTGCCTGGTGCGCTGAAGCGCTGGGTTCTGGGGGCGGCTCGGTCTCCAGAACACAATCAATCCAATGTGGGAGGGGGCTTGCTCCCGATTGCGGTGTGTCAGCCAGACATATATCGACTGACACTCCGCTATCG